>JBPCRS010000143.1:0-8394 GCA_050996575.1 Solirubrobacterales bacterium
CCCCCTTGGCTTTGCTGTTCCCCCTCCTCGACCCCTTCGTCGCCGCCGAGGCCGAGCGTGCCGACCCCCGCCGCGGCGAGGTAGAGCGCGCTGGGGGCGCCGAGCCCGCCGGCGCCGAGCAGCAGCACCTTCGAGTTGAGCAGCTTGACCTGGCCCTCGACCCCGACCTCGGGAAGCAGCGTGTGGCGCGAGTAGCGCATCCGCTGGTCCTTGGTCAGGCCCTCGGGCTCGACGACCGGCAGGCCGCGCTCGGCCCACTCGTTTATCCCGCCGGCAACCGAGGCGACGTTCTCGTAGCCGAGCTCGGCGGCGAGCCGGTCGGCGGCGCGAGCCGAGCGGTTGCCGGAGGCGCAGTAGAGGAGGACGCGCTGCGAAGTGTCGGGGGCGACGCCGGCGATCTTCTCGACGATGTCGGCGGGCGGGATCAGGGTCGAGTCGGCGATCCGCGAGATCTGGCGCTCGTGCGGCTCGCGCGTGTCGACGAGCACGGCGCCCGCCTCGAGCTCGCCGGCGACATCGGCGGGGTCGACCTCCTCGATCCTCGCCTTGACCGCCTCGATCGGATCCGTCGTCGTCGCCATTCGCCCTAAATCTCCTAATCCCGACAGGTTTTTATGTCTTTAGGAGTCTAGCGCGGCGATTCAGCCGATCGCCGGGCGCATCTGCCGCAACCGGCGAACGCGCTCTTCGATCGGCGGGTGGGTCGAGAACAGGCCCGCGATTCCACCCGACTTGAACGGCTTGACGATGTAGAGCGGCTCGGAGGCCTGGTTGACCGGCATCGGGATCGCCTCCGCCCCCTGCTCGAGGCGCAGCAGCGCCGAGGCGAGCGATTCCGGGTTCTGGCAGATCTCGGCTCCGGTGGCGTCGGCGGAGTACTCGCGCTGGCGCGAGATTGAGAGCTGGATCAGGCTCGCGGCGAGCGGCGCGAGAATGACCATCGCGAGCGCGCCGATCAGCCCGAGCGGACCCGAGTCCTCGTCGCCGCCGAACCAGAGCAGCATGTAGGCGAGGTAGGTGATCGCGCCGGCAACCGTCGCCGCGACCGACTGGATCAGAATGTCGCGATTGCGGATGTGGGCGAGCTCGTGCGCGATCACGCCGCGCAGCTCGTCCTCGGAGAGCAGCTTGGTGATCCCGCGGGTGACGGCGACCGCCGAGTTCTTCGGGTTGCGGCCGGTTGCAAAGGCGTTCGGCTGATCCTGCGGGATCACGTAGAGGTCGGGCATCGGCAGCCCGGCGCGGGTCGTCAGCTCTCGGACCATCTGGTAGAGCCGCGGCATCTCGGACTCCTCGACCGCCTTCGCACCGGACATCTTCAGCGCGATCTTGTCCGAGAACCAATATGCCCCGAAGTTGAAGATCGCGGCGCCGATCAGGAAGAACAGCGCCATCTGCTGGCCGCCGATCGCGAAACCGATCACGACCAGGAGGCCGGTCAGAGTCGCGAGCAGCAGCGTCGTCCGCAGTCCTGCGGCGAAGTTCGAGCGGGTGGTGGTTGTCATCTCAGGCGGCTCCTCGTAAAGGTTGGTCAGATCAGTATGGCGGAGGGTTCTTAAAAACCACCTGATGTCCTGAATACTTGTCGCGTGCGCCCCCGAGCTCTGCTCACCCAGGTCCTCGTCGCAAACCTGCTGCTGGTCACGGTTGCGGTCGTCGCCGCAGCGCTGGTCGCGGGCACCGGCGAGATCAGCGAGGACTCTCCGGCGGGGATCGTGCTCGCGTTCGCGATCGCGTTGAGCGTGCTCGTCAACGTCCACACCCTCGCCCGCCGACTCGCCCCGCTCGAGCGGCTCGCCAACGAAATGGAGCACGCGGACCTGTCCCGGCCCGGCTCCAACCTCGCCTATCGCGACGGCCTCGAGGGGCCCGAGGAGGTGCGGCGCCTGCAGCAATCGTTCGTGAAGATGCTCGAGCGGCTCGAGACCGAGCGCCGGCAAAGCGCGAGCATGGCACTCGAAGCGCAGGAACAGGAACGGGCACGGGTCGCCCGCGACCTTCACGACGAGGTCAACCAATCGCTCACCGGGCTCATCCTTCGGCTCGAAGCGGTCCGGCGCAAGGCACCCGCCGAGCTCGGCGACGAGCTCGGCGAGACGCGTGCGCTCGCCAACCAGGCGATGGAGGAGCTGGTCGCGCTGGCGCGCCAGCTTCGGCCGACGGCGCTCGACGACCTCGGGCTGAGCGCGGCGCTGGCATCGAATACCGACGAGCTCGGGCGCCAGAGCGAAATCGCGACGAGCTACGGCGCCGCCGGCGACTTCACCGACCTCACCGACGAGGTCCAGCTCGTCCTCTACAGAGTCGCCCAGGAAGCGCTCGCCAACGCCGCCCAGCACTCGGGCGCGTCCTCGGTTGTCGTGCGGCTGGCGCGTGAGGGCAACCGGGTCGAGCTGACGATCTCCGACGACGGCTCCGGCTTCGCCTTCGACGACGCCGGCGGCGGGCTCGGGCTCGAGGGCATGCGCGAGCGGGCGCTGCTCGTCGGCGGCGAGTTGCGGATCGAGTCGCGGCCCGAGATCGGGACGAGGGTGCGGCTGATCGTCGACCTATTACCGTCACCACTGCCGATGACGAGCGAGGCCCGATGAAGATTCTGATTGCAGACGACCACGGAATCGTCCGCTCCGGCATGCGCGTCCTGCTCGAGAGCCAGGAGGACATCGAGGTCATCGCCGAGGCCGCCGACGGCGTCGAGGCCCGCGACATGGCGATCCGCGAGCGCCCTGACCTGGCGATCCTCGACGTCAAGATGCCGCGGCTCACCGGCCTGCAGGCGACCCGCGAGATCCGCGAGCAGGCGCCCGACGTCGCCGTCCTGATTCTCTCGATGCACGACGACGAGCGCTACCTGTTCGAGGCGCTCAAGGCAGGCGCCTCCGGCTACGTGCTCAAGCGTCAGGCCGACGCCGAACTGCTCGACGCGATCCGCGCGGTCGAGCGCGGCGAGCCCTTCCTCACCCCGGACGCCCAGCGAGCGCTGATCAAGGACCTCCTCGACCGCGGCTCGGAGCGCTCCAACGAGCTCAGCCCGCGCGAGCAGGAGGTCGTCAAGCTCGTCGCCGAGGCGCACACCAACAAGGAGATCGCCGAGCTGCTCCACCTCTCCGAGAAGACCGTCGAGAACCACCGCGCAAACGCGATGCGAAAGCTCGGCATGCGCGACCGCGTCGAGCTCGTGCGCTACGCGATTCGGCGCGGGTTGATCGAGCCATAAGGGTTTGGTCGGTGCGCTGTCGGGACTCCGGCGCAGCTTCCGCGTCCCAGGGCGCCGCGGGCGGCCCGATCGAGCCCGAGTGTGCACTAACCGGGGCTATGGCACCGGTTAGTGCACAGTCGACCGCCGACCGCGCACAGAACTCGCCCGATAGCTCACCAAACAGGCACGAACTCACTCCCCTACAAGCCCCGCGACCACGGCAGTCCTGCGTCGCGGACGCTACGGCGGAGTCCCTCGGCCCCTACGGAACCACCTCCGGCGGATCGACCCCCGCCCCGGCTGAGATCGCGGCGATCCGGACCTGCTCGGCGATCGCGGCGTTGGACGGCTCACCGGCGAGCTCCTTGCTGGTGAAGGCGAGCGAGCCGAACTCGGACGCGCCGTCGAAGTAACGGCCGGCGGAGAGCGGGAACTGCGGCGGAACGACGCCTTCGAGGTTGGGGTCCGCGCTCGGCTCGTAGTTGCCGGGGACGGTCGCCGTCGCCTGCTCAACCCCGGAGGCAGTCGCCTGCGCTCTGACCGAGTAGTCGCGCAGGAAGAGCGCCCCGTCGTGGAGCTGGCGGATGCCGGTCGAGACCGAGACCAAGGTGACGACGAGTACGGCGATCGTCGCCGCGCGCGGCAGCTTGATCCCCTGCAGAGCGTTGACGACGACGAGGAAGACGAGGACCGCCCCCGGGAGGATGTAGCGCGACTCGTCGGGGGCTCGGTCGGGTCCGAGGGAGAGCGCCGTCAGGGTCCAGTAGGTGGCGAGGATGGCCAGCGTCGCGACGAGCTCGATCGGGATCCGACGGCGGGTGATCCGGATCGCGAGGCCGACGATCGCGGCGAGCGCGAGGACCCTCCCCCACCCGGTCTCGATCTCGACCGTCGGGTTCAGCCCCTCACCCGAGATCGTCGCGCCGAGCCCCGTGACCGAAGCGAGGACGATCGCCAGCGCCTCCGCCGCGTAGGCCGGAATCAGCCAGACGTTCGCCGCGCGCAACGCGCTCGGGTCGTCGAACTGCATCGCCCAGATCCACCAGACGAGCCAGAGCAAGAGCGGCACGAGGAAGACCCAGGCGCGCCCTCGGTTTCGCTTGCGCCAGAGCAGCATCACCGCGACGCCGACGACGAACGGCAGCCCGACCGAGTGACAAGCGACGGCGAAGACGAGCAGCAGGCAGGCGGCGATGTCGCCGCGACCGTCGCGACGGTCGATCATCAGCAGCGCCCCGATACCGGCGGTCAGCGCGAAGACGAACGTCATCACCGAGAGCGGCCAGAGCAGCGTCTCCCAGGAGGCGCCGAGGAAGAGCACGATCACAGCCGGGGCCAGCCCGAGCCACGCGCCGACGCGGCGGCGGCAGTAGGCGAAGAGGAGCAGCGACAGGGCCGCGATCCCGGCGCCGCCGATCAGGCGGAGGACGATGTAGTCGGGGCCGAAGGCGGAAAAGACGCCCTGGTAGATCAGGTTCGAGACCGCGAGCAGGTGCCCGTTTCGAGGCCGCATGATCGTCTCCGCGTCGAATCCGACGGCCAGGCTCTCGAACAGCTCGACCTCGTCGTTGAACAGGGTCGTGTCGCGCGCCTCGTAGAGCAGAACCGCGATTGCGACGGCGATTGCGACGCCGAGAACGAGCCGCGCCGAGCGCAGATCAACCTCGGGACGGCGTCTGCGTACCGCCGTGGGGCGGCGGCGTGAGCGGCGCTCGGCAGTCGGCGATGCCACGGGTGCGGCAATCTATCCGGCGTGATGCCGAGGCCGGTGAGAAGGCCGCGACTGGCGCGTGATCACCGAGGCGATCAGGCGGCTGCGGGCGCGCAAGTGACCACACAGCCATAACCGACCCGACCGCTAGGATTTCTTCGATGCTGTTCTCGACCAAGGCCGAGTACGGGGTTCGACTGCTCGTCGAGCTTGGGCGCCGCGATGGCGGCGCCCCGGTGGCGCTGGCCAGCCTCGCCGAGGCCGAGTCGCTGCCGCTCTCCTACCTCGAGCATCTCGTCGCGCGGCTACGCGACGCCGGGCTCGTCAGCTCGACCCGCGGCGCCCACGGCGGCTATAGGCTCGCCCGGGCCTCCGAGGAGATCACGATGCTCGAGGTCGTCGAGGCGCTCGAGGGCCCGGTCGCCCCAATGGAGTGCTTCCATGCCGAGCCCGAGGGCCGCGTGCTCTGCTCGCACGAGGTCGACGGCGACCAGGCGTGCGCGACGAAGCTGCTCTGGACCCGCGTTCACGGCGGCGTCACCCGGGCGCTCTCCGGCACCACGCTCGCCGAGCTCGTCGCATTCTCACAACCGACTTCCGTGCCCACCGCTACCGCGAAGGAGAAGACAACCGTTGGCACCACGAGCTGATTTGGAGATCCGCGACCTGCACGTCACCGCCGAGGGCAAGGAGATCCTCAAGGGCCTCGACCTCGAGGTCTCGAAGGGTGAGATCCACGCCCTGATGGGGCCGAACGGCTCCGGCAAGTCGACCCTGGCGAACGTGATCATGGGCCATCCGAGCCTCGAGATCACCAACGGCGAGATCATCTTCGAGGGCGAGGACATCACCGATGCCGCCCCCGACGAGCGCTCGCGCGCCGGCCTGTTCATGGCCTTCCAGTACCCGGTCGCGATCCCCGGCGTGACCGTGACCAAGTACCTGCGTATGGCGCTCAACGCACATCGCGAGTCGCGCGGCGAGCCGCAGATCAAGCTCAAGGACTTCCGCAAGCAGACCGAGGCGGCGATGGAGCTGGTCAACATCCCGCGCGAGTTCTCGACCCGCTACGTCAACGACGGTTTTTCGGGCGGCGAAAAGAAGCGGATGGAGGTGCTCCAGCTGGCGATGCTGCGGCCCAAGATCGCGGTCCTCGACGAGACAGACTCCGGCCTCGACATCGATGCGCGGCGCGTCGTTGCCGAGGGCGTCAACGAGGTCGCCGGGCCCGATATGGGCGTCTTGATCATCACCCACTACCAGCGCATCCTCCACCTCGTCGAGCCTGACCACGTCCACGTCATGTTCGAGGGACGGATCGTCAAGCGCGGCGGCCCCGAGCTCGTCACCCTGCTCGAGGAGAAGGGCTACGGCTGGATCCGCGAGGAGGTCGAGGCGGCGGCCTAGCCGCCTCGCCGAGATGGAGCCGAGCGCGACCGCCGAGGCGCCGGCCGAGCCGTTCCCGATCGAGAAGGTCCGCGCCTCGTTCCCGGCGCTCGCCCGCGAGGTCAACGGCAAGCCGCTCGCCTATCTCGACTCCGGCGCCTCCTCGCAGCGGGCGCTCGCCTCGATCGAGGCGCTCGACCGCTACGAGCGCCGACACCACTCGAACGTCCACCGCGGCTCGCACACGCTTTCGGCCGAGGCAACCGCCGCCTACGAGGGCGCTCGCGCAACCGTCGCCGACCACCTCGGCGCGGCCGACCGCCGCGAGGTCATCTTCGTCCGCAACGCGACCGAGGCGATCAACCTCGTTGCGCGCGCCTGGGGCGACGCCAATGTCGGCGAGGGCGACCGGATCGTGCTGACCGAGATGGAGCACCACTCGAACGTCGTCCCCTGGCAGCAGCTCGCCGAGCGCACGGGGGCGGAGGTCGACTGGGTCGGCGTCGAGGACGACGGCCGGCTCGACCTCGATCAGTACTCGGCGCTGCTCGAGCGCGGCCCGAAGCTCGTCGCCGTCACCCACCTCTCGAACGTGCTCGGCACGGTCAACCCGATCGCCGATCTCGCCCGCCAGGCCCACGACGCCGGCGCGCTGATCTGTGTCGACGGCGCCCAGGCGGCGCCGAAGCTGGCGCTCGACGTCGCCGAGCTCGGGGTCGACTTCTACGCGCTCACCGGCCACAAGCTCTACGGCCCGACCGGGATCGGCGCGCTCTGGGCACGGCTCGACCTGCTGCGAGCGATGCCGCCGTTCATGGGCGGCGGCTCGATGATCAAGAAGGTCACCCGCGAGGGCACGACCTACGCCGACCCGCCGGCGCGCTTCGAAGCCGGCACGCCGGCGATCTCGCAGGCAATCGGGATGGCCGCGGCGATCCGCTGGCTCGACGCCCTCGGCCTCGACGCCGCGCTCGCCCACGAGCGCGAGATCACCGACCACGCGCTCGCGCGGGTCGCCGAGGTCCCGGGCCTGCGCGTTTTCGGCCCACCCCGCGGACCCGACCGCGTCGGGCCTGTGTCCTTCGAGCTCGAGGGGATCCACGGCCACGACGTCGCCGAGATCCTCGACCGCCACGGCGTCGCCGTCCGCGCCGGACACCACTGCGCGCAGCCGCTGATGGACCGCTTCGGAATCGCCGCAACGACCCGAGCCAGCTTCGGCGTCTACACCACGACCGAGGAGATCGACCGCCTCCTCGAGGGGCTTCACGACGCGCGGAAGGTGTTCAGGCTCTGATGGAAGAGCAGCTCTACCGCGAGCAGATCCTCGACCACTACAAGAGCCCGCAGAACTTCGGCGAGCTCGAGGACTTCGACCTCACCTTCGAGGACGTCAATCCCTCCTGCGGCGACGAGCTGCGCGTCCAGCTCAAGCTCGGCGACGACGGCCGGATCGCCGATTTGCGCTTCTCCGGCAAAGGTTGCGCGATCTCGCAGGCCTCGGCCTCACTCGTCTCCGACGAGGTGATCGGGCTGAGCGTCGACGAGCTGCTCCAGCTCGACAAGCAGTTCGTCCTCGACCTGCTCGGGATCGATATCTCGGCGACTCGGATCAAATGCGCGCTGCTCTCGCTCAAGGTGCTGAAGTCGGCCGGCCTCGGCGGCTCGGCGGAGTGGGAAGACGAGGGCGAACAGGGCGACCCGGCGGAGGCCGCTCGACTGTAGAGTCGCACTCGGGGATGTCGAGGGACCGAATAGAACTCGTCCGCAGTGGCTTCGAGGCCTGGAACTCCGGCGATCGCCAGTGGGTCCTCGACCACATGTCGCCCGAGGTCGAGTGGATCACCCCGGCCGAGGACCCGGACCCCGGGCACTACCGCGGCTTCGCCGAGCTCGAGCGCTTCTGGGAGCAATGGCGCGTGGCGGTCGGCCAGCTCCGCTTCGAAATCGAGGATGTGATCGACGCCGGCGACAACGTCGTCGTCATCGCTCGCCGCTCGGGCACGGGCACGACAAGCGGAATCTCAGTCTCCGACCGGATCGTCCAGGTCTTCAGCTTCGACGGCGAGCTCTGTGTAAAAGTGCAGGAGTACTACGA
>JBPCRS010000160.1:0-7755 GCA_050996575.1 Solirubrobacterales bacterium
GTCTGGGAGCGCGACGTGCTGCCGCGTCGCCTCGGCGCCTACAGCCCAAGCTGGCTCGACCAGTTGACGACGAGTGGCGAGATCGTCTGGGTCGGCGCCGGGGCGCTCGCTCGGACCGGACGGGTCGCCCTCTACTTCCGCGAGGACGTCCGGCTCGCCGGCCCGCCGCCCTCGAACGCGAAGCTCGAACGTCCCGCCGGCCCTTTTCACGAGGTGATTCGCGAGCACCTCGCGGCGACACCCTCGTTCTGGCTCGACCTCGTCGCCGAGCTCGAGGGCCAACCCGCCGAGCTCCATGCCGCGCTTTGGGATCTCGCCTGGGCCGGCGAGGTCACCAACGACACCTTCGCTCCATTGCGAGCGCGCACATTGCGCGCCGCGAAGCCTTCGCCGCGCCGCCAGGCACGGCGCTTCTCGGCGCGCCGGGGGCCGTCGAGCGAGGCCGTGCAGGGGCGTTGGTCGCTGACCGAGACGATGCTGCGAGACGCGCCGGCGCAGGGGCCGCGGCTGCGCGCCCAGGCCGAGCTGATGCTCGAGCGAAACGGGATCGTCACCCGCGAGTCCGTTCTCGCAGAGGGTGTGCCCGGAGGCTTCGCCAGCGTCTACGGCGAGCTCTCGAACCTCGAGATGCTCGGCACCGCAAGGCGCGGCTACTTCGTCGAGGGCCTCGGCGGCGCGCAGTTCGCGTTGCCCGGCGCAATCGAGCGGCTGTGGGCGCAGCCGCCCGCCGGGGACGAGCACCTCGTTCTCGCGGCCACGGATCCGGCCCAGCCCTACGGCGCCGCGCTCTCCTGGCCGAAGCTCGAGGGCGGCCGCAAGCCGAGCCGCGTCGCCGGCGCCTATCTCGTCACCCGCGACGGCGATCCGCTCGTCTACGTCGAGCGCGGGGGCCGCGGCCTGCTGCGCCTGCGCGAGCTCGGCGCCGAGGAGTTCGCCGCCGCGCTCGAGGCGCTGACCGAGGCGGCTTCCAACGGTGTCATCCCGCGGCTCGGGATCGAGCGCGTCGACGGCGAGCCGGTGATCGGCTCCGAGGTCGAGGAGGTCCTCGTCGACGCCGGTTTCTCGCGCCAGCCGCGGAGGTTGGTCGCGGCGGCGTGACGGAGTGGCGGGACGCCGTGGGACTCCGGCGCCGTTGACGCGCTGCATGGGTCGTGGTAGCGGGGCTGGTAAGGGCAGCGGGTTCGAGTGCCATCGTGCGTTTCGTGGGGACCCGGGAAGATTTCGCTCTTTGACACCTGGGAGGTGGTCAAAAGCGAAATCAACGAGTCGACCTCCCACCACATCCCCCGCCTAGCCTCTTCCCATGCCAGAGGGGGACACGATCCATCGCATTGCGGGACGGATGCGGGCGGCGTTCGTGGGCAGGGAGATCGGGCTCGCCGAGACGCCCGACCCGCGCTCGCCGATTCACGGCCGTGCCGGCGTCCTCGAGGGCCAGATCCTCGACGGGGTCGAGGCCCGCGGCAAGCATCTCATCGCCCACTTCTCCGGTGGTGTCGCGATCCACAGCCACCTCGGGATCAACGGCAGCTGGCGAATCGCCGCCGACGGCCGGGTGCCGTTCGGCAAGCCCTGGCTCCTGCTCGGCTCTGGACGCGCGATCGCCGCCCAGTACAGCGGAAAGCTGCTCCGCCTGGTCAGCGAGTCGCGGATCCGCAACGACCCCGGGTTGATGCAGCTCGGCCCCGACCCGCTCGCGCAGGACTTCGACACCGGTGTTGCCGCGCAAAGGCTGCTCGGCGCCGGCGCCGATCGTGAGGTCGGCGACGTCCTGCTCGACCAGCGCGTGATCGCCGGGATCGGCAACGCGATCCGGGTCGAGGCGCTATTCGTCACCGGCATCGACCCCTGGCGGCGAATCGGCGACCTCGAGCGCGAGGAGGCGGAGGATCTGATCCGCGCAAACCAGCGAGTGATGACGGTCTCGGTCCGCAAGGGACGCCGGCCACGCTCGATCTACCGGGCGACGCGCAAGGGGTGTCCGCGCTGCGGCGGGCGAATCAGCGTGCGCGGCCAGGGCGACGCTAATCGGACGGCATACTGGTGTGAGCGGTGTCAGTCCTGATCAGGCTCATCCTCGGATTCGCCTTGCTGGTCGGCGCGCTGCTCCTGATCGCCGCCACTCCGCAGGCTGCGCCGGTGCGAGTCGCCGAGTTCGTTGCGGACTGCCCGCCGAGCCACCGTGGCGCCGACGACCCGATCGTCCACCCGGGCGAGCCGGGCAACTCCCACCTGCATGAGTTCTTCGGGAACCGCTCGACCGACGCCTTCTCGACCGTCAAGTCTTTGCGCGCGGGCACGACTACGTGCCGGCCGAAGGGCGACCTCTCCTCCTACTGGGTGCCCGTGCTCGAGGATGCCGACGGCGCGCCGATCGACGTGCTCCGGGCAACCTTCTACTACGTCTCCGAGCACGCCAACCGCGACGAACTGAAGCTGTTCCCGCGCGGGCTCCGCGTCGTCGCCGGCTACGACTTCGGCCCGCCGGGGGGCGCCGCGCAGTGGAGCTGTCGCGGCAGCGGAATGCCGAGCGAGCGGACGATCCCGCGCTGTCCAGAGGGCACCCCGCTCGAGCTCTTGCTCAGCTTCCCCGACTGCTGGGACGGCAAGCGCCGCGACTCCGCCGACCACCACAGCCACATGGACTACAGCGTCGGCGGCCGCTGCCCGCGCAGCCATCCGGTGCTCGTCCCCGGGCTGCGCTACAAGCTGCTCTACGACTCACTCGGCGGTTCCGAGGTCGAGCTCTCGATCGGCGCCGACGAGGGGACGCTCGCCCACGGGGATTTCTTCGACGCTTGGGATCGGGACGCGCTGCGAACGCGCGTCCGCGACTGCCTGCGGGTGCGGATCAAGTGCGCCGCCGACGGGAAGCCGGTCGAGTGAGCGCCGATGCTCAGCTGCCGGCGCTCTCGATCAAAGGACTGACCAAGCGCTACGCCGACGGCACGCTTGCGCTCTCAGAGCTCGACCTCGAGGTCCCAGCCGGGACCTTCTTCGGCCTGTTGGGCCCGAACGGCGCCGGCAAGACGACGCTGATCGGGATGGTCTGCAATCTCGTCCGCATTACCGCCGGCGAGATCAGCGTCTTCGGCCATCCCGGGGCGAGCCTCGAGGCGCGGCGGCTGATCGGTGTCTCAGAGCAGGACGCCAACCTCGACCGCTTCCTGACCGTGCGCGAGGCGCTGATCTACCACGGCGGCTACTTCGGCCTGACCAAGCGCGACGCGCAGAAGCGCGCCGAGCGGATGATCGAGGTCTTCGACCTCGGGGCCAAGGCCGAGGTGCGGGCCCCGAAGCTCTCCGGTGGCCAGCGCCGGCGGCTGCTCCTCGCTCGGGCGCTCCTGCACGAGCCGCGGCTGGTGATCCTCGACGAGCCCACGGCGGGCGTCGACATCGAGCTCCGGCGTGAGCTCTGGCGCTACATCCGCCGGCTGCATGATGAGGGAACGACGATCCTGCTGACGACGCACTACCTCGAGGAGGCCGAGGCGCTGTGCGAGGACGTAGCCCTGATCTCCGCTGGGCGAGTCGTCGCTCGCTCGGACCCGCAGTCGCTGAAGGAGCAGTACGGGGTCGGCACGCTCGAGGACGTCTACCTCGAGGCGGTCGGTCGCGACGCCGGCCTCGAGGCGGTTGAACGGTGAACCCGAGCCCGGCCCGATCGCTGTTCTGGCTCTCGGCGCGCGAGTGCCTGCGCGTCTCCAAGCTCTGGACGCAGACGATGCTGGCGCCGGTCGTCTCCTCGATCCTATTCATCGTCGTCTTCGGGCTTTCGCTGGGGACGCGGATCAAGGAGGTCGCCGGCTTTCCCTACGAGATCTTCATCGTCCCCGGCCTGATCGCGATGGCGATGGCGCAGGCTGCCTACTCGAACAACTCGAGCTCGCTGTTCCAGTCGCGCTCGGATCGCTATATCCACGACGTCCTCGCGGCGCCGATGCATCCGTGGCAGATGAACCTCGGCCTCACCCTCGGCGGTGCCTACCGGGCGCTTCTGATCGGCGCCGGGCTGATGGCGCTGGCTATCCCGCTGACCGGCGCGCCCGTTGAGAACCCGCTCGCCCTGCTCGCCGCCGTCCTTCTTCTGGTCACCCTGTTCGGCTCGCTCGGGATCATCGTCGGCATCTACGCCGAGACCTTCGACCATCACACCTTCGTCAACAACATCGTGATCCTGCCGTTGACCTTCCTCGGCGGCGTCTTCTACTCGGTCGACCTGCTCGCCGCCCCGTGGGAGGAGATCTCTCACATCAACCCGATCTTCTACGTTGTCAACGCCGTCCGCTACGGCTTCCTCGGCTCGGCGGACGCCCCCGTCCTGCTCTCCTTTGCCGTCACCGCAGCGATGGCGGTTGCGGCGGTCGCCTGGTCGCAGTACTTGTTCTCGACCGGCAAGCGGCTGAAGCCCTGATCTTCTCCCCCTGGTGGGCGACCGCAAGTCTGCGGAAATCTACGGATGCGACGGCCGCAAGCATCGGCGAACCTTCTCCAAGATTTCCATTCGAATCGATGCAAAGAAGGAGTTGTCGATGAACGTTCGTTGGGTGCTGGTCGTTGCCGGTCTCGTGTCCGCCGCGTCTCTGGCGCTTGCGAGCACTGCGAGCGCGGGGAATCAGGCACCCCTGACCGGTGAGACCCTTTTCGAGAACTTTCCCGCCTGCGTGAAGACATCACCCTCGATCGACGGTCCGGGCTGCGAGGCGGCGCTGCTCAACCCGCCGCCGCCGCGCTCCGAAGGGACCTGCAACCCGAACGGGGAGTCGCATCTGACGTTCACGGTCAGCGGCGCCGCCAGCGGTCCCTATCCCGGCACGTTCACGGAGACCGGCGTCCTGACGATCGGTCCTCACGATCAGGCTCCGGTGCCGGAGGGCCATCCGATATTCAGCCCGGGCACGGCCCCGCTGCCTTCGGCCGAGGTCGTCAGCTGGGATGCCGACTTCCGGATCGAGTCGGGCGATTACACGATCACCGGACACAAGAGCCTGAGCGGCCCGGCGACCCAAGCAGCGGACCACGGCCTCTGCTTCGATTTCCTAGACAGCAATGCCGGAGGCCTTTTCCCAGGGCAGGTGACGGGTACCTCGCGCCAGGCCTTCACCTCGGAGCTCGAGTACACCGCGACGATCCATGGTCCCGGAGGGACCGATCGCGACAGCGGCGCCTCGAGGTCGGTATTCCGCGACCGCTTCCTCTACTCCGCTTCGCCCGCAGGAGACAGGGTCCGCGCTATCGCCGGGCTGTTCGGGGAGGACTTCACGTCCGATCAGGGCGCCGAGGGGGCCAAGCCGGGCAAGGGCTGCGGCGACAAGAACCATGAGCACGTCCGAGAGGCCGAGTGCAAGAAGACGCCGCGGTGAGCCGAGCCGACCGCCTCGGCGCCGCGCGCCGGCGCCGCGCCGGTTGCGGTGGTCGATTTGTCGGCTGTTCTCGCTCCGGGTTCCATCCCGCTCCGCTCCCTAAACGGATGTTCTAGGCAGCAAAGGCATCGGAAGCAGGCGATAATCGCCGAATGGCATCCGAGGGCGCGACGATCGAGCTGCTGCGACGCGTGCCGCTCTTCTCCGAGCTCGCCGAGCACGAGCTCGAGACGATCGCCGTGGTGGCGATCCCGCGGGCCTACCCGAAGGGGGTCCGCGTTTTCCACGAAGGTGATGGCTCGGACGCCTGCTACATCATCCGCAACGGCGACCTGAGGGTGACCCGCGAGCACCCCGACGGACGAGCGATCACGCTCGCCTCGCTCGGCCCGGGCGACGTGTTCGGCGAGCTCGCGATGCTCGACGGCGAGCCGCGCTCGGCGAGTGTCGAGACGCTTTCCGACGCCGACCTGCTCGCCCTCCCGGCCGCGGATATGCGGCGGATGCTCGCCGCCGTGCCCGAGACGACGGTGAAGCTCGTCGTCGCGCTCGTTCGCCGCCTGCGCGAGGCGAACGAGCGGATCGCTCGCCAGTCCTTCCAGACGGTGCCGAGCCGCGTCGCCGGCGTGCTTGCGCAGCTGATCGCCGAGGAGGCGCCGCTCGAGGTTCGCGAGGGTGTGACGATTCAGATGACCCAGGCCGACCTCGCCCAGCTCGCCGGCACCTCGCGCGAGTCGGTCAGCCGCTTCCTCGCCACGCTCGAGCGCGCCGGGGTCGTCCGCGTCGGCCGGGGCCGGGTCACCGTGCTCGAGCCGCGGCGGCTGCGCGGCTACATCTTCTGAGTGAGCCCGGTGGCGCGCGATCCGGCGATCCAGCGAGAGAGGATGATCGAGCGCCAGCTGCGCCGGCGCGGGATTTCCGACGAGCGAGTGCTCGAGGCGATGGACGAGATCCCGCGCGAGCGCTTCGTCAGCGAGGCGCAGCGGCGGCGCGCCTACCACGACGGCGCTTTGCCGATCGGCCACGGGCAGACGATCTCGCAGCCGTGGATCGTTGCCGCGATTGCCCAGGCGCTTGCGCTCCGCGGCGAGGAGACCGTCCTCGACGTCGGCAGCGGCTCGGGCTACTCGACGGCGATCCTTGCCCGGCTCGCCGGCAACGTGGTCGGCGTCGAGCGGGTGGCCGAGCTAGCCGAGCGCTCGGCTGCGACCCTCGCCGAGCTCGGTGTCGACAACGCCGAGATCGTTGTCGCCGACGGCAGCGAGGGGATTCCCGGTCGCGCCCCGTTTGCCGCGATCGCCGTCCACGCGACCGCCCCGGCGCCACCGTCGGCGCTGATCGCTCAGCTCGAGCTCGGCGGGCGGCTGGTCGTCCCAATCGCGAGCGATGGCGCCGACATGCTCACCCTCTACCGACGCGTCGCCGAGATGATCGATCCCGGGAGCGGCCAAGGGCTGGAGATCTCGAGCTTGGGAGCGACGCGATTCGTGCCGCTGATCGGCCGCGCAGGCTTCGAGACGCGCTAATAGGTAAGACTCTTACAGTAGTATTCCTACCATGAGAATCACCAGCAAGGGGCAGGTGACGATTCCGAAGCAGATTCGCGACCAGGCGGGGTTCGTGCCTGGCAGCGAGGTCGATTTCGCGATCGAGGAGGGCAAGGTGACGCTGCATGCCCTGCCATCGCGAGGCGCGCAGGTAGTCGACCATCTTCGCGGTCACCGGAGCGAGTTCGCGATGACCACGGAGGAGATCATGGCCCTCACCCGGGGCGAGGGTTGAGCAGGCCCCGGGCGAGATCGGCCGGGCCCGGTTCTTAGTTGAGCATGGGACCAACCTTGGTCGACTCAAATGTCCTGATAGATGTGATTTCGGGCGACGCACGCTGGGAGTCTTGGTCTGCGGCCGCACTTGCCGCGGCCGCCACGGACGGGCCTGTGGCGATTAATCCTGTGATCTACGCCGAGGTGTCGATCGGGTTCGCTCGCCTCGAGAGCTGTGAATCGGCGCTTGACGGTATGCGGATCGAACGTCTTTCGATCCCATGGCCGGCAGCCTTCCTGGCCGGCAAGGCGTTCAAGCGCTACCGGCTGCGCGGCGGGCGCCGGACGGCACCGCTTCCGGACTTCTTCATCGGCGCCCACGCCGCGGTCGCCGGCATGCGACTGTTGACGCGCGACGCGCGCGACTATCTCAGCTACTTCCCGCGGCTCGAGCTGGTCAGCCCCGGCTGAGTGTGCGAATGCTCCTAGTGGGCCTCCCAGAAACGTTGCACCCGAAACGGCGGCCGCAGATCGCCGCCGTGGCTACGTCCTCAGTCGCCCACATGGCGCTGCCATGCGGGCTCCCTGCGTCCTTGCCAGCCGGCGCCTGCGTCTCGCCGTTTCAGGCA
>JBPCRS010000032.1:0-11400 GCA_050996575.1 Solirubrobacterales bacterium
GTACCCGGAGGAGCTCGGCGGCCAGGGCGGCGACTACCTGCACGACGCGGTCTGGGCAGAGGAGCTCGCCCATGCCGGCGCGGGCGGCGGGGTCGGCGCCGGGGTCGGCGCCCACACCGGGATCGCGACGCCGCCGATCTTCAAGTTCGGCACGCCCGACCAGCACGAGCGCTTCCTGCGGCCGGCGATCAGCGGCGAGAAGATCTGCGCGCTCGGGATCACCGAGCCGGGCGCGGGCTCGGACGTGGCGGGGATCCGGACGAGCGCGAAGAAGGTCGACGGCGGCTACCTCGTCAACGGCTCGAAGACGTTCATCACCAACGGCGTCCGCGCCGACTTCCTCGTCTGCGCGGTGAAGACCTCCGAGGAGGGCGGCCACCACGGCATCTCCTTCCTCATCCTCGAGCGCGACATGCCCGGCTACGAGGTCTCGCGAAAGCTCGAGAAGATGGGCTGGCACTCATCCGACACCGGCGAGCTCGCCTTCACCGACGTCGAGGTGCCCGAGGAGAACCTGCTCGGCGAGCACGACGGCGGCTTTTCTTTGATCATGGCCAACTTCCAGTGGGAGCGGCTCTTGATGGCGCTCGGCGCCGTCGGCGCGATGCAGAAGCTGTTCGAGGTCACCCTCGAATACGCCAAGGAGCGCCAGGCGTTCGGCCGCCCGATCGGCCGCTTCCAGGCGATCCGCCACAAGTTTGCCGAGATGGCGGTGACGATCGAGGCGGCGCGCTCGATGACCTACAACGCCCTTCGCCTCTTCCACAACGGCGAGAACGCGATCCAGGAGGTAACGATGGCGAAGCTGTTCAGCCAACGCAACGCCGTCGACCTCGCCGACGAGTGCCTACAGATCCACGGCGGCTACGGCTACATGCGCGAATACGGGATCGAGCGCGCCGTCCGCGACCTCCGCCTCGGCCCGATCGGCGGCGGCACCGACGAGATCATGAAGGAGATCCTCGGCAAGACGTTCGGGCTGTAGGGGGCGAGATCGAGACGCGTCCTGACTTGTTGTCGTGGTGCGACCACGAGACAGGACGGCTGAGGAGATTCAGGCGCGACTCGCGAGTGCCGCCCACGGGGTGGTCACTCGCGCGGGGCTGATCGGCGCGGGCCTCACCCCGGCCGAGATCAGGCACCGGCTGGACTGCGGTTCGCTGATTCCCGAGCACCGGGGCGTCTATCGGGTCGGACACCGCGCCCCGAGCATTGAGGCTCGGTACCTGGCCGCGGTTCGAGCTTGCGGAGATGGTGCTCTGCTCTGTGGTCGCGCCGCGGCGTATCTTTTCGGACTGATTCGAGGCAAGGCGCCGCCACCCGAGGTGCTGACCCCGACCGAACGCAGGGTGGCGGGGATACGGACGCGACGTTCGCGGCGAATCGACTCCCGTGATCGGGCGATCTGGCGCAAAGTTCCGATCACCAGCGTCGCCCGCGTCCTCGTCGATCTCGGCGAGGTCCTTCCTGAGGCGGAGCTGGCGCGTGCCTGTCACGAGGCGGGGGTCCGCTTCGGGACCACTCCGCGGGAGGTGGAGGAGACGATGGCTCGGCGTGGCCGCCCGCCCTATTCCGCGAAGCTCCGACGGATCCTGCGCGGCGAGACGCCGGTGACGCTAAGTGGGCTGGAGGAGCGGTTTCTCACTCGACTTCGTGAAGCCGGCCTCCCACTCCCCGTGACCAACCGCCCCGCAGGTGGAAAGCGCGTCGACTGTCGCTGGCCCGACCACAACTTGACCGTCGAGCTCGACAGCTACCGCTATCACGGCTCCCGCCACGCCTGGGAGGCCGATCGCCGACGGGAACGCCAAGCCCATGCACGTGGCGACGACTTCCGCCGCTACACGCACGGAGACGTCTTCGAGCATCCCCGCCAGATGCTCAATGAACTGCGAGCGCTTCTCCGTTGACGCGTCCTGCTTTGTTGTGGTGGTGCGACCACGGGGCAGGATGCGTCCAGATGGAGTAGACGTCGTCGCCGAGCATCCCTCCCGACGGGCCAACGCCGGTCGGTTCGCCGAACCCGGGGACCGTCGGGTTGGCGGTGCCGCTCCGTAATACCCGTCACCAACGATCTGAGAAACTTTCGTGCTCCCGGATAGGGTGAGAGCAGATGGCCAGCGCGACCGATTCCCTCGCCCCCTACTCGCTCCCCCAGGAGTTCCTCGACTTTCAGGAGACGATCCGCCAGATCGCCCGTGAGCGTGTCGCGCCGCGAGCGGCCGAAATCGATGAGAAGGCCGAGTACCCGCAGGACCTGCGCGAGTTGTTCGCCGAGCACGACCTGCTCGGCCTGCCGTTCGACACCGAGCACGGCGGCACCGGGACCGGAACGCTGATGCTCAATATCGCGGTCGAGGAGATCGCCGCCGCCTGCGCCTCCTCGGCGCTGATCCTGATGGTCCAGGAGCTCGGCACGCTGCCGATCAAGCTGTTCGGCACCGACGAGCAAAAGCAGCGCTTCCTTCCCAAGTGTGCCTCGGGTGAGTGGAGCCCGGCCTTCGCCCTCTCCGAGCCCGACGCCGGCTCCGACCCCGGCGGGATGCGCACGCGCGCGGTCCGCGACGGCGACGAGTGGGTGATCGAAGGCGCGAAGAACTGGATCTCCAACCTCGGCGTCAACGACTTCTACATCGTCTTTTGCGTGACCAACCCCGACGAGGGCCACTCGCGCGGGATCTCGGCCTTCATCGTCGAGTCCGACCGCGACGGCGTCTCGGTCGGAAAGCTCGAGAAGAAGATGGGGATCCGCGGCTCTCCCACCGGCCAGCCCGTCTTCGACGAGGTCAGGGTCCCAGCCGAAAACCTGATCGGCACCGAGAACGAGGGCTTCAAGGTCGCGATGGCGACGCTCGACCGCTCCCGCCTCGGGGTCGCGGCGCAGGCGGTAGGGATCGCCCAGGGCGCAACCGATTACGCCGCCTCCTACGCCCAGGAGCGCCAGCAATTCGGCAAGCCGATCGCCGCCTTCCAGGGGATCCAGTTCAAGCTCGCCGACATGGAAACGAGGACCGCCGCCGCGCGCGAGCTGCTCTACCGCGCCTGTGCCAAGGTCGACGCCGACGATGCCGACATGGGCAAGCACTCGGCGATGGCGAAGCTGTTCGCCTCAGACAACGCGATGGCGGTGACGACCGAGGCCGTTCAGGTGCTCGGCGGCTACGGCTACGTCAGCGAATACCCGGTCGAGCGGATGATGCGCGACGCCAAGATCACCCAGATCTACGAGGGCACGAACGAGATTCAGCGCCTCGTCATCGCCCGCACGCTTCGCTGATTTCGCTGATTCGCGGCAGGGCGTGATCTTCGCGCGCCGAACTCGTTCCTAAGGGTGTAAGCCCAAGGAAGGAACGACGATGCGAAACAAGGAAGTGCAGCACTGTGAGCGCACCGGCCGGCTGATCGGCCACTGCGGGTGCGGCGATTGCTACGCGCGCCGGCTGGCGCAGCTGGTTCGTGAGGACCGCACGCTGCGCTCGGTCAATCGGACGCCGGCGAGCGCCCCACGCTACCTGGTCACCAACGCGCTCTAGAGCGCGCGCAAATAGAGTCCCGCCCTCGAAATTCGTACCGAACGAGGGAGACGTACCACCGATGGGACTGCTTGACGGAAAGAGCGCGATCGTCACTGGATCTGCGCGTGGCATCGGCCGGGCTACGGCCGAGCTCTTTGTGAGCGAAGGGGCGAAGGTCTTGATCAACGACATCGACGGTGACGTTGCCGAACAGGCGGCCTCCGAGATCGACGGCGAGACGGCGACCTTCTCCGGCGACCTGACCGAGGACGGCGTGCCGGACAAGCTGGTCGAGACCGCGATTGACGCGTTCGGCCAGGTCGACATCATCGTCAACAACGCCGGCTACACATGGGACGGCGTCGTCCACCGGATGACCGACGAGCAATTCCAGGCGATGCTCGACATCCACACGATCGTCCCCTTCCGGATGATCCGCGCAATCGCTCCGAGCTGGCGCGAGGCGGCGAAGGCCGAGCGCGACCAGGGCCAGGAGGTGTTTCGCAAGATCGTCAACATCAGCTCGATCTCGGGAACGATGGGCAATGCCGGCCAGGCCAACTACTCGGCGGCGAAGGCCGGCGTCACCGGGCTGACGAAGACGATGGCGAAGGAGTGGGGACAGTTCAAGATCAACTCGAACGCGGTCGCCTTCGGCTTCGTCGAGACGCGCCTCACCCAGGCCAGGGAGAAGGGCGAGAAGATGGAGTCGCACGGCGAGGAGATCGACCTCGGCATCCCCGAGCAGCTCCGTGCGATGGCCTCGATGACGATCCCGCTCGGCCGACCGGCCCAGCCCGAGGAGGCCGCTGGGCCGGTGCTCTTCCTCTGCTCCGCGCTCTCGAACTACATCCACGGCCAGGTGATCAACGTAACCGGTGGACAGTTCACCGGAATGACCACCTGATACTCCTCCTCGCCGCAGCGGCGGCGCTGCTGATCGCGGCGCTCGCCGGTTGCGGTGACGACCCCGTGCCGGAGACGACTACGCCGGCCGCGGCGGCGAAGGCTGAGGCCGAGCCGGTGACGGTCGCCGCGCTCGGCGACTCGATCACCGCGGGCAACCCGCTTTACGACCCCGACCCGGCAGCGAGGGTCCGGCTCGGATTCGGCGAGGAGGAGCGCAGCCAGTACGAGTACTGGGCGACGGAGAGCGAGCCCGGATACCTGTTCACCAACTGCGGCGTTTTCGGCGAGCGCACGGACGAGATCGCCGCGCGCCTCGATCAGTGCTCCGAAGGCGCCCACGTCCTCCTCGTCCAGGGCGGGATCAACGACATCGCCCAGGGCGTCCCGGTCGAGACCGCGTCGGAAAACTTGCGCGCGATGGTCCAAGCCGGCAAGCAGGCAGGGCAGACGGTCGTTCTCGTCGACATCCTGCCCTGGAACAACGGCCACCCCGGCGCCGATGCGCCGATCGCCGAGCTCAACGAGGAGATCGCGCGAATCGCCGCCGAGGAGAAGGTCGAGCTGCTTCGCTTCCACGACGCGCTCGAGGACCCCGACGAGCCCGGCGTGATGGCGAGCGGTCTGACCGATGACGGGGACCACCCGTCGATCGAGGGCTACCGGCGCCTCGGTGAGCTCTTCCCGCCACCCGAGGAGCTGATCGGCTCGGGCTGAGCGCCGAACGCGAAATGCGGCGAACGGCGAGGCGCTGGTCCTTCTGCACCTCGCCGCCCATATTCCTACCTGTCACCCTTGCCGCAGTACCCGCAACGGTGAACTACGGTCGTCCAGAAGGATTCTCGGCAGACGAGCTGCCGACGTCATGAGTATTGATCCGCGGATGCGCTGCGGGAAAATACGGTTTGGCGGGGTGGGCTATTGCTTCGGCTTGCGCTCTTCGGCGGGCAGCGTGCCCGAGTCGCCGTAGACGCCCGGTGGCCACGGGCCGAACCAGTTGTCGCGGGCACCGTCGATCGTCAGCGTCGTGCCGGAGAAGAAGTCACCCGCCGGCGAGGCCAGGTAAGCGACCAGCCAGGCCATCTCCTCCTCGGTGCCGAGCCGCTGTAGCGGAACCGTGCGCGAGACGTTCTCGCTGACCTCTTTCGGGTACTTCGTCCGCAGCGTCTCGGTGTCGAACTGGCCGGCGGCGACCGCGACGAGCTTGATCTGAAACCGCGACCACTCGATCGAGAGTGTCCGCATCATGTTCTCGACCGCCGCGCGTGCCGCACCGGAATGGACCATTCCCGGCATTCCGTTGTGGGGCGAGAGGGTGACGCTGACGACCTTGCCCCCGCCATCGGGAATGAAGGCCTTGGTCGCGACCGCGTGGGTCATCAGCCAGGTGCCCTGGACGTTTAGGTCGATCACGGTGCGAAACCCCTTCGCCGAGATCGCCTCGGCCGAGCTGAGGAACTGGCCGCCGGCGTTGTTGACGAGCAGGTCGATTCGCCCGTGGCGCTCGAGCACGCCGTCGACCAGTGTCGCGACCGCTTCTTCGTCGCGGATGTCGGTCGGGATTCCCTCGGCGCTGGCGCCGGCATCGGTGAGCTCGGCGACCATCTGCTCGAGCGGCTCCTCGCGCCGGCCACAACCGACCACCGTCGCCCCCAGCGCGCAGAGCTCACGCGCGGTCGCCTTACCGAGGCCCGTTCCCGCCCCGGAGACGATGCAGACCCGGCCCTCGAGCAGCCCCTGGGCGAAAACTTCCGATCGAAGCTCCTCGGCCACCGGCCGCGGAGCTTATATCTAGGCTGGTCCGTCCGGATGAACGTCCATGCCGAACCGAAACCGCTCGAGGGCCCGCTCGCCGGAGCTCAGGAGGGCGCGACCGTCACGGTCGAGCCGCTGCTCGCCGGCGAGCTGCAGGCGCCGCCGGGCATGTTCGAGGCGAAGGGCGGACCGCGGATGCAGCAACTCGCCTTCCTCGGCATTGGTATCCCGCGCTCGAAGTGGTGGTGGGTCCCGGTGCCGACGTTCCTCGTCACCCACCCGAAGGCCGGGCCGGTCCTGATCGACACCGGCCTGCACCCATCGATCGCCGCTCGCCCGCACGAGAATATGGGCCGCACCTGGGCGCGCTTCGCTCGGCCCCGGCTCGAGCCCGGCCGCGACCTTCCCGCTCAGCTGCGTGATCGCGGTCTCGATGCCAAGGAGATGCCGCTCGTCGTCCTCACCCACCTGCACCAGGACCACGCCTCGGGGATCTCGGCGTTCCCGAACTCGACCTTCATCGTCACCGACACCGAGTGGGAGGCGGCGACGACCGACCCGCGGCCGATGTTCCGCGGCTACCGGCCCGCCCAGTACGACTACGTCTTCGACTACCGCACGCTCAGCTACGACGGACCGGGCGTAAGCTCCTACTCGAACTTCGGCCGCACCTTCGATCTGTTCGGCGACGGCAGCATCCGGCTGGCCTCGCTCCCCGGCCACTCGGCGGGACACCAGGGGGTGATCTGCCGGCTCTCCGAGCGCGACTTCGTCATCGCCGGCGACGCCGTCTACACCTCGCGACAGCTCGAGGGCGGTCCTCCTCCACCTCGCCCCGTCGACGCCCACCGCTGGCGCCGCTCGCTGAACGAGCTCCAGCTCTTTCACCGCCATTACCCGCAGGCGGAGATCGTCGCCGGCCACGACCCGGCACAGTGGCATTCGCTCGCCGAGCGCTACGAGTAGAACGCGCTCAACTAACGGGGGACGCCTTCAGCCCGCGGATCACTTCGCGCCGGCCGCGCTCCTCGAGCGCGGTGTACATCTCGCGGACCGGGGCGAAGATCTTCTCGGAGGCGGCCTGCTGCTGCTCACGAGAAGGATCGTCGACCCGCTCGAAGCTGATGGCGGGTCCGTACTGAATGGTCACCTTGGGAAACTTCAGCTTCTTCCAGCTGCGCACGCCCGCGGAGCCGTGGATCGCGACCGGGACGACGGGAACGCCTGATTCGAGCGCGATCCTGCCGACGCCGCGCTTGGGCTCCCCCAGCCCGCCGCTACGCGAGCGACCGCCCTCCGCGTACATCAGCAGGCAGCCACCGCGATCGAGAACCGAGAAGGCGGTGATGAACGCCTCCTCGTCGCGATGCCCGCGGCGCAGTGGGAAAACCCCACCTATGCGGAAGATGTAGTCGCCGATCGGGTTGCCGAAGAGCTGCGACTTCGCCATGAAGTGGATCTTCCGGCGAATGTAGGCGCCGGCAAAGAAGTGGTCCATGTTGGAGAAGTGATTTGGCACGAGCAGGAAAGCGCCGTCGGCGGGCACGTGCTCGGTGCCGATCGCGCGCTCGCGGTAGAAGGTCAGCGCGATCAGCGTGCTGATCATCCGGACGAGCTCGTAAGCCCACCCCGGCTTGTGGGTCCGCGTCCACTCGTGGAAGTGGGCGAAGTACTCCGCGGAGCGCTGCTCCTTGTAGATCTGAGGCTTCAGTTCGGACATCGCGGTGTGGGCGCGGACGAATCGCCCCAGGGGTGATACCCAACCGCAAAGAACCGGTTACTCGCGCGCCCAGCCTCGTGATCGCGCCAGCGCCTCGTGCCAGCGACCGATCAGCGCCTCGCGCTCGTCCTCGCCCATCCGCGGCTCGTAGCGCGCCTGCTCGCGCCACATCTCCCGCACCTCGGTGGGCTCCCAGACGCCGGTCGCAATCCCGGCCAGGTAGGCGGCGCCGAGCGCCGTCGTCTCAGACACCTCGGGGACAACCACGGGGGCCCCGAGGACGTCGGCCTGGAACTGCATCAGCCAGCGATTGGCCACCGCTCCGCCATCGGCCTTGAGCTCGCCGAGGCGCTTACCCGAGGCCGCCTCCTGGGCGCGGACGGCGTCGACGGTCTGGTAGGCGATCGCTTCGAGCGCAGCCCGCGCGAGGTGGGCGCGGCCGCTGCCGCGGGTGAGGCCGACGATCGTGCCGCGCGCGTAGGGGTCCCAGTGCGGCGAGCCGAGCCCGGTCAGGGCGGGGACGAAGTAGACGTCTTCGTTGGTGGCGAGCGAGCCGGCGAGTTCCTCGGTCTCGCTCGCCGCCGCGATCACCCCGAGGCCGTCGCGGAGCCACTGCACCGCCGCGCCGGTGACGAAGACCGCCGCCTCGAGCGCGTAGTCGGTCTTGCCGCCGATCCCCCAGGCGACGGTGGCGAGCAGGCCCTCGACCGGATTGGGCGCCTCGTGCCCGGTGTTGAGCAGGACGAAGCTGCCGGTCCCGTATGTGTTCTTCGCATCGCCGGGGCTGTGACAGGCCTGGCCGAACAAGGCCGCCTGCTGGTCCCCTGCGATCCCGGCGACCGGGACGTCGCCGCCGAACTCGCCGGTGCGGCCGTAGACACGGGCGGAGGGCATCGGCTCGGGCAGGCTCGCAGGATCGACGTCGAGCAGGCCGCAGAGGTCGGGATCCCAGGTGAGGCGGTTGATGTCGAACAGCATCGTCCGCGAAGCGTTCGAGACGTCGCATACGTGGCGGCCGGTGAGCTTGAAGACGAGCCAGGAGTCGATCGTGCCGAAGGCGGCGTCGCGGGCGGCCTCGACGTTTCGCCGCAGCCACTCGATCTTCGTACCGGAGAAGTAGGGGTCGATTACCAGGCCGGTTCGCTCGCGAACGAGGTCGGTGTGGCCGGCCTCCCGCAGCGGCGCGCAGCGCTCGGCGGTGCGGCGGTCCTGCCAGACCAGCGCGTTGTGGACGGGCTCTCCGGTCTTCGGATCCCAGGCGACGACGGTCTCGCGCTGGTTGGTTATCCCGATCCCAGCGAGCCCGGAGCCGCTGATCCCGGCATTGCCGATCGCCTCCGAGGCGACCCTGCGGGTGACGCCCCAGATCTCGTTCGCGTCGTGCTCGACCCAGCCCGGCCGCGGGAAGTGCTGGTGGAACTCGCTGTAGGCGCGGCCCCGGACCCGGCCCTCGCGATCGAAGACGAGGCAGGTGGTGCCGGTCGTCCCCTGGTCGATCGCGAGGATCATCGGCCCGGAGGCTATGAGGTTCAGACTTCTCGAGCGGGTCGCGATCGGCGCTCAGCCGCGCAGGCGCGAGCGATAGACGCGGAGGAAGTCGACCAGTTGGCGGCCGCGATGGAGGAAGCCGGCAAGCGTGCGGCCGGTCGCCCGATGCTCGAGCTCGAGCTCGAGCTCGGCGAGGCGCAGGCCGGCGCGCGCCGCGTCGATGTTCATCGCCGTCTCCATCCCATAGCCACTGGCGAAAGGGAGAACAGTTCGGAGCGAGGAGCCGCGAAGCGCTCGCTGACCGGAGATCGGAGCGGTGAGCTCGATCCCCGAGAGCCGCCGGGTTGCCCATCGAGAAAACGAGACGGCGATCCCGAATCCACCCCCGACCTTGAGTGCGAACGCCGCGATCGCGAGGTCGCATTCGCCGGTTTCGATCGCCTCGACCAGCGGTGCGAGTGCTGCCGCCGACTCGCCGAGGTCGCCATCGCAGAGGAGAACGACTCGCTCCTCAGCTTCGCTCACCTCGGCAAGCACGACTTCGCAGGCGAAGCCGACGTTGGCGCCCTTGCCGCGCGAATGGTCGCCGCGAACCACACGCGCGCCGAAGGCGCGAGCGATATCTGGGGTCGCATCGGTCGAGGCATCGTCGGCGACGTAGAGCTCGGCCCCCAACGCCTCGGCCAGGGTCGCGAGGGTGTCGCCGAGGCGGTCGGCCTCATTGCGCGCGGCAACGATCGCGATCGGCCCGGGGGCCAGCGTGGTCGCTCGAGGCGCGAGGTCGACCTCGCTTGGCGTCGCATCCGGGTCCATGGCCGGTTATTCTGCCGCCCCGTCATGCCGAATGTTGAGGCCCACATAACCGGCACCGTCTGGAAGGTCGAAGTCGCCGTTGGCGACCAGGTCGACGAGGGCGACACGGTCGCGATCCTCGAGTCGATGAAGATGGAGATGCCGGTCGAGGCCGAAGACCCTGGCAAGGTCACGGAGATCCGCTGCGAAGAGGGTCAATCGGTCTCCGAGGGCGACGTGCTCGTCGTGCTCGAGTAGCGTCGGTCAGGTGACCGACGCGGAGGAGCTCGCGAGCGGCAAGCTGCTGCTCGACGTGCCCGCCGACGGCGTCGCCCGGCTTACCCTCAACAACCCGGAGAAGCGCAACCCGCTCGACCACGAGGTGCTCGACGCGCTCGCCGAGGCGCTGCCCCGGCTCGACGACGGGATCGCCTACCGCTGCGTCGTCATCACCGGCGCCGGCCGCGCCTTCTCGGCCGGCTCCGACCTCGGCTCGATCCCGAGCGAGACCTTTGCCCGCGACGCCGAGGCGCTGGTCGCGCATCCATTCGCGGCGGCGATGGACGCGGTCAGCGCCCACCCGTTCCCCGTCGTCGCGGCGATCAACGGCCATTGCCTCGGCGGCGGCCTCGAGCTCGCGGTCCGCTGCGACATGCGCGTCTGCGCCGCCGGGGCGAAGCTCGGCATGCCTCCCGCACGACTGGGGCTCGTCTACGGCCACACCGGGCTACGCCGCTTCATCGACGTCGTCGGCGTCGCCCGGACGAAGGAGTTGTTCCTGACCGGGCTGACCGTCGGGGGGCCTCGAGCCGAACAGATCGGGCTCGTCCACGCCGTCACCGCGGATGACGAGCTGCCCGGGACGGCGCTCGAGCTCGCCGAGGGCATCGCCGGCAACGCGCCGATCTCGACCCGCGGCAACAAGTACGCGATCGAGATGCTCTCGGCATTCCCCCGGCTGACCGACGAGCAGGAGATGGAGCTCGTCGAGCTGCGCCGCTCCTGCTTCGAGTCCGATGACTTCCGCGAGGGAATCAGCGCCTTCGCCGAGCGCCGCGAGCCGCGCTGGAGCGGCAAGTAGATGGTTGATTCCACGACCGCGCGTGCGGCTGGGCACGCCTGGCCGAGCAGGTCGAGGACGCAGTGAGCGTGGCGTGCCGGTAGGCACGCGAGCGAGCGAGGACGAAGAGATGCGAAGCGCCAGGCGGGGCCAGGCGTTCGTGG
>JBPCRS010000043.1:0-5688 GCA_050996575.1 Solirubrobacterales bacterium
CGCTGCCTGACCCCGGCAGAGCGCGAAGAGATCTCGCGCGGGATCGCGAGGCGCGACTCGGACCGCAAGATCGGCCGGGCCCTCGGACGCTCCCACACGACGATCGGGCGCGAGATCGACCGCTGCGGGGGACGCCGCCGCTACCGGGCCCACTTCGCCGATCAGGAGGCCTGGCGGCGGGCGCGGCGGCCGAAGCCGACCAAACTCGAGCGCTGCCCCCAGCTGCGCCGGCTCGTGCTCGAGCGCCTGCGCCAGGACCACTCCCCCGAGCAGATCTCGGGCTGGCTGCGGCGCCAGCACCCCGACAATGAGGGCATGCAGGCCTCCCACGAGACGATCTACCGCTTCCTCTACGTGCAGTCGCGCGGCGCGCTTCGGCGCGAGCTCACCCGCCACCTGCGCACCCGGCGTCAGAAGCGCAGTCCGCGCGGGGCCAGCCGCCATGGCCAGGGCCGCGGCAAGATCCGCGAAATGGTGATGATCTCCGAGCGGCCGCCGGAGATCGAGGAGCGGGCCGTGCCCGGGCACTGGGAGGGGGACCTGCTCGTCGGCACCAGGGCGAACGCGATCGCGACCCTGGTCGAGCGCCAGACCCGCTACTGCCAGCTCGTCGCCCTGCCCGAGGGCTCGCGGGCCAAGGCGGTGCGAAAGGCGCTGGCCGAGAGCATCTCGACCCTGCCCGCCCAGCTGCGGCGCTCGCTGACCTGGGACCAAGGGCTGGAGATGGCCGAGCACAAGCGGTTTACGGTCGACAGCGGCGTCGAGGTCTACTTCTGCGACCCCCACAGCCCCTGGCAGCGGGGCTCGAACGAGAACACGAACGGGCTGCTGCGCCAGTACTTCCCGAAGGGGCGCAGCCTCGAGGGGGTGGGCCAGGACGAGCTCGACGAGGTCGCTGCGAAGCTCAACGGCCGCCCTCGGGAGACGCTCGGCTTCATGACTCCCGCGGAGAAGCTCGCCGAGCTGGTCGACGGTGCGGCGGAGCCGGCCCGCGACCACTGATCTCGCTCGGCCTACGGCCTTCGCTCGAACAGTGGTCGCGATCTCGTGAGACGATAGGCAGCGTCAGGGGTGGTGCGATGACCCGTTGAGGTCAAGACGATAAAACGCCACGCGACCCCGGCGCCCGGCGAAGCACGCGCAAGTAGTCACCAAACCCGCCCGAACCCGATGCCCTTAACAGCGGCGACCACCACGTCATGGGTCGCGTAATCGATGCCCTGGCCCGCCGCCTCCCGAGCCCTTACAACTGCGCGTGGCCGTTCTTCTGCGCGCTCTCGGCGATCTTCTTCGAGCGCTGGACGGCATTGAGCACGGCTTCCAGCGCCCGGGCGAGCAATCGCATCCGCTCCGCCTCCGAGCGCGTCTCGAGCAGCTTCTGCTTTGTCTCGGGCGGCAGCGTTATCCGGCCGGCGAGGTCGTAGGAGCCGCCCTGGCCAGCCTCGGCGATCTCCTCGTCGTCGTCGTCCTCCGAGGCCTCCTGCGCGAGGCTCTCGAAAGCTGCGCGGGCGCGCTCCGCCGCGTCCGGGTCGCGTTCGGCGGTCTCGTCGGCGAGGTCGATCGGCTCGACCGTCGCGGCTGGGAACTCCTCTGCCTCGTATCGGTCGAGGACGCGAAACGGCGAGCCGCCGGTGACGACGATGTTGAGCCGGCCGTCCTCGAGCCGCTGCAGGACCTCGGCGACGGCGGCGCTGCAGCCGACCGCGCGGGCGCCCGAGTCCTCGTCGCGGAAGACGATGCCGAACGGCTCATCGCGGTCGAGGCAATGCTCGATCATCGCCTTGTAGCGATCCTCGAAGATGTGCAGCGGAACGAGTTCTCCCGGCAGCAGCACGAGCGGCAGCTCGAAGATCGGCAGCTCGATGACAGCGTCGGCGCTCACGGTTCGATTGTATGGACGATGTGGAGATCGACTTCGAAGCTGAGGGACTGCTCGAGGGCATCGACGACGACGCGCGCGAGGGGCGAGTTCGCCTACTCGAGGAGCTCGCCGACGACGGCGTGCCGCTCGAGGAATTGAAGGCGGCGGTCGAGGAGGATCGACTGGCGATGCTCCCGGTCGAGCGTTTCTACGACCCGCCCGGCGAGCGTTACACCTTCGCCGAGATCGCCGATAAGACGGGGGTCCCGGAGCGGATCCTCCAGCGCCATCAGCGCGCGCTCGGGATGCGGGTCCCGGGCTCCGACGAGCGCGTGCTCTCCGAGAGCGACGTCGAGATGGCCGAGATGATCCGCAAGTTTCGCGAGGCCGGGCTGCCCGAGGACGGGATGCTCGAGGTGACCCGCGTGATCGGCCTGGCGATGTCGCAGATCGCCCGCGCCACTTCGCAGCTGACCGCGAGGACGGTGCTCGCCGACGCGCACGACGAGCGCGACGTGGCGATGCGGTTCGCCGCCGCCGCCCGCGCGCTGACCCCGCTGGCGAACGAGATCCACGCTCACGCCTTCCGCCTGCACCAGCTCGAGGTTCTGCGCAGCGAGGTCGTCGGCAGCGCCGAGATCGCCTCCGGCCGGCTCGCCGGAGCGCAGGATTTCACCGTTTGCTTCGCCGACCTCGTCGGCTTCACCAGCCTCGGCGAGCAACTCGAGCCGGACGAATTCGGTGCGGTCACCGACCGCCTCGGCGAGCTCGCCGCCGACATCGCCGAGCCGCCGGTGCGCCTGGTCAAGCTGATCGGCGACGCGGCGATGCTCGTCTCGCGCGATACCGAGCCCCTCGTCAACGCGGCGCTCAGGCTGCTCGATGCGGTTGAAGAGGGCGAGGACCTGCCCGGGATCCGAGTCGGCGTCGCCCGCGGCTCGGCGCTGGCGCGCGGCGGCGACCTCTACGGCCGCGCCGTCAACCTCGCCAGCCGGCTGACCGCGATAGCGCGACCCGGCCGCGTCCTCTGCGACGAGCAGGCGAAGAACGAGACGGAGGACGACTTCGATTGGTCCTTCGCGGGCGCGCGCCGCATCAAGGGCATCGACGGCTCGGTCAGGCTGTTCCGGGCTCGGCCGCTCGAATAGCGTCGACGACCTCGCCCGCCGCCCGCTCGCCGGACTGGACCGCGCCGTCGATGTATCCGCACCACCTCGTCGCCGTCTCGGTTCCAGCCCAATGCAGCGGCCCGATCTGCTCGCGCAGCACCGGTCCCGAGCTCGTCCAACCGCCACTTGCGAAGTTCGCGACGGGGCCACCTCCGCTCCACTGCTCGGCCGCCCAATCCTGTTCGATGTAACGCTCGGCCGCACGAGCGCGGGGACCGAACAGGGCCTCGAAGCTGCCGAGGACAGCCTGCCGACGCTCGGATGTCCCGAGCTTGGCGAAGGCGCGGGCGTCGGCGCCACCGATGAAGCCGACCAACGCGCCCGGTGTGCCGTCGGGCGGGGAGTTGTCGAAGGTCATCGTCACCGGGCCCTGCTCGTTAAGCGCCTCGCCCGAAAGCCCATCGTCGCGCCAGAACGGCTCGTCGTAGAGCGCGATCGCCTTTACCAGCCAGCCCATCGGCATTCGCTGTGCCAACTGGCGGCGGGCGGGGGGCAGGGCGGGGGTGAAGCTGATCTGCTCGACCAGCGCTGGCGGCAGCGCGACGATCGCCCGGCGCGCACGAACCTCCGTTCCGTCCGCCACGGCGAGCACGCCCGCTGGTCCGTGTTCGATCCGGCGAACCGGCGCGCCGAGAACGACGCGGTCGCCGAGCTCCTCGGCGGCGCGGATCGCGACGGCCTGCGAGCCGCCGACGTAGCGATCCTGCTGGGCGCCGCCCTCGACGTCGGTGAGCAGCTCGAAGCTGCCGGCCGAGCGCAGGTAGAAACAGAGGTGAAGCAGGGAGAGCTCCTCGGGCTCGGCTCCCCAGATCGTCCTGCCGGCGACTCGCATCAGCCGCCGCGCCCTCGGACTTCGCATCGAGCGCTCGATCCAGGCGCCGACGCTGATCGCATCGAGCCGCTCGGCGCCGGCACTCGCCCACGGGGCGCCGGCGTCGATGCCCCGGGAAAGCTTGTTCAGCTTCCGCGTCGCGAGGCCGATGTCGAGCAGGGCGAGAGGCCCGAGCTTGGGGATCGTTCCCGAGTAGCGCTGCAGGCGACCGTCGATCCTCAGCAGGTTGTCGCCGGCGCTGTGGGTGGGGAAGGTCTCGACCCCGAGCTCGGCGGCGAGTGTGGCGATCCGATCCTGGGTCGGGCCGACCCACTGGCCGCCGGTCTCGACCACCTTGCCCTCGCCGATCGGCTCGTTCAGGACGCGCCCACCAACTCGATCGCGTGCCTCGAGCACGACCGGCTCGGCGCCGGCGGCGGCGATCGCGCGGGCCGCCGCCAGCCCGGCGAAACCCGCTCCGACCACGACCACATCCGCCTCGTGGCTGCTCATACGTCCGAGTATCGCTGTTAGGTCGCCTTAATTGCTTGCTGAGAGGCTGCGCGTAGCGGATGGTCCTGCTCGTCCTTTTCGCCTTCATCGCCGGAGCAGGCACGGCGCTCTCGCCGTGCGTTTTGCCGATCCTTCCCGCGGTCCTCGGAGCGGGCGTCTCCGGCGGCAGACGGCGCCCGCTCGGCGTCGTCACCGGGATCACCGTGACTCACACGTTCGCGATCATCGGCCTCGTCTATGTGATCGATGCCCTCGGCCTCCCGAACGACCTGGCTCGAACGCTCGCAATCGCAGTTCTCGCCGGCTTCGGCATCACCCTGCTCCTGCCGCCGCTCGCCGATCGCCTCGAAGCTTGGCTCTCGCGCCTCGTGCCGGCGATCGGCAATCGCGGCGGCGATGGCTTCTGGTCCGGATTCGGCCTCGGCGCCGGCCTCGGCATCGTCTATGCACCTTGTGCCGGCCCGATCCTCGCCGGCGTGATCACGGTCTCCGCCTCGCAGGACTTCACCGCCGGCCGCCTGGCGATAGCGCTCACCTACGCGCTCGGCTCCTCCGCTGTCCTCTATGCGATCCTGCTCGGCGGTCGCAAGATCATCGACCGGATCGCCCCCTTCCGCGGGCGCATTCAGGTTGCGATGGGGGCGGCGATGATCGCCGTCGCAATCGTCATGGCGGTCGGCCTCGACCTGCGCTTCCAGCGAGCGATCGCCGAGGACCTTCCCGCCTTCTTGCGCAACCCCGCCACCTCGCTGGAGGAGTCCGACGCCGTTGCTTCCAAGCTCTCAGCCGTCCGCGACGGTGGCGGCGCGACCGAGGCAGGCATCGCCGAGGCCGAAGCGGGGGAGACGCTGCCCGTGCTCGGTCGCGCGCCCGAATTCGCCGCCGGCAACTGGATCAACACCGAAAACGGCGAGCCGCTGACCCAGACCGAGCTGACCGAGGAGGGCGAGGTCGTCCTGATCGACTTCTGGACATACACCTGCATCAACTGCATCCGCACCTTTCCCGAGCTTCGCTCCTGGGACGAGCAGTACGGCGACGAGGGCCTGACAATCGTCGGTGTTCACTCTCCCGAGTTCCCGTTCGAGCGCGAGACCGAGAACGTCCTCAACGCGGTCGAGGAATACGACCTCGAGTACCCCGTCGTTCAGGACAACGAGCTTGCCACTTGGGACGCCTACCAGAACCAGTACTGGCCGGCGAAGTACCTGATCGACGCCGAGGGCAACATCCGCTACACCCACTTCGGCGAGGGCGACTACGAGACAACCGAGCGCGCGATCCGCTCGCTGCTCGCCGAGGCGGGCAACGATCCCGGCGATCAGGCCGAGGCC
>JBPCRS010000045.1:0-8892 GCA_050996575.1 Solirubrobacterales bacterium
GGTGACACCAGCCCGCAACGCCCAGCGATCGCAGCCTCGGCCTCCTTCACAACCTCCTATTCGGTACCACCCGCCCCAAGCCCTGCTTGTTAATTACCGACGCTTCCTTAGCCTGGATCCAGGCTAAGCCGACGAGCCTCAGTCTTTGAGGAACGACGGCACGTCGATGTCGTCGTCGGAGACCTCGAGCGAGCGGATCTCGCGCTGATCGGCCGTGATCTCGCGCTTGCGGCCGCGGCTGCGAATCCGTTGCGGCGTCCGGGCAAGAAGCTCAAAGCCCTCGAATCCGGTCGCGATCACGGTGACCCGGACGTCGTCGCCCAGAGAAGGATCGACGACCGCGCCGACGATGATGTTGGCGGCCTTGTCGGCGGTGTCGACGACGACCGATGCGGCCTCGTTGACCTCGAACAGGCCGAGGTCCTCGCCGCCGGTGACGTTGAGCAGCATTCCGGTCGCACCCTCGATCGTCTGCTCGAGCAGCGGTGAGGAGACGGCGGCCTTCGCCGCCTCGGTCGCCCGGCTCTCGCCCGAAGCCGCGCCAATCCCCATCAGCGCCGAGCCGGCATCGGACATGATCGTCCGCACGTCGGCGAAGTCGAGGTTGATCAGGCCGGGGACGGTGATCAGGTCGGTGATTCCCTGGACGCCCTGTCGGAGGATGTCGTCGGCCTTACGGAAGGCGTCGGTGATCGACTCGCGCCGCTCGACCACCTGGAGAAGTTTCTCGTTCGGGACGATGATCAGCGTGTCGACGTTCTGGCGCAGCTTCTCGATCCCGTCGAGTGCCTGCTGCATTCGCCGCCGGCCCTCGAACTCGAATGGCTTCGTGATCACGCCGACGGTCAGCGCACCGATCTCGTCCTTGGCGATCTCGGCGATCACAGGTGCGGAGCCGGTGCCGGTGCCGCCACCCTCGCCGGCGGTGACGAAGACCATGTCGGCGCCCTTCAGCGCCTCCTTGATGTCGTCGCGGCTCTCGGCCGCCGCGCCGGCGCCGATATCGGGGTTACCTCCGGCGCCGAGGCCGCGGGTCAGCTCCTGGCCGATGCCGAGCTTGATGTCGGCGTCGCAGGCGAGCAGCTGCTGCGCATCGGTGTTGACGGCGATGAACTCGACGCCCTTGAGGCCGGCGTCGACCATGCGGCTGACCGCATTCGTGCCACCGCCTCCTGCACCGACCACCTTGATAACTGCCAGGTACGACGATTCCATCTCGACCTCTCGTTCAGTCTCCCGTCGCGGTCCGTCCGACCTTCAACCAATACTGAAGGGTTTGGCGCGGGCCGCGCTCGTGAACAGGCGCAAAGTAGGGGAAAACGGCCCTTGTGTCAATGCGCGCACATGGGACGGATAGCATGCCTAGTCTCTAGTTCGACTTTAGAGTTCGCGAACCTTCAGGTTTTGGTTGAGGGTCTATCCGTGCCTGAAAACGGGCCTATCTCCAGGCGCGGAAGTTGCGCTCAGGGCGCTGGGGCGCCCCCTGCAACGTCGGTTGCAGGAGCTGGAGCTGGCGTCGCCGACGGGGTCACGGGAGTGCTCGCGGCGGGGTCGGCGATCGGGGCGGCGGGGACCGGTTCGACCGGAACCGCGGTCGCGGCGGGATCAACGGCGGGCACATCAGGCGCGGCCTCCGCGGCTTCGTCGGCGGCGCTTTCCGGTAGCGGCGTGCCGCCGACCGCGGGCCGGCCGGGCAAGCGCAGGTCGATGTAAGCGAGGGTCGAGATATTCGGATCGGCGAGGATCGTGGTCGCCGCCGCCCACTTCGCCGGGGCGTTCGAGGAATCGCCGAAGCGAAGCTCGATCCCCTCGACCAGGTTGACGACAACGCCGACCTGCTTCGAGACCTCAGCGCCTTCGATCGCCGGCCGAAGCGGCGCCGGCGCAGCGCCGAGCACCTCGGCCTGGGCTCGGGCGACGCCCCCGAGGCGGCCGGAGGACGGCGGCGCGTCGAGCTCGATCTGAGGCAGGTTCAACCCTTCCGACGAAACCCCGTTGAGGATCGTGCCGTCACCGGCGATCGAGAGACCGCCGCCGGCCCCGACCGTCGCGACCGGGCCGCGCTCGTCGACGGTGATCGCCAGCCGGTGCGGGAAGTCGGGCTCGATGCTGACCGCGGCGACCGTCGGGAAGCCCTCGACGGAGCGCTCGATCACGGCGACATCGGCATTCAGCGTGGTCATCGTCTCACCGGCGTCGGTGAGCGCAGCGGTGATCTCCTCCTCGGCAAAGCTGATACCCGAGACCTCGACCTTCTCGACGGCGACCAACGACGAGTTGCGAAACCAGAGCATGTAGGCCGCGGCGAGTACGGCGAGTAGGACGATGCCGACGAGCAGCCGGATCCGCGTTCGCTTCGAGGGCGCCCGGAGCACGGCGCCCGGAAGTGAAATCACGGCGCGCGGGACCGCGAGGGCGGCGCGCGGGACGCCGCGAGCGGCCTTGCCGACGTCCGCTGCGAACCGAGAGGCCATCCAAACGTCCTTCGCGGCTTCTCGCCGAAGTCCTCGCAGACGTCGCCGGCCTAAGCCTGGATCCACCGATCCGACCGGCGTTTCTGCTCCGCATCCCTTCGCCAGGCGCCGATTCCCTCCACCCAGGTAGCACCACTACCTGGGTGATCGGGAATCACCCCCCGGCTCGGCCTGCGAAGCCGAAACGCTCGCCCGGATAGGTGGATCCAGGCTGAGCGGCGGGACACCGGCGGGTCGGCGGCGCCGTTTACGCGCCGCATGGGCTTGTGGTCGCGGGGGCTTACAGGGCAGCGGGTTCGGTCGTCGTTGGTGACTCTTTGCGCGTGTTTCGCCCGGCGCCGGGACTGCTTGGCGACTTATCGTCGGATAGCGACGAAAAGTCGACAGTCGGCCTCGATCCGTTCCGCGATATCCCGCGACAAACGCCTCGACCCGGTTCCGCGGAACCCGGCGATCGGAACGTTTGGCGACTAACGACGAACAGTCCACGCCCGCCGTTACAAGCCCCGCCGAAGCGGGTCGGCGGTTGGGGCCCGAGCACTCGCCGCCGGCGCCACGGAGCCGATCGCCGCCAGCGCGCCGAGACCCGCAAGCGCGATCGCCAGTCGAGCCCTTATCGGCTCGGTTCGCACGAATTGCCCCGCTCCCGGGCCAGCGCGCAGTAGGCGGGCTTGACGGCGCCGCTTCGCCGCACCACTCCCCAGCCGGCCTCGGCCGATTTCACCCTCCTCGGCAGGTCAACCAGGCGGTGCACGATCATCGCCCGCACGTCGTCCATCCGCGAGAGTGCGCGATGGATCCGCACCAGCCCTCTTGCCTGCTCGGCGACCGAGTAGGGGATGCTCGAGCCGCGGGTCGAGATCCCGATCTCGGTGACCCAGATCGCCGTTCCCCTCGCAGCGGAAAGGCGCAACGCCTTGCGGACGCGGTCGAGGTGGGCCGCAACGTCGCGCAATGGGTCCGCGCTTCGCTGAAAGCTCGGGAACGGGTGGATCGCGACGCCGTCCCAGTGGCCGCCGCCGACCTCGTCGTAGGCGCGGCGGATGAACTCCAGGTAGGCGGCCTCCGTTCCGGGCACGGTGTCGACGACCGGAGAGAGGCCACCGAGGACGACGGGCATACCGGGGTCGACGAGCTCGACGCCGGCGTTGACCCATGCGGTCAGCCGTGCCGCCCGTTCGGGATCGGGCCCGGATCTCCAGAAGGAGAACAGGTTGGGCTCGTTCCACGATTCGATCGCAACCGACTCGGGATATCGCTCGGCGATTTGTGCGGCGAAGAGCGCGAACTGCGGCAGCTTCGACTCCGCCGGCGGGAATCCGACAGGGCCCTGCGCGCGGCAGCGCTCGGGGCCGATTTCGCGTGCCCAGCACGGCGCATCGCTGAGTACCCAGAGCGGCCGCGCGTGATTGGCGAGCATTCGCCCGTAGAGGCGGTCGAAGCGCTTCCACCTGGCAACGCCAGGCCGCGGCTCGACTGCGGTCCAGGGAATCACAGTGCGGATCGTGTCGGCGCCGCCCGCGGCAGCGAAGCGAATCTTCTTCTCGTAGGTGTCCCAGTCCTCGTTGAAGCCGAAAAGGAGCGGCTTCGCGCCGCGCTCGTCCGAGCCCGCCGATGCGGCTACGAATCCGAGCACCCCCGCGGTCACCGCGACGAGCAAAGCCGCGACCAAGCGCCAGCTCATCGGCCCTCGCCGCACTCCATGCCGCGCTCTTCGGCGAGCGCGCAATAGGCGGGCTTGATGCTGCCGCTGCGGCGGATGATTCCCCAGCCCGACTCGGCCGTCTTCTCCCCTCGGGGCTGGTCGATCAGGCGGTGGACGATCACCGCTGGGACATCCTTCATCGCCGCGAGGCCGCGATAGATCCGGACCAGCCCCTTCGCCTGCTCCTCCCCGGAGTAGGGGCGAAGGCCCTCGGTCGAGAGCCCGATCTCGGTCACCCAGATATCGGTTCCGGCGGCCCTCGACTGACGAAGTGCGCTGCGAACGCGGTCGAGATGGGCCTCGATCTCGCGCAGGTAGTGGGTGCTCTTCTGAAAGCTCGGGAAGGGATGGATCGCGACGGCATCCCAGTGGCCTATGCCGACGGCCGCATAGGCGCGGCGGATAAAGCTCGTGTACTTGATCTGCTCGTCGGGCACCGACTCGAGGACGGGGGCGAGGCCGCCGAGCACGACGGGCATCTCGCGGTCGACGACGTCGACGCCGGCGTTCGCCCAGGCGGTGAGGCGGGCCGCTCGCTCGGGGTCCGGGGAGGGGTTCCAGAAGGAGTGCAGGTTGGGCTCATTCCAGGCCTCGATCGCAACCGCCTCGGGGTAGCGCTGGGCGACGTAGGCGGCGAACAGGGCAAACTCGGTGACCCGGGACTCGGCCGGAGGGTGCCCGGGCAGGCCCTCCTCGCGGCAGCGCTCGCGGGTCAGCTCACGGGCCCAGCATGGGGCGTCGGAAAGCACCCAGAGCGGCTTCGTCCCGTTCTTCAGCATCCGTCCGTACATGCGGTCGTAGCGGTTCCAGCGAAAGACGCCCTGGCGAGGCTCGACCTCGCTCCATGAGATCACCGCGCGAATCGTGTCGGCGCCGCCGCGGGCAACGAAGCTGATCCGCTTCTCGTGCGTGACCCAGTCCTCGTTGAAGCCGAACAGGGGATGCGACTTCGCCGCCGAAAGTGCCGCCTCGGCCCGGCCGTGGTTCGCGCCAATGCTCGCGTTGAGCGCGATCACCGCGACAAGCGCGGCGAGAGCCGACGCTCCGAGAAGGCGTGTTGTGCGGACCCAATCCCCCATCAGGCGAGATTAGTGACGTCTACTCGACGGGCCCTCGGGGGTGCGTGGAATGGGCGTCCCTCATCTAGCTCGAAATGATCGCATCCCGCGCCGGCGGGCGTGCCGGTGCATATGCTCAGCCGGTGTCGCGGCCTCGCTACTCCGACGCCGAGCTCGAGCAAGCGATCGAGCGCCTCGGCGAGCGCGAGCGCTTCCGCGAGGCCGAGACGCTCGTCGCCGCTGCCGCGCCGCGGCTTCAGCACGTGCTCGCGACGGCGCTCGAGCAGGGCGGGTGGTTCGGCGAAGCTCATGAGAACGAGGTACTGAAGGCGGCGACGACCCCGAACGAGGAGGAACGCCTCGCCACTGTGCGCACGCTGCTCGCCGAGGAGGCGCGGATGGGGATGCTCGTCGGCGTCGCAGTAGGCTGGGCGCTCGCTGACGAGTTGAAGGCTTCGGAGGAGGATGAGTAGTGGGTCAAGAGGTCGAGTTCACCGCGAACGGTGGTAGCGCGAAGGGGTATTTGGCAGAGCCCGAGGGCGAGGGCCCCGGGATCGTCGTGATGCAGGAGTGGTGGGGTCTCGAGGACCACATCACGGACATCTGCGACCGCTTCGCAGCGGAAGGCTTCCTCGCGCTCGCTCCCGACTTCTACCACGGCGAGAACACCGATCAACCGAGCGAGGCCGAGCAGAAGATGATGGCGATGAACATCGAGGAGACCAAGAAGGAGATGCGCGGCGCGATCGACTACGTAGCCGAGCACCCTAAGTGCGATGGCACGGTCGGCACGGTCGGCTTTTGCCTTGGCGGCGGGCTCTCGATTTGGGGCGCCGCCGTCAACCCCAAGGTTGGCGCTGCGGTCACCTTCTACTACGTGATGCCGCATGGAAAGCCCGACTTCTCCGATATCGAGGCGCCCGTCCTCGGCCACTTTGGCACCGACGACGACTTCGTCTCGGTCGAGGACGCGAAGGCGCTCGAAGAGGAGATCCGGGCGGGGGGCAACGAGGTCAACTTCGAGTTTTACGAGGACGCCGGCCACGCTTTCTTCAACGACACCAACCGGCTCGGGACCTACCACGAAGAGCACGCGCACAGCGCCTGGGGCAAGACCGTCGACTTCTTTCGCCAGCACCTCGGCAAGAAGGACTGAGCCCGTCCGGCTAGCAGGCAGAGGAGAGGTCACCGTGGCAACCGAGGAGAAGCAGGTCTCGCTGGCAAGCGCGGTTCCGCAGCTGAGCCGAACCGAGCGCGACGACTTCCAGGAGACGAGCGACCCGGCGCTGCAGAGCTCGGCCGATCGTGGTGAGGCGATGCTGCTCGGCTACACCGAGCTCTACGAGCTCTGGGAGCGCCAGCAGTGGCTGACCCAGGAGCTCGACTTCTCCCGGGACCGGATCGACTGGCACGAGCGGATCCCCGAGCACGAGCGCTGGCAGCGGATGTACGGGCTCTCCTCGTTTTTCATCGGCGAGCAGAAAGTCGCCGACGAGCTCGGGCCGATCATGCGCGCCGCGCCGACCGAGGAGATGCGGATCTTTCTCGCCACTCAGATCGTCGACGAGGCTCGCCACGTGCGTTTCTTCGACCGCTTCTACAGCGAGGTCGGCGTGCTCGAGGGGACCGAGGACCTTGCCGAGCGGCTCGAGATGACGAGCCGGCACACGACAGACTCTTTCGGCCGGCTCTTCGACGAGCTGCTCAAGTCGAGGGTCGACCGGCTCGCTGCCGAGCCCGAGGACCTCGAGACCCTGGTCGAGGCGATCACGCTCTACCACATGGTGATCGAGGGCGTTTTCGCGCTCACCGGCCAGCACTTCATCATCGAGTACAACGTCCAGCAGGACACCTTGCCGGGGTTCGTCGCCGGCTTTTCCAACGTCGCCCGCGACGAGCATCGCCACATCGCCTTCGGTGTCCGCTTCCTCGCCGATATGGCGAAGCGCGACGATCGCTACCTGAAGGCGATGCAGCGGATGCTCGGCGAGGCGCTGCCGGTCGCCGACGGAGTCCTCGACCCGCCGTGGCCCGAGGAGGAAGACCTCCAGCTCGCCGGCACCTCGCGCGAGGACACGCGCGCGTTCGCCGTCCAGGCGCTGACCAGGCGGCTGAAGGTGATCGGCCTCACCTAACCTGGCGCGCCTGAGCGAACTCAGCCGCGCGGCCGAACCGACCCTGCCCGAGCTGCTCGCCGCCGGCTGGCGCCGGGCCGGGACGGCGGCGCGGATCGCCGCGGTCGCGGCGGCTCTGATCGTCCTCGCCGCCCTCGTCTGGTTGCTGCTCGGGCCGAGCGGCGGATCGTTCGCCTACTCGGGCACGGCCGCGCCGCCGTTCTCACTCTCCTGGGACGAGCTCGACCCGCTCGAGCCCGGGTCCGGAGAGCTGCTGCGGCTCGAGGGCAAGGCCGGCTCGCAGAGCCTCACCGTCTCAGCGCTCGAGCCTTTCCTTCCCTCCGGGGGGTCGGCCGAGCCGCTTCCGGTGCTCGGGCTCGCCGCCGAACGGGCGCGGGACGAGATCGAGCGTGAGTACCCGGGGGCGCGGGTCGTGCTCGAGGGACGGACCGAGCTCGCCGTCGATCGCGGCCCCGAGGCCTATCAGCTCGCCTTCGCAGCGCCGGCCGCGGCAGCCGGCGAGACCCTGATCGGCAAGCGCCTTCTCGTCCCCGACCCAGATCGCCCTGGGCAGGGCGTCGAGATCGAGATCACCGAGTTGACATCGCGGCCGGCGGTCGTCGAGAAGGTCGAAGGCGCGCCGAGCGGGTTCTTCGCCAACTGGCCAATCCAGCTGTTGCTCGAGGCCGAGGCCTCGGTCCGCACCGAAGAGGGTCTGGAGACGCCGCTTCGCAGCTTTGCGTTCGGCTGAGCCGCTCGGCTAGATCACTGATTTCCAATCCCCGCACGCCCGGATGACGCGCCTGACACATCGCTGGATCGCCACCCACGGCACTCGCACGCAGCTCCAGCTGCGCGCTTCGGCCGCGTGCGCCGCCCAGCTCGGTCAGTCACGCCCCCGGGCGCACGCCGATTAGGAATCAGTGATCTAGGCGGCCGGCTCGACCGGTGCCACGGGTGCGGTCGGCGCGCGGTCGGGCTCACCGGTGGTTCCGGGGGGCGGTGCGCCGGGCATCCCAGGGGTCAGCGTCGGCTCTCCGGTCGCGGGCGGCCGCTCGGTCGTCACCGGGCCCTCGTGAGTTGGGGTCGCGGTGACGACACCGGCGCCATCGGCGGGCGGACGCTCCTGGCTCGCGGCGCTTCCGATCTCGGTGCCTTCCGGCGGCGAGGGGTTCGCCGGGTGGCCGCCGGCCGTGCCGGCATTGTCCGCCGGGGTGCTCTCGGGCTCGGGCGAAGTGGTGTCGGCGAGCGGGAGCGTCGGCTCGGCCGGCTTATCGGCGACTATCAGCGTGTCTTCGACCGGCTTCGCGTCGGCGGCCGCAGCGTCGATCGGGCCGGCCTGTGCGAGCAGCGTGTCGGCGGGCTTTGGCTCGGCCTTGGGCTCGGCCACGCGGGTGATCGGAGCGGCCTCGTTGACCGGCTCCTCGGCGACGTAGCGCTTGACCTCGACCGCGCCCGCGACCGCAACCGCGGCTGTTGCGACTCCGGCGACTGCCTTCGTTCCGAGCGCACCGCCGATCACGCCGAGGCCACCGCCGATC
>JBPCRS010000061.1:0-4808 GCA_050996575.1 Solirubrobacterales bacterium
GCTCTGGGCTGCCTCGCGGACCTCGTCCTGGTTGACGATCTGGCCGACCGACGGCTGGTTTTGCGGGGCCGCCAGCGCGACCCTCGTCGCGCCGTGCTCGACTCGGTCGCGGATCGTCTCGAGCAGCTTGCGCCCACCCGCCACCTCGTTGAGGAACGCGAGCACGGTGCCGTCACCGTGGACCGGGCCCTCCGAGACGCCGCTCGGGTCGCTCGCGGCCTGCTCGTCGGTCACGTCGCCCCCGCCGTAGCCTGGCCGGTCGTCGCCGGTTCGGGTTCCTTCACCTCGGCGCCATCCTCGTCGCCGGACATGATCGCGTGCCGGGCGCCGGGGACACCGAACTCGTACGGGCCGCCGACGACACGCGGGATCTCGTCGAAGTTGAACAGCGGCGGCGGCGAGGAGACCTGCCACTCGATCGTCTTCGCCCGCCACGGGTTGGCGGCGGCGCGCGGGCCGAACTTCCAGGAGACGATCATGTTGTAGAGGAAGATCAGCTGAGCGGCGCCGAGCATGAAGGCGAACAGCGAGATCACCAGGTTCCAGTCGCCGAACTCGGCCGCGTAGTCGGCGACACGGCGCGGCATCCCGTTCATCCCGATCCAGTGCTGGGGCACGAAGGTGCCGAGCATCGCGACCAGGGTCAGCCAGAAATGCGCCCTGCCAAGCCGCTCGTCGTACATCCGGCCGGTCATCTTCGGGAACCAGTGGTAGACGCCGGCGAAGATCGTGAAGACCGACCCACCGAAGAGCACGAAGTGGATGTGGGCAACGACGAAGTAGGTGTCGGAGACGTGGATATCGAGCGGGACCATGCCGAGCATGACGCCGGAGATGCCGCCGATCACGAACGTCGCGATGAACCCGAGCGCGAACAGCATCGAGGTCGATTTGAGATGCACTACTCCGCCAAATAACGTCCCTAACCAGCTAAATATCTTGATCCCGGTCGGCACCGCGATCAGCAGCGTCGTGATCATCATCGGCACGCGCAGCCACGAGAACATGCCGCTGACGAACATGTGGTGGGCCCAAACGGTGTAGGAGAGGACGACGATCCCGATCAGGGCTAACGCCATCAATCGATAACCGAAGATCGGTTTGCGCGAGTGCGTCGATATGACCTCGGAGATGATCCCGAAGCCCGGCAACATCATGATGTAGACCGCCGGGTGCGAGTAGAACCAGAAGATGTGCTGGTAGCTGATCACGTCGCCGCCGCCCGCAGCCTGGAAGTAGTTGGTGTCCAGGGCGCGGTCGAAGAGGACCATGAACTGGACGCCGGCGATGAACGGCGTCGCGGCGACGACCAGCAGCGAGGTCGAGAAGTTTGCCCATACGAGCAGCGGCAACCGCCAGAAGTTCATCCCCGGCGCGCGCATCGTGACGATCGTGACGAGGAAGTTGAGCGCGGTAGCGATCGAGGACGCGCCCGCGAACTGGACGCCGAGGTTGAAGAACGACTGGCCGAGCGGTGCCCCGGTGGAGAGCGGCGCGTAGCCGGTCCAGCCGGCGTCGAAAGCGCCGCCGGGGACGAAGTAGCTGGCGAGGAAGAGCACGCCGGCGATCGGCAGCATCCAGAACGAGAGCCCGTTGAGCCGCGGGAACGCCATGTCCGGCGCGCCGATCATCAGCGGCAGTACGTAGTTCGCGAGCCCGGCGAAGACCGGGATCACGAATACGAAGATCATCAGCGCCGCGTGGGTCGAGAACAGCCCGTTGTAGAAGCTCGGGTCGACGATCTGCGTGCCCGGCTGTGCGAGCTCGGCGCGGATGCCCATCGCGATCAGGCCGCCGACAAAGAAGAAGAAGAAGCTGGTGACGACGTACTGGATCCCGATCACCTTGTGATCGGTGTTGAACTTGAAATAGTCCTTCCAGCTCTTCGCCCCGTGCTGGGAGTGGTCGTGCGGGTCGGGTGAGCCGCCCGAGGCCCACTTGAACCAGTAGTCGAAGCAACCGAGGCCGATCAGATATCCGAGCGGGGCCGTGATCGCGGGCACGATCACGTGCGGGTAGCCGGTGTCCTCCGTCTGGAAAAGGTCGAGACCGGAAATCGCCCGCAGGCCGACGACGAGGCCGAAGCCGAATGCGCCACCGATCAGCGCGCCGAGCCATGCCCGCCACTGCCCCGGGCTCTTCAGTGCCACCGCCATCAGCGCCCCACCCTAATGCCGTTCTCAGCCACCGGCGCGCTCCTCGACCGGCTTGTTGAACTCCGATTCGATCACCGGGAGACCCTCGTCGCCCTCGGCGATCTTCTCCTGGTCGGCGACCCAATCGGCGAACTCCTCCTCGGTCTCGACGACGACCGGAGCCCGCATCGTCGCGTGGCCGGCGCCGCAATACTCGGTGCAGACCAGCGAGTAGGAGCCCTCGCGGTCGGGCGTCGCCGCAACGTCGGTCGTGATCCCCGGCACTAGGTCCTTCTTCACCCGCCATTCCGGCACCCAGAACGAGTGGAGCACGTCGAGCCCGGTCATCTCGAACGCTGCTTGGCGGTTGACGACGACGTGGAGCTCGTTCGACGTGACCCCTTCCTCGGGGTACTCGAAGGTCCATTTGAACTGCTGCCCGGTGACGTCGACCTCGAGCCGGTCGGGCTCGCGCGCCTCGATGTCGTCGAGGATCACCCAGCTGTACCCGGCGCAGAAGAGGACGATTACGGTCGGGATCACGGTCCAGGCGATCTCGAGCCGCGTGTTGCCGTGGATCGGCTCGCCGTCGGACTCGTCTCCGGGCTTCGCCCGGTAGCGCCAGACGCCGTAGACGAGGGCGACCATGACGACCGCGAAGACGAACGAGCTGAGCACGATCATCACGTCGAGCAGGGTGTCGATCTGGTCGGCCTCGGTCGATCCGTTGAAGCCGTTCCAGTTCGGAATCAGCATGATCACCGAGGTGACGACGCTGAGGACGAGGGTGACCCCGGCGAGCTTGAAATACGTGGATTTCTCCATGCGCGGCGGAAGTCTATTCACTGAGGACGGCGGGCAGAGCGTCCAGATCACCCGCGGATGCGGAGAGGATTTTCTTCGCCACGCCCTCCCAGCTCCAAAGCCGCGCGGCGGTGGCCGAGAGCGCGCTTCTCGTCTCCGCGGCGGTCGCCTCGTCCAGCGCCAGCCAGGCGCGCAGGTTGCCCGCTATCGCCTCGACGGCGCCGTCGCCGAGATCGAACGAGACGAGCGATTTCGTCGCCCCGGGCAGGGTTTTGGCGAGCTCGCGAGAGACCTCGAGCATGCCCGAATGAGCCGCGCTGACCGGTAGGACGCCCGCCGATGCGGCCTCGGCGGCGACCATCCCGAACGCCTCGGGAAACGTGCTCGGCATCACCAGGCTGTCGGTCGCCGGGACGAGCCGGCCGACCTCGTCGTGTTCGAGCCGTCCGGAGAAGCAAACGGATCCGGCGCTCGCGGCGGCATCCTCGGCGTATCCCTTCGGGGCGTTGGCGAGGAAGGCGAGGGTCATCTTCCACTCCCTGTCCCCGGCCTTGCCGCGGGCGAGAAGCTCTGCCGCGGCAAGGTCGCCTCGCCCGAGTGCTTCCGAGAAGCCCTCGATCCGCTCCCGGCCCTCGCCAAAGCCGGCGATCAGCAGGCGCGAGCCGGGGTTCGCGGCGACGACGAGCGGCCAACCGGCGAGCAACAGATCGACGCCCTTGGTGTCGATCAGCTTGCCGACGAAGACGGCGCGGGCGCCGCTTGCCTCGGCGAGCTGATCGACCGCTTCGGCGGCCTCGGCCGTATCGCGGGCGAACGCCGCGGCGTGATCGGTGGGCAGGGCGCGCAGGTCGGAGGCGAGCTCGGTGAGCACGTCGGTGGCGCCGGCGCGCTCGAGCGGCGCGAACAGCTCGATGTCGACCCCTGTGGGGCCGAGCCGAGTGCGCTCGGGCAGTCCGGGGTCGTCGAGCGCCGCCCAGAGGCTGGCAGCGGTGTGATGCGAGCCAACGAGGATGCCCGAGGCGGCGTCGACCCCCTCTCGCGCGTAGGGGCCGAAGCGCTCGATCTCGGGCTTGACCGTGAACTCGAGCGCGGAGCCGTGGATCTTCGAGGCGTAGCCGATGCCGCCGGCGGCGCGGCCGAGGCCGGCGCGGGCGAGGATCACCGGCCCCATCACGAGGTGATTGGAGAGCGCTGCGTCGATGCCGCCGATTCGCTCGCCGACTTCGCGCACAGCGGTCACATTCGACTCGATGTAGGTCTCGACCTCGGCCTCGCTCATTTCGGCGAACGTCTTCACCTCGAAGCCCTCGTAGTGATCGGCGACGTAGACGGGCAAGAGGCCGCCGATGTCAGGCACGTGGACGGTCACCTTCCCCGGGCCAGCGCCATACTCATCGACGGCATCGACCCAGTCGAGCTCGCCGGCCTCGCGGTCCTGGCAGAGCAGATGGACCTCGTGGCCGAGCTTGGCGAGCGCCTCGGCGACGCTCGCGTTATAGATGTTGCTACCCGTGCCGCGCAGCAGGTAGCCGTGGAAGATCAGGACCTTGATCGGCCGAGGCTATTCGGGAACGCGGCGGGGGAGCTCGACTACGAGGCGCTCGGGGCGCCAGAGGAAGTCGACCTCGTAGGGGCCGATCTTCTGGTTGACCTCGGGCCTGGGGATGTCGTGGGACTTGAGCAGGCGGAGGACGAGGAGGGGATGGTGACGTGAACAACTGCGCTTGTAGAGGGTGAGAGCTGCCAGAGGGATCCGGCGGATTGGTGGCTGAGCACTGCGCCCGGGCCGCAGGCCGCTACCGCGGCGAACCACGTTCCTTCTCGGCTGAGCTTGGGGATACCGACGGCGTAGACGCCGCGGTGGATGCG
>JBPCRS010000075.1:0-6756 GCA_050996575.1 Solirubrobacterales bacterium
GCGGGGGCGACGTGACCGACGAGCAGGCCGCGAGCGACCCGAGCGGCGTCTCGGAGGTCCCGGTCCACGGTGACTGCACCGTGCTCGCTTTCCTCAACGAGGTGGCGGGTGGGGGCAAGCTGCTCGAGACGATCCGCGACCGGGTCGAGCACGGGGCAAGCCGGGTTGCGCTCGCGGCCCCGCAGAACCAGCCGTCGGTCGGCCAGATCGTCAATCAGGACGAGGTTCGCGAGGCGGCGCAGAGCCGGGTCGAGGTAACGCAGCAGGTGCTAGCCGAGTTCGACATCGAATCCGAGGGTGCCGTCCTCGACCACGACCCGCTGCTTGCCCTCGACGACGCCGTCCGCGCATTCAGCCCCCAGGAGATTCTGATCTCGTGCCTCTACGAGACCCGGGTGGGCCTGCTCCGCCGGGACCTCGTCGAGTGGGCGAAGGATCGCTTCGAGGCGCCGGTGACCCACATTCCCGTCCGCGTCGACGACGACGCCGTCCGCTGGGATGTCACCCACACGCTTGTTGTCGCGACCCAGACTGTCAACTCACCCGAACTGGCGAAGCGGCTCAAGGAGCGTGCGGCGGAGAAGTCGCACCGCTACACCTTCGTCTGCCCGCGTTCCGGTGAGATCTCGCGCGAGGAGGTCTGCGACCGACTCGCGAGCACGCTCGCCGAGCTCTACCGCGAGGAGATCGACGCCACCGGCCAGCCGATGAGCCCCGAGCCGTTTGCCGCGATCCAGAACGCGATCGAGCACTACCGGATCGACGACATCGTCATCTCTACTTTCTCCGGTGAGAGCTCGAAGTGGCTCGAGGGCGGGCTGATCGAGAGTGTCAAGGAGTTCACGGATAGGCCGATCGAGCACATCCAGGTCGGCCGCGGAGAGTCCCCGGCGCCGGCCCGCGAGGCCTCGGAAGTCGGAGCGGAAGCCTGATGGAAAGCGCATCCGTAGCGGCTGGCCACGCGGCACATCACCACGGCCCCCCCGAAGCTCACCAGAGCTCGCGGATCGACCGCCAGACGCTCGGGATCCTGATCTTCATCGTCTCCGAGGTGATGCTCTTCGGAGCGTTCTTCGCCTCCTACTTCTTCATCCGAGTCGTCGCCAACGACAGCGGCTGGCCGCCCGAGCCGTTCGAGCTCCCGGTCGCGGTCGCCGGCGTCAACACAGCGATCCTTATCTCTTCGAGCTTCACGATCCACTGGGCGCTCGAGTCGATCCGCCGCGACAACCACAACGGCATGAAGCTCGGCCTGGCGCTGACCTGGCTACTCGGCGCGACCTTTCTCTTCATTCAGATGAACGAGTACGTCCACATCGGCTTCAGCGCCCGCGACGGCGCCTTCGGCTCGATCTTCTACGGCCTCACCGGCCTCCACGGCGCTCACGTCTTTGTCGGCCTACTGCTGCTCAGCTTCGCCAATATCCGTGCCTGGAAGGGCCATTTCGGCCCGAAGGAGGAGGACCACCTCGGCGTCGAGGTGCCGGGGATCTACTGGCACTTTGTAGACGTGATGTGGATCATCGTGTTTACGACCGTCTACATCCTCTGACGTCCTCCGGAGCCCCGAGCGAGCGATGACGCGCGACGAAGCCCAGGCCGAGTGCTCGCGGCTCGCGGCTGAGCATGCCGACCGCGATACGCATCAGTGGCGCCCCCGGGAGGAGCCCGACGGGAGCTGGGCGGTGGTCAAGATCGGGCTGCCGCCGCTGAAGGACACGCTGACGGCGGAGACGCGAGCCGACGAGCGGCCGGCGACTCCGGCCGATCCGCGCCCGGATGTGCCGCCTCACAGCGCCGGCTTCTAGGCCGGCGGCCTGGGCTCAGCTGATCGTCACCGAGCCGGACATGGCGTCGAGGCAGGTCTGCTTTTCGCCGTTGTCGTCGTCGAAGCTGAGCTCCTTGACCGTGGCGTAGTACTTGCCGTTCTTCGGCTTGCCGTTACCGACGCCGACGGAGAACTCGCCCTTGCCGTCGGTCTTGTCGGAGCCGAGCTTGGTCTTGTCACCGCTCTTCTTGCGGAAGACGACGACCTTGCGGCCCTTGACGCAGTTGCCCTTCGCCGAGTCGATCTTTCCGGCGAAGGTCTCGCCAGAGCTCGTCGACGCCTCGAGCTTGAACTTCACGAAGAAGGTCGGGAACTGGTTCTGCACCCCGGCCGAGGCGAGCCCGCCGCTCACCGAGAGCGTGCCAAGGACGAAAACGACGATCGCTGTTCTTTTCACCGCGGACTACCTCCGAGTATCGCTGAACCCGCGAAAACAGTAGACAATCCAGGCGAATCGCTGGCCGATGCGAGAATGAGGCACGATGCCCAACCCTTTCCGTCGCGAGCAGGACGCCTTCAAAATGCTCGTCGCATTCGTCGCTGCGGCTGCGCTCGTGATCGCAGTGACGCTGATCAGCGGTAGCTCGGCGCTCGGCCTCGGACTCGCCGCACTTCTCGTCGTCGCGGCCATCGTCAAGCTCTGGCTCGACTTCCGCCGCTGGCGCGCGCAGAACCCGCCGCTCGACGCCGAGGACGACCCCGCTTAGGCCGCTTAGGTCAGCTAGTTGCCGTCCGGCGCCTGGCCGGCGTTGTCGCGAAGGAACTCGACCAGAAGCTTCAGGTCCTCGGGCGGGATCTGCGCCTCATAGTCCTGGGGCATCACGCCCGAGGGGAAGCCCTGGACGCTCTCGGCCTCGGGGTCGATGATCGACTCTTCGATCGCCACGTCATCCTGGCCCTGCAGGGACTCGTCGAGGTTGGGGCCGACCTGTCCGTTCGATTCGGCGGCGGCGAAGATGTGACAGGCGCCGCAGCCGTTATTGGCGAAAACCTGGCCGCCGGGGCCGCCGGGGGCCATCGGCGGCGCGATATCGGGCACGCCGGCAACCGCGGCGACGTAGGCGGAAACGTCCTCGGCGTCCTGGCCCTCGCACCGGTTGGCGGGCATGTAGAGCGCCGTGTTCTCGGGGTCGGCGGAGCGCGGGTTGGCGATCTGCGAGGAGGTCACGCCCTCGATCGTGTCCTGATCCATGCCGACGTCGCGGGCGTTGGCGAAGGCGGCGTCGAGGTTGGGGCCGATATTTGCCGTCGTCGCCGCCTCGGCGAGCGTGTGACAGGTACCGCACTTCTCGATGAAGAGGTTGCGGCCGTTGTCCCTGTCGGAGTCCTCCTGGGCGTCGCAGCCCGCTCCGACGGCGACCGCGAGGGCGGCACCGCAGACGGCGAGGATCGGCTTCAGGCGACTGGCTGGCACGAGGCGCGAATCCTATATGGCGGCGATGCGGCGCCCGCCCACGCCTGGCGCCTCCGTGGAGCGGGTTCGGTTAGGATTGAGCCGATAGTCACATGGAAGTACGCGAAGGCATGTCAGGAGTCGTCCTCACTGTGGGCCCGGGCCACACCCTGCGCCAGGCTGCGAAGAAGATGACCGATAAGGGAGTCGGTGCGGCGGTCGTGATCGACGAAGAGGCCCCGGGGCCGCGGGTGATCTCCGAGCGCGACGTCCTGATCTCGATCGGGCAAGGTCAGGACCCCGACACCGAGCGCGTCGCCGACCACATGAGCGACACCGTGATCGCCGCCGCCCCCGACTGGAGCCTCGAGCGTGCCGCGACGGAGATGTCGAAGCGCCACGTCCGCCACCTCGTCGTCTTCGAGGACGGCGAGCTTTCCGGCGTGCTCTCGATTCGAGACATCGTTCGCGTCTGGACACAGGACGGCGCGACGTCGGGGATGACGCCGCCGTAGGGGGGCGAAACGCTGGAGGGACGGGAGCGCCGATTGCGCGTCGCAAGGGTTTGAGCGGGGCTTGTAGGGGAGGCGGTTCAGGGTGTCGTGGCAGGGAAGTGACGCTTGCGTTGGGATTGGCGTGAGTTTCGTGACCCGCGACGGGACGTTGGACGCAAAGCGTCTCTGTGAGCGACGAAATGCGTCCAACGTCCCGACCGCGCGGTTCCGCGGAACCGTTTCGAGGTCGATTGTCGATTTAGTCCCGCATACCGGGACAAAGTCGACAAGCCACCGGCGAGCGGGTGACCAAACGTGCGCGAGGAGTCACCAACCACGCCCGAGCCCGCTGCCCTTACCAGCCCGCGACCACGGCGCCCTGGGTCGCGTAAACGAAGCCCCCGGCCCGCGGTTCTCGCGGCTCGCGCCTGCCCGTTAACCCCGCGAACGAGGCGGGATCGCCGGCAGGACCGCCGACGAGACTCGCTGGGAGCGCGGCAGGCGGTCGACCTCGCGGTTGATCGAGCGATACCAGCCGACGGTCGCGATCAGCAGCACGATCGCGCCGAGGATCGACCAGAAGAGGCCGGCGAACAGGCCAGCAAGCAGAACGGCCAGCCCGGCGGCGACGAAAAGCGGGCGCCAGGAGGGCTCGGGGAGGTAGACCAGCTCGGTCGCCTCGGGGAGTTGCCTCGAGTCGGCCATGGCTCAGCCGATGTACTCGATCGCGGCGAAGAAGGCGAGGCCGAAGAAGAAGATCGCGATCGCCGCGGTCGCCAGGCCGCTCGACAGATCTTTTCGGGCGCGCTCTCGGTCCACGGCGACTTTCTATCAGACCGGGTGACAGTTCAGCCGACGATCGGCCCGTTGTGGCGGAACCGTCACCCGGTAACGCGATCGGCGGCCATCGCGATGAACAGCAGCGCCAGATAGGCGAGCGAGGAGAGGTAGAGGCGAAGCGCGGCACGCCGCGAGGGCCGCAGCGAGAGGTAGGCGGCGAGGCCGGTGAAAGCGCCGCCGAGCAGGACGGCGCAGACCAGATAGAGCGTGCCGAACAGGCCGGTCGCCCAGGGCAGCACGGTCAGCACGGTCAGCACGGTGGCATAGATCAGGATCTGTCTTCTGGTCGCAGCCTCGCCGGCGACGACCGGAAGCATCGGCACCCCGGTGCGCGCGTAGTCGTCCTTGATCAGCAGGGCCAGCGCCCAGAAGTGCGGCGGAGTCCAGACGAAGACGATCGCGAACGGCCAGAGCGCGTCGAGCGTCAGGCTGCCGGTCGCCGCGGCCCAGCCGACGAGCGGCGGCACGGCGCCTGCGGCGCCACCGATGACGATGTTCTGCGGCGTCAGTGGTTTCAGCCAGAGCGTGTAGACGAAGACGTAGCCGAGCAGCCCGGTGGCGGCGAGCAGCGCCGCGAGCGCGTTCACGGTGATCGCGAGTTGGACGACGGCCGCAACGCCGAGGACGATGCCGAAGACGAGGCCATGGACGGGCTCGATCCGGCCGGAGACGAGCGGCCGGCTCCGGGTTCGCGCCATCCGCGCGTCGCGGTCGCGGTCGATGTAGTGGTTGATCGCACCGGCGCCGCAGGGGGCGAGGTAGCCGCCGAGCATCGTCCAGAGAATCCTCGAAAGCGACGGGCCCGATGGGTCGGCGACGAACATCGTCGCGAGCGTGGTCAGCAACAGCAGCGAGATGATCCGCGGCTTGGTCAGGGCGATGTAGTCGCGGGTGACCGCGCCGAGCGAGCGCGTCGGCGCTGGCGCGAGCCGCAGCGCGGGTGCTCGCGGCGCCCGCGGTTCGGTCGCGCGCTCTGGAAGTCTGGCTGTTTCTGCCGAGCTCTCCATCCGTCTCCACCCGAACCCTACGCGGGTGCGGGCGCTTCCTCTCGTCGAGAGCGTGCGGGACTGCTCAGCGGAGCGGGTGCCGGGACCAGGCCCATCGTCGCCTGCACCAGCGTTGCCCAGAGCAGCGTCCCGATCGTCAGGTGGGCGACGATCAGGCCGGCGTGCTTGCCGAGCCAGACGTTGAGCGCTCCGAGCAGCACCTGCGCGATCAGGATCCCGAGCGCGGCCTTGAACGGCCAGGTGCGGACGCCTCGAACCCAGGCGAAGGCGAACAGCGCGATCACCGCAGCTGAGGCCAGGTACATGAACGCGCGATGAGTCAGGTGGATGTCGGTCAGGCGCGATACGCCGTAGGGCATGACCCCGTCGAGGCAGGTCGGGAACTCCTCACCGCAGGCCGTGTGGGCTCCGTTGACGAGGGTCGATCCCTGCACCCCGTGCTCCTCGGTGCCGGCGACGTAGCCGCCGGCGACGATCGTCGCGAGGACGAGAACCGAAGCCACGATCGCGAGGCCGCGCAGGCCACGGCTCGCCCCGGCGGGAACCGGCGCCTTCTCGGGCTCGACCGCGATCCGGCGCAGTGCGACGAGCGTGCCGAGCAGCAGCATCGCGAGGCCGAGGTGGGCGGCGACGAGAACCTCATCGAGGTTGTTCTCGACCGTCGCGCCGCCGAGAACCGCCTGGGAGAGGACGAGCACTCCGGCGACAATTGAGCCGCGGACGATCCAGCGCCGATCGCGAAGGTGGCGAAGTGCCTGCCAGGCGACGAGCAGGATCAGCACGCCGACGATGGCTGCCGCGATTCGGTGCGAGAACTCGATCAAAGTCGAGCCCTCGAGGAATGGCAGCACCTGTCCGTCGCAGAGCGGCCAGCCGCTGGTTCCGCTGCCGGGAGGGCCACAACCCAAGCCCGAGTCGCTGACCCGGACGACGCCGCCGATGACGACGAGCGCAAGTGTTGCGACGATGGTCAGGCTGACGAGGCGGCGAAACCGGGCCAGCGCGTCCCGGCCGCCGCGCGAGGGTGCAGAAGCCACGGCGTCAGGATACGGGGGGCTCGCCGCCTTCATCCCCATCGCTCTCAGGGGAGGCGGGCTCTTCCGCGGTCGCGAACGCGGCGGGATCTTTCGGCTCGGGCTCGTGCTCCTGCTCGGGGCCAGCGACACACCCGAGCGGCTTGGGAGCCAAGAACCC
>JBPCRS010000111.1:0-12521 GCA_050996575.1 Solirubrobacterales bacterium
GCAGGCGCCGGCTGGCAAGGACGCAGGGAGCCCGCATGGCAGCGCCATGTGGGCGACTGAGGACGTAGCCACGGCGGCGATCTGCGGCCGCCGTTTCGGGTGCAACGTTCCTGGGAGGCCCACTAGATTGCGCTGGCGGCGCCCGCCGTCGCGCCCGGGGGAAACGCCCGAATCGCAAATGGACCTCTTTCTCGCAATCTGCCAGGGCCTCGGCCTCGCCCTCGCCGCCGGCGTCGGTGGCCTGCTCGCCCTATTGCTGATCTCGGTCCTTGCCCACGTCGAGATCGGCTGGGACCTCGACGGCACCGATTTCCAGTGGTTCGCCGGCGAGTGGCTCATCCTGGTGCTCTTCGTGCTCAACATCGGCGCCTTCGTGCTCGCCCGGTCTTCGGTACCACGCGCCCGCGTCTTTCAGTCGCTGCGCGTCGTCGTCACCGCACTCGGCGCCGTCGCCTTCGCCGCCTCGCTCGCCGAGGAGACCTCGACCTGGTGGCCCGGCCTCCTCGCCGGCGGCGCGGTCACCGCCGGGGCGGCTTTGGTCACCGAGTCGGTCCTCGCCGGCGCGAGCAAGCGCAGCGAGGACACCGCCGGCACGATGGCGCTGATCGCCGCCGGCGCCGGCATCGTCCTCGTCTTCGCCGCGCTCTTCCTGCCCCCCGTCTCACTGCTCGCCGCCGCCGGTCTCGCCGTGCTCGCCGCCGGCCGCCGCCGCCGGGCGGGCGAGAAGTACGAGGGCCTGCGGTCTTTGCGATGAGCAGTGAGCGCAAGCTCGTCCTCGTAGTCGTCGACTCGCTTCATCCCGACAACCTCGACCGGGCGATCTCGTCGGGCGCGGCGCCGACCTTCGCCGCGCTGGTCGAGCGCGGGACCCTCGTCCGCGACTGCGTCTCCTCCTTTCCGTCGGTAACGCCGGTCTGCACCTCGGAGATCCAGACCGGAGTCGGCCCCGACCAGCACTGGATCCCCGGCATGAACTGGTACCACCGGACCGAGGAGCGCTACGTCGAGTACGGCTCCTCGTTCGAGGCAACCCGCGCCTTCGGCGTCTTCCGCAGTCTCTACGACACCGTCTACAACCTGAACATGGGCCACCTCTCGCCCGAGGTGGAGACGATCTTCGAGCGCCTCGGCGACGCCGGCCTACGGACCGCCTGCACGCCGTTTCTGCTCTACCGTGGCCGCACCCGCCACGAGCTCGGCCTCGACGGCCTGCTTCGCGGGGTTGCCGTCGCCGCCGGATTCACCCACGCCGTCTGGGGCCCGGACGAGCTCTTCTACGGCGAGCTGTACGCGAGCCGGATCGTTCCCTGCAGGCCGACCCTCGCCCGTCCTGGCACTCGCGACGAGTACTCGGCCTGCGTCGGCCGTGAACTCGAAAAGGCCGGCCTCTATGACTTCCTCCTGTTCTCGCTGCCCGACCACGACTATTACTCGCACAAGCTCGGACCGGACAACGCGCTCGACTCGATTTCGGCGGCTGACAACGCGCTCGGCGAGCTGATCGAGGCCGGCGGTGGGCTCGACAACTTCCTCGACGAGCACGCCCTGCTGCTGGTCTCCGATCACGCGCAGACAGCGGTCACCGAGCCGCTGCCGCTCGCCGAGATCCTCGCCGCCGACTGGCGTGTGCTGGCGCCGAACTCAGAAAGCGACGAGGGTGCCGAGATCGCCGTCGGGCCGACCGCCCGGGCCGGCGGCGTCTACATCCTGCTCGAGGGCCGCCGCTACAAGCGTGCGCACGAACGGATCCGCGAGCGCCTGCTCGGCAGCGCCGGCGTCGACCTCGTCACCTGGATCGAAGGCGAGGAGGCGGTCGTCGCCAACGGCGAGTCCGAGCTTCGCTTTGCCCCCGGCTCCCACCACGTCGATCGCCGCGGCGAGGGCTGGGCAACCGAGGGCGACCTCGGCGTGCTAGAGCTCGCCGGTCGCGACGGGCGGATCACCTCCGAGGCCTACCCGGACGCGCTCGGCCGGCTCTGGCGGGCGCTGCGCGGGCCGAACGCCGCCGACGTCGTCGTCTCGCTCGACGAGGGCTGGGAGTGCGTCGACTGGGGCGGCGCGACGCACGTGATCGGCGGCAGCCACGGATCGCTCCTCGCCGGCGATTCGCTCTGCCCGCTTTTGATGGTCGGCTGGCCCGACGACGTCGCCGAGCGGCGCGAGCAGTGGACCCTTCGCGACGTCCACGGCCTCGCCGCCGAGCACTTCGAGGTCGGCGTCCCCGAGGCGGTGGCCTGATGGGCGAGCAGCGCGGTGGCGTCGAGGTCGCCTCCGATTGGACCTGGGGAATTGCCCGCCGGATCCATCTCGGCACGCGCAAGCCCGCCAACTGGCTGCAGCTGTTCAAGTTCGGCCTCGTCGGCGCATCGGGCTACGTCGTCAACCTGATCGTCTTCGCGCTGCTCGCCGAGGCCGCAGGAATCCACCACATCCCCGCTGCGGTCGGCGCCTTCTGCGTCGCCGTTCTCAACAACTTCTGGTGGAACCGGCACTGGACGTTCCGCGCGCGCTCGGGCCACGCCGGCTTTCAGGCCGCGCGATTCTTCGCCGTCAGTGTCCTCGCCCTCGGCGTCAATCTCGCGGTGCTCGAATTGCTCGTCTCGAGCGCCGGTCTCGCCGAGGTCGGCTCACAGGCAATCGCGGTCGCGGTCGCGATGCCGGTCAACTTCATCGGCAACAAGCTGTGGACTTTCGGCTGAGCCCGCGGGGCGGGGCACTGGCGGCGGTTCTTGCGATCGCGCTCTCCTGCGCCGCCCCGGCCGCGGCGCAGGAGAGCGAGGCGGGATCGACCGGCGGCACCCCGGAGGAGAGCGCCGAGGACTCGCTGCGGTTGAGCTCGGCCAAGGCGATCGAGATCGCCCGCGAGGACGCCAACGTGATCGAGGCCGAGCAGTTGCGCGGCAAGCTCTCCCCGGTCGCCCAGGCGAAGCCGCCGGATACCTGGCAGGTCGGCTTCAAGGACGGTGACGACGAGGTCGTCCAGGTCCTCGTCGACGACCCGACCGGGACGGTTCGCGAGTCGTGGACCGGTCACCAGGTCGAATGGCAGATGGCGCGCGGTTATGAGGGCTCGTTCGGCGGCGTGCTCAATGCGCCCTGGGTCTGGCTGCCGCTTTGCGCGATCTTCCTGGTCGGTCTGCTCGACCTGCGCCGCCTGCGGCGGATCGCCCACCTCGACCTGCTCGTCCTGATCGGCTTCGGCGCCTCGCACCTCTTCTTCAACCGCGGCGACATCGGGGTTTCGGTGCCGCTCGTCTACCCGGCCCTGCTCTACCTGCTCGCGCGGATGCTCTGGATCGGGTTCCGCGGTCGCGGCGAGGGTCTGCGGCCGTCGATCCCGGGCCTCTGGCTCGGCGCCGCAGCCATCTTCCTGCTCGCGTTCCGAATCGTCGTCAACGTTGCCGACTCAGGGGTGATCGACGTCGGCTACGCGGGAGTGATCGGCGCCGACCTGCTCGGTCACGGCAACGCGATCTACGGCGAGGGGGTGTTCCCCGACGAGAACCGCTTCGGCGATACGTACGGGCCCGCAAACTACCTCGCCTACCTGCCGTTCGAGCTCGGCCTGCCTTGGAGCGGAACCTGGGACCACCTTCCGGCCGCGCATGCCGCCGCCGTCGCCTTCGACCTTGCGACCGCGGGCGCGATGCTCGCGCTCGGGATGCGCTTGCGGCCCGGCCGCGAGGGTCGCGAGCTCGGCGCCGTCCTCGCCTTTGCCTGGGCCGCTTTCCCATACGCGGCCTTCACCCTCGCCGCGAACGCGAACGACTCACTCGTCGCGGCGCTGATCGCCTGGTCGCTCGTCGCCTTCACCTCGCCGATCGGGCGCGGAATCCTGCTTGCCGCCGTCGCCGCGGTCAAGTTCGCGCCCTTAGCCCTGGCCCCCCTGTACGCCGCCGGCCTCAGGGGACTGACCCGGCGGGGTCTGACCCCTGAGGGCCAGGCCCCGAGCTTGCGCTTCCTGCGACCGGCGCTCCTGTTCTCCGGCGCACTCGTGCTCGCCAGCGTCCTGTTTCTCGCCCACCCGGCGATCGACCCCGGCCTCGCGACCTTCTACGAGCGCACGATCGCGAGCCAGATCGACCGCACGTCTCCGTTCAGCATCTGGGGGCAGGCCGACCTCGACTGGCTCCACCTCGTCTTCGAGCTCTTCGCTCTCGGCCTCGCGGTCGCGGTCGCCTTCGTCCCGCGCAAGCGCAGCTTCGTCCAGCTCTGCGCGCTCGCAGCCGCCGTCCTGATCTCGGTCGAGCTGATCGCCGACCACTGGTTCTACCTCTACATCGTCTGGTTCTTCCCCGCCCTGATCACCGCCCTCGTCCTGCTCGGGAGCGACGAGGATTCTGAGCCCACCGCCCCACCAACGAACCCTCAACCAACCTAAAGAACCCTCCCAAAGGGGTCAGTCCCCTTTAAGTTTGGTGGGGCTCAGCGCTCGAGCGCGAACAACACCTGCTCGAAGCTCGCCGCCAGCCCGCCCTCGCCGACCTCGACGCAGGCCCCCATCACCCAGACGTCGCCCTCGGCCACGTCGAAGCGGACCGGCATCTGGGTTCGAAAAGACTCGAGCACCGTCTCGCGGCCGGCGCCGAGCACGCCGGCGCGCGAGCCGGTCATGCCGACGTCGGAGATGAAGGCGGTGCCGCCGGGGAGGATGCGGCCGTCGGCGGTCGGGACGTGGGTGTGTGTGCCGAAGACCGCGGCGACGCGGCCGTCGAGGTGCCAGCCCATCGCGATCTTCTCGCTCGTCACCTCGGCGTGGAAGTCGACGACGAAGATGTCAGCGTCTTCGCGGAGTCGCTCGAGCAGGGAGTCCGAGGCATCGAAGGGCGAGCGCGCCGCCTTGAGGAAGACCGTGCCGGAGAGGTTGATCACGCAGACGCGCTTGCCCGCCGCCTCGACGATCGTGTGACCGCGCCCCGGGTTGCCGGCCCGATAATTGTCGGGGCGGATCACCCGGTCGGTCTCGTCCAGATACGCGTAGACGTCTCGATGGCGGTAGATGTGGTTGCCGGAGGTGATCACATCGGCACCCGCGTCGAAGATCTTCCGCGCCGTCTTCTCGGTGATACCGATCCCGCCGGCCGAATTCTCGCCGTTGGCGACGACGAGGTCGGGCCGGTAGCGCTCGCGCAGTTCGGGCATCGCGGTGGCGAGCCCGTCGCGGCCCGGCCGGCCGACGATGTCGCCGATGAACAGGAGCCGCACGAGCGAGAGCGTATCCGCCGGTAGGTTTCCCGCTTCGATGAGCGACGTTGTCATAGAGGCAAAGGATCTGCGCAAGAGCTTCGGTGATCGCGCGGCGCTACGCGGGGTCGGCTTCAGCGCTGCCCGCGGCGAGCTGCTTGCCGTGATCGGGCCGAACGGCGCCGGCAAGACGACGATGCTCTCGATCCTCGCCGGGATCCGCGCCCCCGACGCCGGCAGTGTGACCAGCCCGCAGGGGGTGATCGGTTGGGTCCCGCAGCAGGCGGCGCTCTATCGCCGGCTCACGGTCGAGGAGAACCTGCGCCTTTTCGCCCGGCTGGAGAAAGTCGACGACGTCGAGGTAACCGTCGCCGAGATGCTCGAGCAGACCGGCCTCGGCGACCGCCGCGGCGACCAGGTCGGCACGCTCTCAGGTGGCAACCAGCAGCGCGTCAACATCGCGATTGGACTGCTCGCCCGGCCCTCGGTCCTGCTTCTCGACGAGCCCAGCTCGGGCCTCGACCCGCCTCAGCGCGAGCGCCTCTGGGAGTTCGTCACCGGCCTCGCCCGGAACGAGGGAACGACGGTGATCTTCTCGACCCACAACATCGCCGAGGCCGAGCGCTGGGGGGACCGGCTGCTCGTTCTCGCCGACGGCGAGCGGCTCTTCGACGGGACCGTCGCCGAGCTCCACGAGGCCGAGCCCGGCGAGGAGAAGGAAACCGAGCGCGACTTCGAGGGCGCCTTCGTCGCCTTCCTCAAGGCCCGGGGCACCAAAGGCTGATGCGCTGGCTGCTGCTCAAGGACCTCGAGATCATGCGGCGCTCGCCGCTGGTCACCGGTCTCCTCGTCCTCTACCCGGTCGTGATCGCCGTCCTGATCGGGCTCGCCCTCTCGGCCGGCCCGAGCGACCCGCGCGTCGCCTTCCTCAACCAGATCCCCGAATCCGACCAGGTCGCTATCGGCGGCTCCGAGGTCGACCCGGTCTCGGCGCGCGGCGAGTTCTGCAGCCGGGTCGAGTGCGTACCGGTCGACTCGGAGGCGGAGGCGGAGCAGAAGGTCGCGGACGGCGAGGTGCTCGCGGCGGTGATTCTGCCCGAAGATTTTGCCGAGCAAATCCGCTCGCTCGGCGGACTCACGCCCCAGACGCCGACGGTGACCGTTTACGTCAACGAGGAGGACCCGGTCAAGGCGCAGCTCGTCGAGGACCGGATCAACTCGTTGATCACCGAGGCCAACCTGATCGTCTCGCGGCAGATCTCAGAGACGGCGGCGACCTATCTCGACCTGCTGCTCGAGGGCGGTGAGTTCTCCTTCCTCGGCCAGGGCCTCGAGATCCTCGGGCTCGAGGCGACCGAGGACATCCTCGAGCAGATCGAGGCCGAGTCCGATGACCCGAAGGTCAAAAGGGAACTCGCCCCGGTGATCGATTTCGCCGGGCTCGCGCGTGAGAACCTCGACTTCGCGATCCCGATCCTCGGCGCCGTCGCCGAACCGATCGAGGTCGACAAGCAGCTCGTCTCGGGGACGGCGCCGGCGCTGGACACGTTTGCGATCGCGGTCGCGGCGACAATCACGCTGATGTTCGTCACCGTCCTCCTCTTCGCCGGATCGCTCGCGCTCGAGCGCGAGGAGAACACCTACGGGCGCCTCGTTCGCGGCCTGCTATCGCGCAGCTCGCTGCTGGCCGAGAAGGTCCTGCTCGGAATCGCGGTCGCGCTCGTCGTCACGCTGCTGATGCTCGCCGGCCTCGCCTTCTTCGTCGCGCTCGAATGGGCGTGGGTTGGGCTCTGGATCCCGGCTGTGATCGCCGGCGGCGCCGGCTTCGCCGCCTTCGGCGCGGCGATCGGCGCGGCGACCCGCGAGGTCCGCGCCTCGAGCCTGCTCGCGTTCATGGTCTCGCTGCCGATCGCGTTCCTCTCGCTGGTCCCCTCGGGAACGGTTGGTACCGGCCTCTACAGCGGGATCGAGGTCGTCCGCGCCCTGTTCCCGTTCGATCCAAGCCTCGACGCGATGTCGGGCGCGCTCGACGCGTCCGGGCCCTCGTTGCTCGTCCCGATCCTCCACCTCGCCGCGCTGACGCTCGCCTACGGGATCCTCGCCCGGCTCGCGCTGCGGCGCTTTGCATAGATGAGTGACTAGGTAGTCGATGCTGCCCCCTGAATGCCGGCACCCAAGTCCTCGCGCCTAAACTTCATCCGATGAAAACCGCCGAATCCTCCGCTTCGCGTCCGGTCCGGCTCGAGCTCATCTGCATGAGATGAGCTACCCCGCCACCCGGCTGCGCCGCCTGCGCCGAATCGAAACCCTTCGCGACCTCGTTCGCGAGACAGAGCTGCGGCCCTCGCACCTGGTCCAGCCGATGTTCGTCGTCTCCGGCTCCGATGTCCGCGAGCCGGTCGAGGCGATGCCGGGAATCGAGCGCTTCTCGATCTCCGAGCTGGTCGCCGAGGCAACCGAGATCCAGGCCGCCGGGATCGCAGCGGTGATCCTCTTCGGCATCCCCGCCGACAAGGACGAGGCCGGCACGGGTGCCTACGACACCGAGGGAATCGTGCAGATGGCGGTCCGCGCGCTCAAGGAGGCCCACCCCGACCTGCTCGTGATCACCGACGTCTGCCTCTGCGAATACACCTCGCACGGCCATTGCGGCTTCGTCCGCGAGGGCGAGGTCGACAACGACATCACCCTCGAGCTGCTCGCGCGGACGGCGATCTCACACGCCGAAGCGGGCGCCGACGCCGTCGCCCCGAGCGACATGATGGACGGCCGCGTCGGAGCGCTCCGCCTCCAGCTCGACGAGGAGGGCCACTCAGGCGTGCCGATCATCGCCTACAGCGCCAAGTATTCCTCCGCCTTCTACGGCCCCTTCCGCGAGGCTGCCGAGTCGGCGCCCGAGTTCGGCGATCGCCGCGGCTGTCAGATGGATCCGGCGAACGCGCTCGAGGCGGTTCGCGAGGCAAAGCTCGACCTCGAGGAGGGCGCCGACGTGGTCATGGTCAAGCCGGCGCTGCCCTACCTCGACGTGATCCGACGGGTAAAAGAGGCGACCGGCGCCCCGGTCGCCGCCTACCACGTCTCCGGCGAGTATTCGATGCTGAAGGCCGCCGCCGAGCGCGGCTGGATCGATGAGCGCGCCGCTGTGATCGAATCCCTGACCGCGATTCATCGCGCCGGCGCCGAGATGATCTTCACCTACTACGCCAAGGAAGCCTCGGCCTGGCTCGCCTGAGCCTCGCCTGACTCTCAGACGCCGCGAGCGAGCACCGCGGCGATCACACCGACGAGGCCGACGATGACGCCGCCGCCGATCCTGACCAGGGTGACCTGAAGCGCGTCGATCCGCCCGTCTACCCGCTCGAAGCCCCGCACCATCTCGCCTCGCAACCCGCCGACCTCGCCCCGTACGTCACTGATCTCACCTCGCAACCCGCCGACCTCGCCCCGCAGTCGATCGATGTCTCGGTCTACCCGATCGAAGCGCTCGCCATGGTCGTTCCTCAAGCCGGCGATCTCCTCGCGCAACTCGCGCTGCTGATCGGCCACGTCCGGGTCCATGGTCGAAGAGTACCCCTCGAAACCGCGCGCATTGCCGGCAGATCGTGCCGATTGTGGGCCGCCTGCGGATACTCTCCTGCCGTGGGCGTCGCACAACCCAAGCCTAAGCTCCGCTCCCGCAAGGACGGTGCGGCCGTGCCGCTCGACGACGTCGATAGGCGGCTGATGAACCTGTTGCAGTCGCGCTTCCCGCTCGCCGCCGAGCCGTTCGCGCCGATCGCCGAGGAGGCGGAGCTCGAGCTCGGTGAGGTCCTGAGCCGGACACAGCGCCTGCTCGACGAGCGGATCATCCGCGAGATCACGCCGATCTTCGACACCCGTGCGCTCGGCTACGAGTCGATGCTGGTCGCGGCCAGGGTCGATTCCGAGAACCCGCACCGGGCGGCGAAGATCATCAACTCGCATCCCGGCGTCTCACACAACTACCTGCGCACCCACGAATTCAACCTCTGGTTCACGATCGCGACCCCGCCCGATTCCGAGCTCGGCCTGCAGGGGACGCTGACGGCGTTGCAGCGGCTCACCGGTGCCGAGTCGATTCGCCAGCTGCCGACGCTCGTCCTGTTCAAGATCAACATGAACCTGGAGATGGAGGGCGGCACCGACAAGCTCGCCGCGACGGTCGAGGCCGCTCCGCCGCGCGAGCTCGAGGCACAGCCCTACGACGACGCCGACATCGCCGTGATCCGCGCCCTGCAGGGGCCGATGAAGGCGGTCGAGCGCCCCTACGACGAGGCCGCGGCCGAGCTCGGGATCTCCACCGGGGAGCTGCTCGCCAAGCTCGATGGAATGGTCGATCGGAAGATCCTCCGCCGGGTTGCCGCGATCCTCTTCCACCGCCGCGCCGGCTTCTCGGCGAACGGGATGGGCGTCTGGCGCGTTCCCGACGAGAAGATCGACGATGTCGGCGGGCGGATGGCTGCGGTTCGCGGGATCTCGCATTGTTACCAACGCCCGACCTATGAGGACTGGCCCTACAGCGTCTTCACGATGGCTCACGGCCGCTCGAAGGAGGAGTGCGACGCGGTCCTCGACTCGATCGCCGACGAGCACGACCTGCACGGTGACGACCGCGCCGTCCTCTACTCCTCGACCGAGTTCAAGAAGATCCGCCTGCACTACTTCACCGACGACTACGCGCGCTGGGAAGCCGAGCACGCGTAGTGGTGGGCGGCGACTCGGGCGACTTCGACACCCGCAACTCCGCCTCGATCTACTCACGCGCCGTCGGCCTGATCCCGGGTGGGGTCAACTCGCCGGTGCGGGCGATGCGCTCGATCGGCCGCGAGCACCCGATTTTCGTCGAGCGCGGCGAGGGCTTCGAGCTGATCGACGTCGACGGCCACCGCTACATCGACTGGGTCTGCTCCTGGGGCCCGTTGATCCTCGGCCACGCTCATTCCGCGGTGGTCGAAGCCGTCACCGCGGCCGCCGAGGCAGGAACGAGCTTCGGCGCGCCGACCGAGGGCGAGGTCGAGCTCGCCGCCAAGGTCCGGATGCGAATGCCCTCGGTCGAGATGATGCGAATGGTCAACTCGGGCACGGAGGCTTCGATGAGCGTCGTCCGCCTCGCTCGCGCGGTGACCGGCCGTGAGCCGCTGATCAAGTTTGCCGGAGCCTATCACGGCCACGTCGACGGCCTGCTTGCCGAGGCCGGATCCGGCCTCGCGACGCACGGGCTCCCGGCCAGCCCCGGCGTCACCGAGGCGCAGGCCGCGGCGACGATCGTCGTCCCCTGGAATGACCGCGAGGCGGTCGCCGCGGCGGTGGCTGAGCACACCCCCGCGGCGATCCTGGCCGAGCCGATCCCGGCGAACATGGGAGTCGTCCCGCCGGCCAAGGGCTTTCTCGCGTTCCTGCGCGAGCAGGCCGATGCGAGTGGCGCGCTGCTCGTCTTCGACGAGGTGATCACCGGCTTCCGCGTCTCCTCGGGCGGTGCCCAGGAGCTCCACCACGTCCGCCCCGACCTGACGATCATGGGCAAGGTGATCGGCGGTGGCCTGCCCGCCGCCGCCTACGGCGGCCGCCGCGACCTGATGCGCCGTATCGCTCCCGCCGGCGACGTCTACCAGGCCGGGACCCTCTCCGGCAACCCACTCGCCGTCGCCGCCGGACTGGCGACGCTCGAGGAGCTTGGCCCGCTCGAGTATGAGCGCTTGCGCGACTCGACCAACCGGCTCGCCGAAGGGTTGCGTGAGGCCGCAGCCGGCCGCCCGATCCAGGTCGCGTCCGTGCCCGGCCTCGTCACCCCGTTCTTCAGCGCCGAGCCGGTGACCGACTTCGCGCTGGCGAGTGCCTGTGACCTCGAGGCCTACGGCGCCTTCTGCCGTGCGCTGCTCGTCCGCGGCGTCTATCCGCCGGCCTCGCAGTTCGAGGCCTGGTTCGTCTCGCTCGCCCACGACGACGCGGCGATAGACCGCACGGTCGCCGCGGCTGCGGAGGCTTTCGAGGAGGTGCTCGGATGAGCCCGAACGGACCCGGGTCGAGCGCGCTTCACGAGCTCGTGGAGCTGCTCGAGGAAGACGACAGCGTGATCGCCGATCACCTCGCCGCGCCCGAAGCCGAGCCGCTCATCGGCGAGCTCGTTGCGGCGGGGCCGCGGGCGGCCGAGGCCCCCGGCGAGTATGCGCTCCTTCTCGAGGCCGTCCGCGAGGGATACCTGCTCCATTTCGGCGAGCCCCGCGTCGTCCGCGGAGCCGACGAGGACCTGCTGCTGCTCGCCGGCGACTACCCCTACGCGCTCGTGCTCGAGCGGCTCGCTGTGCTCGGTGACCTCGAGGCGGTGCGCGAGCTCGCCGACCTGATCTCGATCTCGGCCCAGCTCCACGCCGAGCGCGACGGCGCCGGCTCGGCCCAGCTCTGGCTCGCCAGCACGGTTGTCGTCGCCACCGGCGGCGACGATCGCCACGAGCGCGCCAAGCGCGCGATTCGCTCGGGTGAGGAGGCCGCCGAGAGCGTTCTTCGCGACTCCGCAGCCGAGCGCGCCGGGGCGGGCGGCCTCGGCAGCGCATTTGCCCGGCTCGCGGAATCAATAGAATCGCGCTGAACCTCTTGGCCGACGCAAACGACAAGGGAAACGGGTCCGGCGGCCCGTCACAGCCGCTCCTCCCCGAGGCGGAGCCGCGCGGCTACTTCCAGGGCGAGTCGATGACCCGCCGCAACGTCTTCGCCGTACTCGGCCAGGCACTCGGCGGCGCCGCGGTAACCGCGGTCGCGCTGCCCGCGATCGGCTTCGCCCTTGCCCCCGTCTTCGACGAGCAGGAGGTCCTCTGGGAGCCGGTCGGCCCCGAGGACGACTTCGACTCCTTCACCTACACCCCGGTCGTGTTCACGATCGTCGAGGGCGTCGGCGAGGCCGGCAAGACGACCGCCTACGTACGCCGCGGCTCCGAGGACCTCGAGGAGGAGCCGACCGAGTTCATCGCGATCTCGACCCGCTGCGCCCACCTCGGCTGCCCGGTCCGCTTCGTCAAGGCCGCGAACAACTTCATCTGTCCCTGCCACGGAGGCGTCTACGGCTTCCGCGGCGAGGTGATCGGCGGTCCGCCCGTCCGCCCGCTCGACCGTTTCCAGACACGGGTCGTCGACGGGATGGTCGAGATCGGCCCACGCTACAGCGTCACCTCGCAGCTCGAGCCCGTCCGTGCCCGCGACCCCGGTGAGTTCACCGGCGGCGTCTGGGAGTACCTATACCCGCCGCGGCCTTTGGTGCCGCCTACAACCCAGTCGGAGAACCCCTCAACCAAAAGGAGAACAAAACAAAAAAAAAAAAGCACCAC
>JBPCRS010000170.1:0-4903 GCA_050996575.1 Solirubrobacterales bacterium
ATCTCGAACAGCAGGACCTGCTCGGGATCGCCACCGGCGCCGGGCACGACCGCGACCGCGACCTCACCGGCGAGCCAGGGGCGGACCTGAGTCTCGAAGTCGAGCGGTGCCCCCGAGGGCCCGGGCGCGAGGGCGAACAACTGCTCGGTCAGGCTCGGCAGCCGCGCGGCGCTCGCCGTCGCGGCGAGGTACTGATCGCTCTCCGGGTCGACGTTTGCGTGGGCGTAGGCGAGGGCGTCGCAGGGGACGATCTTCGCCGCATCGTCTGCGGGTGGGCAGGTATCGCCGCCGGGGAAGCGCCAGGGCAGGTTCGGCACCGCCGCGAACCAGACCAGCGCCGCGACGCCGGCGAGGATCGCCACCGCGACGATCCGGCGCCGGGTATGGATCGAGAAGCGAAACCAGAGCTCGCGAGCGCGCGTGCCGACGACGACGAGCGCCCTGCCGATCGCTTCGAGGGCGCGGCCGACGAGGTAAGCGGCGTCGCCGAGCGCGTAGCGGACCCGGCGGGCAGCCGAGCCCAGCCTTGTCGTCAGCGGCGGCTTCGGCGCCGCGGGCTCGGAGTCGCTCTTGCCGCGGCGAGGCAGGCGAACCCGTTCGCGAATCCGTTCTGCAGTGGGGAGCTTGGGCCGTCGTGGCCTCGGAAACCTAGGCATCCCCGCGTTATACCGTCGCCGGACCGTCGGGCGTCGGGGCATCCTCCGCTTCGCGCCCGGGTGCCCCTCCGCGCGCCGAGCGTCGCGAGCGCTTCCGGGGCACGAAGTCGATCACCAGCGGAACCCCCTCGAGGCCGTAGCGGTGGCGCATCCGGTTCTCGAAGAAGTAGGCCCAATCGCGGGTGACGATTCGACGGTCGTTGACCTGGACGGCGAACCGTGGCGGCGCGGTCCCGACCTGCGCCGCGTAGAGCAGCCGCAGGCGCTTGCCGTTTCGCGAGGGTGGCTGACGGACGGCGACCACATCCGCGACGAAGCGGTTGAGCTCGGGCGTCGGGATCCGCTCGGCGCGGCGGTCGGCGAGCCGGACCGCCTCGCGCAGGAGCGTCGTCACGTTGCGCCCGGTCTTCGCCGAGCAGGCGACGAGCGGCGGCCGCAACCGTAGGCGCTTTTCGAGCCGGGCTCGCGCGTCCTCTAAGTCAAGCGCCTCCTCTTCCGGGCGAGCGTCCCACTTGTTCAGCCCGACGAGCGTCGCGCAACCTGACTTCATCGCCAGCTCGGCCGCCCGCAGGTCGTCGGCCACCAGCCCCTCGGCGGCGTCGCAGACGACGAGGGCGACGTCGGCGCGCTCGACCGCTCGCCTGGTCCGAAGCTGCGAGTAGTAGTCGACCGGCCCGCTCGTCCGCGTGCGCTTGCGCAAGCCCGCCGTGTCGACCAGGATGATCGGGCGCTCCTCGAACTCGAGCCGGGTGTCGATCGAGTCGCGGGTCGTGCCCGCGACATCGGAGACGATCACCCGCTCGGCGCCGAGGAAGCGGTTGACGAGCGAGGACTTGCCCGCGTTCGGCCGGCCGACTACGGCGAGCCGGACGACACCATCCTCGTCCTCCTGTGCGCCGCCTGCCTCGCGGGCGATCTCGGCGATCGCGTCGAGCAGGTCGCCGGTGCCGAGCCCGTGAGCGGCGGAAACGGCCCTCGGCTCGCCGAGCCCGAGCGAGTTGAGCTCGGCTGCCAGCGGCTCGTCGGCCGGGTTGTCGATCTTGTTGGCGACGACGATCACCGGCTGCTTGGCGGCCCGCAGGATCCTGCCGAGCTCGGCATCGCCGGGTCCGAGGCCCGAGCGCGCGTCGATGACGAAGAGGATCGCGTCGGCGTCGGCGATCGCCTCGCGCGCCTGCGCCTGGACGGCGCGCGAGAGCGAGTCCCACGCGGCCAGGTCGACGCCGCCGGTGTCGACGAGCTCGAACGCGACGCCGTTCCACTCACCCTCGATCGCCTTGCGATCGCGGGTGACGCCGGGCTCGGAGTGGACGACCGCCTCGCGGCCGCCGACGAGCCGGTTGACGAGTGTCGACTTGCCGGCGTTGGGAAACCCGACGACGGCGATCTGGACGGGCCGGCTCACGCGAGTCCTCGTTCCCGGGCGAGCGCCGCGATCCGGGCGACGACATCCTCCAGGGCGACGCCGGTCGTGTCGAGGACGACCGCGTCTTCGGCAGCGCGGAGAGCGCCGTGCTCGCGGTCGCGGTCGCGGTCGTCTCGGTCAGCCTGAGCGCTGGCGACCGCCTCGGGGTCTTCGCCGGTCTCGAGCGCCCGCCGGCGCGCGCGCTCGGCAGGGTCGGCGGTGAGAAAAACCTTGAGCGGCGGGCCCGGGCTGACTACGGTGCCGATGTCGCGGCCCTCGGCGACGTAGTCGGCGGCATCGATCATCCGCTGCTGGCGCGAGACCATCGCCTCGCGCACCTCGGGGTGGACGGAGACCTGCGATGCGGCGACCGAGACATCGGGCTCGCGGATCGCCTCGCTGACGTCCTCGGCGCCGAGCTCGACGCGGCCATCGCGGAACTCGATCTCGAGCTCGCCGGCGAGCGCTCCGAGCGCCGCAGAGTCCGCCGTAGTGATGCCGTCGCGCAGGGCGGCGTAGGCGAGCGAGCGGTACATCGCGCCCGAATCGAGATAGGTCAGGCCGAGATCGGCCGCAAGCGCCCGAGCCACTGTCGATTTTCCGGCCCCGGCAGGGCCGTCGATTGCGATCACCATCCCGCCGCTGAGGGTAGAGTCACGCCGAAGCCGCGCCGTCGACAAGGAGAGGAGCCGCATGCAGCACTGGGACGTTGCCGGCATGGATGTCGAGCCAAGTAACCCTGTCGTGATCGACTCGCAGGACGAGGCGCGAGCAATCGCGATCCAGCTCCCCGCCGGGGAGAAGCTCTCCGAGCATCAGGTTCACGAGCGCGCCTGGCTCGTCGTCGTCACCGGCTCGATCGAGGTCAACGAGCCGGGCGGCAAGGCCACCCCCGGCGGCGCCGGGCTGATGGTCGAGTGGGACCCGAACGAGCGCCACGAGGTGAAGGCCGTCGAGGACTCCCGCCTGCTGCTCATCCTCGCCCCCTGGCCCGGCGACGGGCACCCGTCGAACCGGGGTTGAGACCGCTGGCGTAGCTCAGCGGCGACGCACGGCGATTTGAGCGGGCGGGCCCTCGCGGCGGCGAGCTATTAGCGGACGGTCGCCAAGCCGCTTTTTCCGTGCAGCTCCTGAGTTGACCGCTTAGGGGGTCGCCAGTGCTGGGGCTAGATCGGCGGCGCTTGCCTCGATGGTCTCAGGAACGGTCACGATAAGCCGACCGTCGCGATCGAGCAGCCACCGAGCGTTGATCACGGTGAGGCCGATGATCCGGCCGGTGCCCGGACAGGATGAGATTCCGATTCGGTCGGTACCGTCAAGTTGTGGCTCTACTTCCCTCTGGTGCAAGCGCTCTGACGATCTCGAGCTTTGACGACTGTCTTCGCGAAGGCGCCACTTGCGACCTAAAGCGTCTGGGCTTCGTGGACGCATATGGCCTCATGGGGCTGGCGTGCGCACTCGAAACCGCTCCTTCCGACGCCGACATCCATGTCGATCTGCCGTCAAATCAAGGGATGCGCAATCACCTGACGAGAATGGGCATGCGCGAATACCTCTCCCGCATAGGGTCCGCAGAGCGCCTCCCCAGCTCACCGCCGTTCGAAGAAAGCGAAGTGGTCGTACCTCTTAGAACGGCGACAGAAGCTGGGGGTGAGCAGGCACTCGCAAACCTCCTCTGGGCCCAGCTTCGAGAACATGTCGATCCTCAGGTACTCCAGGCAATTTCCGAGGGAGTCTGGGAAATGGTTGGTAACGCCTTGGAGCATTCCGGAGCTGACGCCCTGCTAACGGCCCATGTCTATCGGGAAGTGAGGGGTGGAAGGCCACCCCACCACGACGACCGCGTTCAGGTCGTGATCGGCGACACAGGACGCGGGATACTCGGTTCATTTGTGGAAAGCGGAAGCCATTCTCCTCGCGACGACACCGCGGCAATCGATCTCGCGCTCGAGTATCTGGTGACGTCAGTCCTTGATGACCCAGGACGCGGGCAAGGACTCTCGACCACGATGGAACAGGTGATCGGACTCCGCGGCATGATGGTTGTTCGAAGCGGCGCTGGAAAGGTGACGATCGACAACGCGGGCGAGAGACGTCGGGAGGCTGTGCCCAACATCCCAGGCGTCATGGTCGCGCTCAGTCTTCCGCTCTACCCTGGCTAGATGATGATCCGAGTGGAGCCCCCTGAGCACGCAGGATCACGCGAACAAGCGCGAGAGCTCCTTGGCGCATTAGACCGCGATCTATCGGCCGCTGATGTTCTTGTTGACTGTTCCTCTGTGATCGTCGGCACGCCTTCGTTTCTCGACGAGCTTGTCAAGCAGCTCTTGGTAATCAGGAATGCTCGGATTATCGACCTAGTGGGAGCACCTGACCGAGTCAGGGAACTCGTTGAGCGTGCGGCGACCAATCGCGAAGTCGTCGATCGAATTCGGATCACCTCGCAGGTGCAATAGGGGTACTCTCGGCCGGGCTACGGCAACACCAACTGGCTGTCGCCGAACTCGTGCCAGAGGTAGCCGCGGTCGGTGGCGGCCTCGTAGGAGCTGGCGAGGAGGTCGGGGGCCCAGGGCCGCCTCGAGCAGGCGCAGGTGCGAGGCTTCGATCACGCGATGGCCGGCCTCGCGGGCGGAGTTGACGAGGCGGGCGGTCGGCTCGGGGACGGCGAAGCGCTCGGGGATCGGCGGCTCGTGCGCCTCGGAGGAAAGGGCCGCACGAAGTCGCGCCAGGTTCCGCGGATCCGGGTCGGGGACGAGGTCGACGTCCTCGGTGCCGCGGACGACGCCGTGGTAGTTCACGGCCAGCGCCCCGATCACGACGGAGTCCACCTCTGCGAACGTCA
>JBPCRS010000137.1:0-7619 GCA_050996575.1 Solirubrobacterales bacterium
AGATTGGCGCGGATCTTCGCCGGGTCGAGGCCGTGGATCAGGCCGGCCACGCGAGCCCCCCCTGGCGACCGGTCCTCGGGCCGTCGCGCCGATGAGAGAAGAAGAGCTCGGGCTCGCAGCTCGTGCAGTAACCGGCGACGTCGACCTCGCCGACGCCGGCGCGTTCGAGCAGCCGGCGGGCGACCTCGGCGAGGTCGAGCCGGTGACCGTCGGCGACGCCCTCGCCGAGTGGCAGGAAGCGCGAGAGGACCTCGTCGCCGACCTCGTAACAACAGGGACCGATCCCGGGACCAACTGCCGCGGCCTTCGCCGAGACCACCTCCACCCCACGCTCGACGATGCCGCCGGCGAGCCCGCGCCAGCCACCGTGGAGCATCGCCACGCCGCCCTCGCCGGCGAGCGCGATCGGCAGGCAGTCGGCGACGACTACGAGCGCCGCAATGTCTTACCGGTCGAGCACATGGCCATCGCGCTCGGGCGGGTCGGCGCTCCCGGGTTCGGCGAACGGGCTCGGGCGCTGCGGCCCTTCGTGGCTTTCGATTTCGGCGCCGTGGACCTGGCGGGCAATGACAATGCGTTCGACGTCGAGCTCGAGGGCTTCGGCGAGCCGGTGGCGGTTGGCGCGGACGACCGCCGGGTCGTCGCCGGTCAGGATCCCGAGGTTGAGGCTCTCGAACGGGGCTGTGCCCAAACCACCGACGCGAGTCGAGAAAGCGGCCCGGGCGCCCGGCAGCTCGGCCTCGAGCCAGCGCACGCCATCTCGCTCACGCCAGTCCAAGCCCTCAACGCTAGCCCGCGCCGGGCTCTGCGCGGGCGGCGGCGAGCGCGAGGCGGAGCTCGTCCTCGCGCCCAGAGACCTCGCCGTCGAGGCGGGCGGCCAGCGCCTTCGCCAGCCCGCGGCCGATCGCCGGCCCCTGTTCGACCCCGGCCGAGAGCAGGTCCTCGCCATCGATCTCAAGCCTGACGTCACGCCACTTCGCCATGAACGCATCGAGCCACCCGGCGCCGAGCGCCCGCGCGATCACGAGCGAAGCGGGCGCGACATCGCGCGCGGCGAGCGCCAGCGCCGACGGCGGTCCCGGCTCGATCGCGGCGAGCTCGCGGGCGCAGCGAAGCGGTTCGGGCCGAGGTGAGAACGTGCCGCTCGAAGGATGTCCGGCGAGCAGCATCGTCGCCTCCGGCATCGCTGCGTCGCTCCACGGCGGTCCCGATTCGAGCAGCTCCCGCACCGTCGCCATCAGCTCGAGGTCGGCCCCCGCAACAAGCCCCCATGCCTCGAGCAGCTCGAACCCGTTCCGCCAGCGCGGCTCGGCCGCCAGTCGCAGCAGCTCTGCCTCGACCCGCTCCGCCGAGACGCTTGCGATCTGTGCCTCGCGCAGCTGGACCTCGGTCTCGGGCTCAAGCCCGAAGCCGAACCGGGCCGCATATCGCGCCGCACGCAGAGCTCGCGTCGGATCGTCGGTGAACGAGCCGCGGTGGAGCACGCGGATCAGCCCGGCCTCGAGGTCGGCGAGTCCCCCGTGGGGATCGATCAGCCTCGAGGGCTCCGCGATCGGCACCGCCATCGCGTTGACGGTGAAATCGCGCCGGGCGAGGTCCGCGTCGAGATCGGCGGCCGCGACGTCGGGCAGCGCTCCCGGCGCCGAATAGGTCTCCGAGCGGGTGCTCGCGAGATCGACGCCAAGGTCTCCGAGGGCGACCGACGCGGTCCCGAAGCGCGCGTGCTCGCGGACCTCGACGCCGAGTCGGCGGGCGATCGCGGTCGCATCGCCCTCGACGGCGACGTCGACGTCGGCGCCCTCGCGCGGGCGGCCGAGCAGGATGTCGCGGACGGCGCCGCCGACGAGATAGACGGGCGTTGCCGTGGCAGCATCACCGAGCGGTGAAAGACCGAGCGCGGCGACGGCGCGCTCGAGGCGCTCTGAGTCGAAATCGGGTGCGCTCACCGGGCTTTCGTACCATGCCCACCTCTCTGTATGGGTCGACTGCTCGCATTCCTGCGCCGCAGCCCGGACGGGAGCCACCAGGGCCGTTGGGCTTTGGCGGCGATCGTCGTCGGCGGGCTGGGCTTCCTCGTCGTCATCGCGATCGATCTCGCGGGGCGCCCGAGCGACATCCTCAACTCGGATGTGGCGTTCGATGCCGAGTCCCAATCGCCCGGGAAGAAGGAGCCTGCACCCGACCGCAGCGTCGACTGGCCGATCTACGGCTACAACCTCGCGCGGACGAAGAATCTGCAGGCCGACGTCGGGCCGCCGCTGCGAAAGATCTGGAGCTGGGACTCGAAGCAGCTGATCGAGTTCTCGCCGATCGTCGTCGACGGCAAGATCTACGGAATGAACAACGACGCGCTGTTCTTCTCGCTCGACGCCGACACCGGCAAGGTCCAGTGGAAGAAGGAGGTCGGCAGCCTCAGCGCCTCCTCCCCCGCCTACCACAAGGGGATCCTCTACTCGACCACGCTCGAGCCGGGCCAGGTGTTCGCGCTGCGCGCCCGCGACGGCAAGACGGTCTGGAGCCGGCCGCTGCCCGGCCGCTCGGAGTCCTCACCCGCGGTCTACAAGGGCAAGCTGATCCTCGGCTGCGAGTGCAACTCGGTCTTCGGGCTCGACCTCAAGGACGGCAAGACAATCTGGCAGACGTCTGTCGCGGGCGCGGTCAAGGCGGCGCCGGCGATCGCCGACGACAAGGCGTACGTCGGCGACTACGCCGGGACGATGTACGCGATCAACACCGTCAACGGCGACATCGTCTGGTCCTCCGCGGACCAGGGCGCCAGCTTCGGCCGCTCGGGGCGCTTCTACTCGACCCCGGCCGTCGCCTACGGCCGCGTCTACGCCGGCAACGTCGACGGCCGCGTCTACAGCTTCGCCTCCGAGAACGGCGAGACCGCCTGGAGCCAGACGGTCGGCGACTACGTCTACAGCGGCGTCGTCGCCGGTGAGGCCGGCAACAGGCCCGCCGTCTTCACCGGCTCGCACGACCAGAACGCCTACGCCTTCGACGCCCGCAGCGGCCAGATCATCTGGTCGACCTCGGTTGGCGGGATCGTCTCCGGCGCCGGCTCGATCGTCGGCGACGTCTTCTACGTCTCGATCCTCGCCGGCGAGACGATCGGGCTCGACACCGAGACCGGGAAGAAGGTCTTCTCGTTCCCGAAGGGCGAGTACAACCCGATCATCTCCGACGGCGTCCGCCTCTATTTGACCGGCTACTCCTCGATCAACGCGCTCGAGCAAAAAGAGGAAGGTGGCGGCGGATCAAAGGGCGGCGCCAAGAAGTCAAGAAAGCGGCCCAAGGACGGCAAGTAGCCGCCGCGGGTTAGCGGTTCGCGGTCAAGGCGAGGATGCAAAAGAGGGCGAGGGTCGCCGCAAGGAACGCGTAGGCGACGGTGTCCGAGCTCGCCGAGGCGATCGCTCCGGCTCCGGCGGCGCCTCCGGCCTGGGTCGTTGCCCAGGCGAGATTGGCGACGGCGAAAGCGTAGCCCTGGTCGAGGCCCGCGCCCTCGGCGCCGTCGGAGAGCAGCTTCATCCCGGGGACGAAGAGGCTGCCGAGTATCGGCCCGCTGATCGCAAGCAGGGCGACGAGGATCGGGACGCTGTCGGGCAGCGGCAGCAGCATCGTGACGATCGCGCCAAGGCCGAGGCTGAGCTGGATCGGGCGCAACGGGCCGATTCGGTCGGCGATCCGGCCGACGGTCGGGCCCGCGGCAGCTTCGAGCAGCGCGGTGATCGCGAAGGCGAGGCCGATCGTCGCGCCGCCGGCGCCGAGAGCGTCGAGGCGAAGCGGGACGAGAACGTCGACCGCGCCGAAGAAGAGGCCGACGAGGAGGATCGTCAGCGCGCCGGGGAGCAGCGCCCGCTCGCGCAAGGTCGCCCACCAGCCGGCGTCGGGCAGTCCGGCGGAGGGCGCCGGCTCGCGCAGGGCCCAGACGATCAGCGACGCCTGCACGGCAGCGGCGAGGCCGAAGACGATCGCCGGATCGACACCACGCGCGGCGGCGCCCAGAGCGGGGCCGAGCAGTGCCCCGGCGACGGCGGCGGAGAAGGCGGCGCCGAGGCGCTCGCCGCTGCGATCGGGCGGTGTCTCGCGGGCGAGCCAGGCGAGACCCGCGGTCCACGAGGCGGCGCTGGCGAGCCCCTGGGCGAAGCGGGTGATGTCGAGCAGCGCCGGCTGGCTCGCCAGGCCGAAGGCGAGGCTCGAGACCGAGAGCAGCGCCAGCCCGACGACGGCGACCGCGCGCACACCGAAGCGGGCAACCAGCCTGCCGGCGGGAAGCGAGCCGACGATCACACCGGCCGGGTAGGCGGCGACGAGCAGGCCGGCCTGCGCCTTCGAGAGGCCGAACTCGTCCGAGTAGAAAGGCAAAAGCGGAGCGATCACCGCGAACAGCGCGGTGTCAACGAAGACGAGGGCGCAGACGAACGCCAGCAACCGTCGGCTCATTCCTTACCTGCCCCCGCCGGGGCCGCGCTCACAAGCGCACCGGTATGCCGGCGTCCGCGAGGTGCTGCTTCGCCTCGCAGACGCGGTACGTCCCGTAGTGGAAGATCGAAGCGCAAAGGACGGCATCAGCGCCACCGCGCTCGATCGCCTCGCTCAGATGGCGCAGCTCGCCGGCGCCGCCGGAGGCAATCACCGGAATCCCGACCGCGTCGGCGACGGCGCGCGTAAGCTCGAGCTCGTAGCCGTCGTTGGTGCCATCGCGGTCCATGCTCGTCAACAGGATCTCCCCCGCTCCGAGCCGCTCGGCCTCGCGCGCCCAGGCGACCGCCTCGCGGCCCTCGACGCGGGTCCGACCACCGGCGACGTAGACGTCGTACTCCGCGGACCCGGCCGCCCCCGGACGCGAAGCGGAGGAGGCGGACCGCCTCTTTCTGGCATCGATCGCGACGACGACGCACTGCGAGCCGAAGACCTCGGCGAGCTCGGAGATCAGCTCGGGCCGGGTGAGCGCGGCCGAGTTGACCGAGACTTTGTCGGCGCCGGCGTCGAGCACCGCCTGGGCATCTTCGACAGCACGAATACCGCCGCCGATCGTGAACGGGATGAAGACGTTGTCGGCGGTGCGACGAGCGAGCTCGACGATCGTCTCGCGTTGCTCGTGCGATGCGGTGATGTCGAGGAAGACGACTTCGTCGGCGCCCTCGGCGTCGTAGCGCTCGGCGAGCTCGACCGGATCACCGGCGTCGCGCAGGCCGACGAAGTTGGTGCCCTTGACAACCCGGCCCCGATCGACGTCGAGGCAGGGAATGACGCGCTTGAGGGCCATCTAGATGATTGATTCCCAATCGGCGTGTGCGCGGGGGCGCACGGGACCGAGCTGGGCGTGGCCGGCGGGCGAAGCGCATGCCGGTGGGCATGTGCGAGTCCCGACGGGCGCGATCCAGCGAAGGTATCCGTGCGTCATCCGCGTGCGCGGGGATTGGGAATCACTCATCTAGTGCTGTTCGGGGTGGAGCGCCGCGTCCCAGAGCGAGCCGGCGAGCTTCTTCAGCTCGTCCTGCTCGCGCTTGCTCAGGTTCCCCGGGCGCCCGTTCGACTTGCGGACCAGCTCGGCGAAGCGCTGGCGGCCGTGCGGGCCGAGCTCACGGCCGATCGCCGAGCCGCGCTTGAGCGCCTCCTGGCTGAGCCAGAGCATCTGCGCCCACGAAACGCGCTTGAGCAGGAGTGCGGCAGGTCCGGGCATGCCCAGAGGTTAGCCCGGGGCCGCCAAACCTAAAGGTGCCAGGCACCTTTAGGTTTGGTGCCGCTCAGCCGGCGAGTGCGGCCTGGCCCTCCGCGACCGTGAACCGGCCGTCGTAGAGCGCCCTGCCGACGATCACGCCGCCGATCCCGGGTATCGCGGCCGCTGCCAGCTCGGCGAGATCCTCGGTCGTCCCGATCCCGCCCGAGTAGATCAGCTCCGAGTTCGATTCGGCGATCGCCTCCGCGACCTCGCGCAGCCCTTCGAGGACCGGGCCCTCGAGCATCCCGTCGGCCTCGATCGGCGTGTATACGAAGCCACGCACGCCGCGATCGACCATTGCCCTGGCGAGCTCGGCGGGCGTCGTCCCGCCCCCCTCGACCCAGCCGGAGTGCGTCGCCTCGCCGGCCCGGGCGTCGATCGAAACGATCACCCTCTCGGCTCCGTGGGCCTCGATCAGCGCGTTGACCAGCTCGGGGTTGGTCAGGGCCGCCGTGCCGAGGATGACCCGCGCGACGCCGGCATCGAACGCAGCCCCGACCGCGACCGAATCTCGCAGGCCTCCGCCGAGCTCGACCGGCACACGCGACTGCTTGACGATCCGCTCGACGTGGTGGAGGTTGGCGGGAGCGCCGTCGCGGGCGCCGTCGAGATCGACGACGTGAAGCATCCGGGCGCCGCCCTCGACCCAGCGATTGGCGGCGTCGAGCGGGTCGACATCGAACTCGATCTCACGCTCGTAGTCGCCCTGAACGAGCCGCACGGCGCGGCCACCGCGGATATCGATCGCCGGGATCAGGATCACAGGATCAAGCTGGAACGGAGGCGCAGATACCGGCGAAGTTGGCGAGCATCCTCAGCCCTGCCGCGCTCGACTTCTCCGGGTGGAACTGGGCGCCGTAGAGCGGCGGCCGCTCGACCGCGCAGGCAAAGCGTCCGCCGTAGCTTGCCGTGCCGAGGACGTCAGCGGGGTCGGCCGCTCGAGGAACCAACGAGTGGACGAAGTAGAACGGTGTCTCGGACTCGACGCCCTCGGTGAACACCGAGTCGTGCTCCCAGCGAACCGGCTCCCAGCCGATGTGAGGGACCTTGAGGCCGGGCGCATCGATCGGTTCGATCTCGCCGGCGAGCAGGCCGAGGCCTTCGGCGCCGCCGAGCTCCGGCGAGCACTCGAAGAGAAGCTGCATGCCGAGGCAGATGCCGAGGACCGGCGTTCCCGCCTCGGCCTTCTCGGCGATCAGGCGGTCGAAGCCGAGCTCGCGAACCCGCGCCATCGCCCGTGCAAAGGCGCCGACGCCGGGTAGCACCAGTCCCTCGGCCTCTGCCGCGACCGCGACGTCCGCGGTCCGCACCACCGACACGCCGACCTTCTCGAACGCCTTCTCGACCGAGCGCAGGTTGCCCATTCCGTAATCGAGGATCGCGAGTTGACCGCTCATTCGGTCAGCGTCCCCTTCGTGCTCGGCACGCCGCTCTCGTTCGGATCGACGGCGACCGCCTGGCGCAGCGCCCGCGCGAACGCCTTGAAGCAGGCCTCGATCATGTGATGGGCGTTCGAGCCGTAGCGAGTGCCCAGGTGCAGGGTCAGCTTCGCGTTCGTCGCGACCGCGCGGAAGAACTCCTCGGTCAGCTCGGTGTCGAAACCGGCGATCGCGACCGGCGGCAGCTCCGACTCGAACAGGCACAGCGGCCGCCCCGAGATGTCGATCGCACACATCCCCAGGGACTCGTCCATCGGCACGGCGAACTAGCCGTAGCGGGTGATTCCGCTGCGGTCGCCGAGCGCCGCGTCGAGCGCCTGGCCGAGCGCGATGCCGACATCCTCGACCGTGTGATGGGCACCGGTCCCGAGGTCTCCTTCGGCGTTGACCGCCAGGCCCAGCTGCCCGCGGCGGCCGACCAGCTCGAGCATGTGATCGAAGAAGCCCACGCC
>JBPCRS010000138.1:0-5350 GCA_050996575.1 Solirubrobacterales bacterium
TCGGCCTACGGCCTTCGCTCGAACAGTGGTCGCGACCTCGTGAGACGATAGGCAGCGTCAGGGGTGGTGCGATGACCCGTTGAGGTCAAGACGATAAAACGCCACGCGACCCCGGCGCCCGACGAAACGCGCGCAAGGAGTCACCAACCACGCCCGAACCCGCTGCCCTACCCAGCCCCGCGACCACGGCGCCTTGGGTCGCGTAAACGGCGCCCCCGTCCCGCCCCGTCCCTCAACCAACCCCGACGAAAAGCGCCCGGCGTAACGCCGGGCGCTCCCTCTCTGTCCTCGCACCCGCGGACGGGCGCCTCGCTCCTACCTTCGGCTGATCTTGCGGTCGAGCTCGATCGCAAGCAGATGCCGCTGGCGGTCGGTCAACCGGCCCAGCTGGCGGTTCTCGTTCAGTGCGAGCGCGGAGAGGAACTTCCGTGACCTCGTCCTACCCCAGCGCTGCTGTGAGCGCAAGAGCTCTGAGACAGTCATTGTCTCGACCTCGAAAGGGCAGTCGCGGACCACTGCGGCGGCACTCGACCGGCCCGACCTGACGTCGCGCTTGAGCGCCGCGCGAGCAAGTCGGATCCGATTGGCGTGTGCGAGAGCTTGCATGTGCTGTGGCGCTTGTGCAGGCGCGGCCGTCGTGGCAGCTTCCATTGACACTCCTCCTCATGAGTGGTGACGGTTGGTGGGTTACTCAGTTGTCGTCCGACCGCGCCCCGGCGAGATCTGGACAGGAGAGGTCACCCACTCCTATGCCCACTGACCCCGTGTCGGAAGGCCGAGACAGTTCACCTCATTCTCTGTCCCGGTCGCTCCCTGCCCCGGGTGCGTCCGGCGCGAGGCGACCTTATGTCCTAGCGGTCGCGTGGGTCAACGCGGTAGCCCCCTTTCCTCCCCCCGCGGTCGCTAAGAGCAACAATTTCTTCACGACCCCCGCTCGATTTTCGCTTGTTCAGAACTGGACAAGGGAAAACTACCCAGGACGGGGTAGTCGAAAGGGTCGTCTTCAGCCGCTGCTACACAGGTCCGGAAAGCGACCCGCCACTTCGGCGAAGACTTCGAGCGCCCGATCCAAGTGCGCGCGCTCGTGGGTCGCCATCAGGCTCGTCCTCAGCAATGCATGTCCGGGCGGCACCGCGGGGTGGAGGGCGACGTTCGTATAGACGCCGGCATCGAGCAGCGCCTTCCAGACGAGCACGGCCTGCCAGTCCTCGCCGACCACGATCGGCACGATCGGAGTGAGGACCTCTCGACCGTCGGTCAGCCGGGTCGGCTCGACCACGTCGAGGCCGATCTCGGAGAGACCGCGATGCAGGTAGGCGGCGTTGGCGAGCAGCTTCTCGAGCAGCGGCGGCCCGTCGGCCGAGCGGATCACCTCGAGCGCCCCGATCGCCGCGCCGACCGCAGCGGGAACGGCCGAGGCGGTGAACATGAATGGCCGCGAGGCGATCTTGAGGAACTCGACGACGTCCGCCGGGCCGGCGATGAAGCCGCCGCAGGAGGCGAGGCTCTTCGAAAAGGTGCCCATCCGCAAGTCGACCCTGTCCTCGACCCCGTAGAGTTCGCAGGCGCCCGCACCGCGCTCTCCGAGGACTCCTACGCCTTGGGCCTCGTCGACGAGCAGCCGGGCGCCGTAGCGCTCGCAGGCTTCGACGATGTCGGGCAGCGGCGCGATGTCCCCCTCCATCGAGAAAACTCCGTCGACGACGACGAGGACACCGCCGCCGTCGTCGACCGCGCGCTCGAGCATCCGCTCGAGCTTGTCGATCCGGTTGTGGCGGAACGGACGAAGCCGGGCGCCGGAGAGGCGGCAGCCGTCGAGGATCGAAGCGTGGTCGCCGGAGTCGCAGATCACCGTGTCGCGGGGCTCGAGCAGCGTCCCGATCGTGCCAAGGTTGACCTGGTAGCCGGTCGAGAAGCAGAGCGCGTCCTCGGTTCCCATCCACTCGGCGAGCTCGCGCTCGAGCTGGACGTGCAGCGGTGTGGTGCCGTTCATCAACCGCGAGCCGGTCAGGGCGGTCCCGTAGCGCTCCAGGGCCGCCCTCGAGGCCTCGCGGACGCGTTCGTCGCCGGTCAGCCCGAGGTAGTTGTTCGAGCCGAGCATCACCACCTCGCGGCCCTCGATCTCCATCAAGGGTCCTGCCTCGGACTCGATCAGCCGGAAATACGGCAGCAGGTCGGCCTGCTTTGCCGCCTCGAGTTGCTCGGCGCGGTCGTGGGTGCGCACGCGCTCGAACAGGTCGACCCCGATTCGCTTCGCGGTCCCTTGTTCCACGCCGGGAAAGCTAGCGTTGTTGCCTCTTGACACCAACTTCGATCTCACCGCGTCTGCTTTAGTGCGCGACAGCGTGTCGATAACCGTCGAGCCCGTCACCAGCCGTCGCGACCTGAAGCGGTTCGTCGAGCTTCCCTACGGTTTGCACGTGGGGACGCCGTGGGTGCCGCCGATCCGCTCCGAGCGCCGGCGCTTCCTCGACCGCTCGAAGAACCCGTTCTTCGAGCACGCTGAGGCGGAGTACTTCCTCGCTTGTCGAGACGGACGGGTCGTCGGGCGGATCACCGCCCAACTCGACAGCCGCTGGGACCAGTTCCAGGGCGGCAGCGACGGCTGGTTCGGCTTCTTCGAGACCGAGGACGACACCGAGGTCGCCGCGGCGCTGCTCGGCACCGCTGCCGATTGGGTCGCCGCGCGCGGGCGCAAGCGCCTGCTCGGTCCCGCCGACTTCACCACGAACGACGAGATCGGCCTGCTCGTCGAGGGCTTCGAGCTCGCGCCGATGATTCTCGAGCCCTGGCATCCGCCCTTCTACCGCGACCTGATCGAGGCGCAGGGGTTGACCAAGGCGATGGACCTGCTGATGTGGAAGCTCTGGCTCGGCGAGTTGACGCAGGGAGAGGCATTCCACGAGATGATCGAGCAGGCGGCGGCCAAATGCGAGGCCGAGGGCGTTCGTGTCCGCACGATGCGCAAGGCCGACCTCGTAAACGAAATTGGGCGCTTCCTCGAGGTCTACAACGCCGCCTGGGGCGAGAACTGGGGCTTCGTCCCGGTCACCGAGGCCGAGGTCGCCTTCCAGGCCCAGAACCTTAATCCGGTGCTGAGCGAGGATTGGGCGATGATCGCCGAGCGCGACGGCGAGGTGCTCGGCGCCGGGCTGACGCTTCCCGACGTCAACCAAATTCTCGCGAAGATGAACGGAAGCCTGCTGCCCTTCGGCTGGCTCCGCTTCCTGCGCGGAATGCGCAATCCGCAGGGCGTCGCCGGGGTCCCGGGATCAAATGTCGACGCCGTGCGGGTCTTCGCGCTCGGGGTGAAGCCCGCCTACCAGCACCTCGGCGTCGCAGCACTGCTCTTCGTGCGCCACCGCGAGACCGCGGCACGGATGCCGCAGAAGGGCGGCGAGACGGGCTGGATCCTCGAGACGAACGAGCCGATGAACCGCGCGATGGAGGGCATGGGCGGCGAAGTCGTCAAGCGCTACCGGATCTACGAGAAGGCGCTGTAGTCACCGACGTAGCGGTCCGATCGCGACGCCAGGGCTCCGGATCGCCATCACCCTGAAGCGGTGGCGGGCTTCGTCCAATTGTTAGCGCAGCCCGGCGAGCTTGAGGTAGCTCTTCAGGCGTGAGCTCTTGCCCGCGACCTTGTCGGTCGCGACCGCGATCAAGCTGACTTCGCCGCCGCGAGCGCCAAAGATGATCTCCGAGCCACCCGCGTCGGCGGCGAAGAGGCCGCCGCCGATCGGCTCCGTGCGCCGCTGAAGCTTCCTCAGATCGGCGCCGAGGGTGATCCCGAGGGCGCGGTGGCTGCGTGCGGTCGTGCCGACGAGGCCGACCTTGCCCCCGGGCGTGAAGACCGCGCTCTCGACCGCATTGCGGTTCTCGCGACCGTCTACGCACCACTTCCAGACCCGCGTTCTGCGCTCGGGCTGGCCCGCGCCGAGCAGGACCTGCTTCGGAGCAACATTCAACCTCACCTCGCCGAGCCCGCCGGCGGTGAAGCGGGCGTGGGTCGAGCGGCAGTCGGTGCTCGGCACGCCGTTGGCGCGCTCCCACATCTGCAGGTAGGCCTCGGCGCCGCGGCCCATGTCCTTGACGATCGCGTCGCCGGCGATCATCCGCAGGTCCTCGATCCAGTCGGGGTAGAGGCCGTAATGGGCGACGCCGTCGGTGTTGATGTCGAAAACGCGCTCGCCGCTCGTCTGCTTGTCGAGCTCGACCGAGCCGTCGAAGGAGCGAAACGGGTAGCTCACCGGCGGCGCGAGCGCGACGTCGCGCGGCCCGCCTTGGGCGCCGAAGCCGTTTGCGTCGGCGCCGTAGCCGAAGCCGAAGTAGTAGTCCTTGTCGCGCAGCGGCTTCGTCTCCTGCCAATTTTGGACGAAGCCCTCCGAGCCGCCCGCGTAGGGCGCGATGAAGCCGCCCGCCCTGTAGATCTCGGGGAAGCTGTCCGGTGTCGACCAGCTATGGCTCGAGACGACCCCGCTGTAGTCCTTCGAGCCCATAAAGGCGAGTGCCTGGTTTCGCGCCAGGACGCTCATGTGGTCGGGGTCGAAGACCATGTTGCGCTTGATCATCTGCCGCAGCAGGAACTCGCCGAGGTCGGTCAGGCCACGGGTACTGCAATGCGGCCCAGGCCCGTAGACCGGGGCGGCGCCGGATGGCACGCCGAACAACCCGCTGCCGCCGAAGATCGCGTCCTGGCTCGGGATGTCACCGGCGTTGGTGATCTGCTCCCTATCGTGCGCTCCCTCGGGGCCGGTGCAGGTCTCGAACTGCCAGAACTTGCCCGTCTCGCGGTAGTTGGCGGCGTTGACGGCGGGCCCGATCGCGCCGCCGTCGCCGGCGACCCCGGCAAGCGCGTTGTCGAACTTGTTGACGAACTCCATCTGGCTGATCCCGAGGTCCTGGACCTCGTCGAGCTGGCGGTCGATGCTCGCCCGGTCGCAGCCCGGGTCGGGGTCGTCGTTGTAGACGCCGCAGTCGAACAGCTTCGAGATCTCGATCCCGAGCACGACCGCGAGCTTGCCGTCGTTGATCACCTCTCGCGCCTCGAACGGATCGCGGACAATCCGGAACCAGCCCTCTCCCGGGCCGCCCTCCTGGGCGTCGATGTAGTTCTGCAGCTCGTAGATGTGCTTGATCTCGAGCCGCACCGTCTTCATCTCGTTGCACGGGTCGGGGCGGTCGGCCTTGAACGGGTAGACCTCGCAGAGCTGGGCGTTGTCGACCATCAGGTTGACGAAGACGCGAAGCCCGCCCATATAAGCGCGTTCGAGCCACTTGTAGTAGGACTGCTCGTGGGTCAGCGAGTCGTGCGCGGGCCAGTCCTTGAACGTCGGCCAGCCGACGGGAT
>JBPCRS010000147.1:0-5078 GCA_050996575.1 Solirubrobacterales bacterium
AAGACGATCCGCACCTGGCTTGAGCTAAACGCCGGTCGACCGGCAGGACGACGCCGAGCAATCGCCGATCAACTCCGATCACCCTCCCTGCGCTGATTTAAGCCCAACGAGAAGCGAGAGGGGGGGCCGCGCTAGGCGGCGGCCGGTAGCTCAGCTCGCGGCTGCGGCCGCGAGCTGCCGGCCTGGACGAATTCGGGTGGGGCGACGTTGAGGTAATGGTCGAAAGACCAGCGGACGAATGCATCGGTGCGCATCCCGCGCAGCGCCAGCGCGAGCGCGCGCGGCGGGACCTTCGGCACGGCCCGCTGTGTCCGCAGCAGCCACTCGAACTTCCGGCGGTGCGAGTCGGAGAAGGCGCCGTAGTCGCTGAGCGCCCGCTCGCGTGGCTTTTCCCCCTTGACGACCGAGCGCAGCTCGCGCCCGCAGGCGATGCCGAAGTAGAGCGCGGTGCGGATTCCCTCGGCGGTCAACGGCAGGCAGTGCCCGGCTGAGTCACCGGCGAAGAAGATGCCGTCGGCGGTTGCATCGCGGAGCTTGTGCGGGATCCAATTGCCCTGGTAGCGAACGGGATCGCGGTCGAGGTCTTCGGCGAGGCGGACCGTCGGTTCCTTGACGTGGTGGCGCGGGTCGAACGAGCCGATGCCTACCCGGACCTCGTCCGTTGCCGGAAAGCTCCAGCCGTAGCCGGCCGGCACGTAGTCGCGGTCGATCCAGATCTCGAGTTCCTCGCCGGCGCCCCAGGGATGGACCTCGAGCCCACGCGACAGCGGTGCCTCGGGCGGTTGATAGCGGTCGCCGGGCGCAAGAATGCGCCGCCAGCCGAGCGCGTCGACGACGAGCGCCGAGGAGAGGTCGCCACGGTCGGTGTGAACCGTGTTGCCGCTGCGGCCGTTCACCGTCGCGGTCTCGAAGCGGGCATCGGACTGGCTCCAGAGCAGTTCGCAGAGCGCCGGGTAGTCGAAGGTCGAGAAGGTCCACGGCAGCCGCATCCGCGCTGTCGTGTGCGGGGTGTGGACGATCAGCTCGCCGAACGTCTGGCGCATCGCCTCGGTTAGCTCGAGCGCCTCGAGCCAGCGCGTCGGCGCGGCGCAGGCCGACGTCTGGCGCTCGCCGATCTCGTAGCGATCGATTACGAGGACGTCGGCGCCGGAGCCGGCGAGCTCGCGGGCGACGGCGAGGCCGGCGAAGCTCGCGCCGCAGATCAGGACGTCGAACTCGCCTTCGAGCGGCGTTCGTGCATCGCCGCGCTTTGTCGCCCGCTTCGGCATCGGGCGCCGAGGGTACCCACTCGACCCCGCGATTCAGCGGCCGATTCGCCATTCGGCCCCTATCATGGGCCGCCGTGTCCACCCCCGACACAACGACCGAGCCTGCCGTCGAGCCGGCCGAGCCGGCCCCCGAGGCCGCCGAGCCCGCCCCGCAGGCGACCGAAGCCGCTCCCGAGGCCTCGAACGGCGCCGGCGACAACGGCGCCACCGACCTCGACCTGATGATCGAGGTCGACGGCCAGCTGGTTCCGAACTATGCCGCGACCTTCCGTCCCTTCGACGAGGGCGACGTCGTCAGCGGCAGCGTGGTCCGAATCGACAAGGACGAGGTCCTGGTCGACATCGGCTACAAGTCGGAGGGGGTCATCCCCAACAACGAGCTTTCGATTCGCCGCTCGGTCGACCCCGCCGACGAGGTCTCGCTCGGCGAGGAGGTCGACGCCCTCGTCCTCACCAAGGAGGACCAGGAGGGGCGGCTGATCCTCTCGAAGAAGCGCGCCCGCTTCGAGAAGGCATGGCGCCGGATCGAGGCCGCGGCAGAGTCCGGTGAGCCGGTCGAAGGCACCGTGATCGAGGTCGTAAAGGGCGGCCTGATCCTCGACCTCGGGGTCCGCGGCTTCCTGCCCGCCTCGCTCGTCGACATCCGCCGCGTCCACAACCTCGACGAGTTCATGAGCACGAAGCTCGAGTGCAAGGTGATCGAGCTCAACCGCTCGCGCAACAACGTCGTCCTCTCGCGCCGCGCAGTGCTTGAGGAGGAGCGCAAGGAGGTCCGCCAGCAGATTCTCGGCCGGCTCGAGCCCGGCCAGGTGGTCGAGGGTAAGACTTCCAACATCGTCGACTTCGGCGCCTTCGTCGACCTCGACGGCATCGATGGTCTGATCCACATCTCCGAACTCTCCTGGAGCCACGTCAACCACCCCGGCGAGGTGATCGAGATCGGCGAGACCGTCAAGGTCAAGGTGCTCGACATCGACCGCGACCGCCAGCGGATCTCGCTCGGCCTGAAGCAGACCCAGGAGGATCCGTGGCAGCAGGTCGTAGACAGCCATAACCCCGGCGATGGGCTCGACGGCAATGTGACCAAGGTCGTCGCCTTCGGCGCCTTCGTCGAGGTCGTCCCGGGCGTCGAGGGCCTGGTCCACATCTCCGAGCTCGCCGAGCATCACGTCGAGAATCCGAGCGAGGTCGTCTCTCCGGGCGACCCGGTCAAGGTCAAGATCCTCGAGATCGACGAGGAGCGTCGCCGGATCTCGCTCTCGATCAAGCGGGTCGAGGGCGGCGGAGGCCTGCCGATGCGCGACTCGACCCTCGTTGCAAGCTCATCGCCCGAACCGGGTGAGAGCGCGATCGGGACGATGCCCGAGATCGACCTCTCCGAGGAAGTCTTCGCCGATGCTCCCGCGGCTAAGGAGGCTCCCGCCGAGGAAGCTCCCGCAATCGAGGAGTCACCTGCAGCCGAGGAGGCTCCCGCCGAGGAAGCTCCCGCAGTCGAGGAGGCTCCCGCAATCGAGGAGTCACCTGTAGCCGAGGAGGCTCCCGCCGAGGAAGCCCCAGCAGCCGAGGAGGCTCCCGCCGAGGAAGCCCCAGCAGCCGAGGAGGCTCCCGCGGAGGAAGCCCCAGCAGCCGAGGAGGCTCCCGCCGAGGAGCCCGTCGCCGAAGTACCCGCCGACGAGCAGTCGCAGGATGCGGCCGCCGACGAGACCGAGTAGCACCCGCCCTTACCCTTCGGGCGGTGGATGACCCGCCCTTCATCGGACTCACCGGCAGTACCGGCGCCGGCAAGTCGACGGTTCTCGCCGTGCTCGAGAAGCTCGGTGCGGCGACGATCTCGAGCGATGCCATCGTCCACGAGCTACTGAGCCGGGGGGAGCTACGCGACTTGCTCGTCGAGCGCTGGGGCGAGGAGGTCGCACCCGACGGCGAGGTCGACCGCAGCCGGATTGCTGCGATCGTGTTCAAGGATCGGGATGAGCTCGGTTGGCTCGAATCGCAGCTTCACCCGCGCGTTGGCGCCCGCGTCGCCGAATGGCGAGAGGGACTCGAGCCCGAGGTCAAGCTCGCCGTCAACGAGGTCCCGTTGTTGTTCGAGACGGGGATGGAGGCCGCGTTCGATGCCGTCCTCTGCGTCGTCGCCCCGCTCGAGCTGCGCTCCGAGCGCGCCGCCGGTCGCGGCCTCGCCGAGCTCGAGGGCCGCGACGGCCGGCAGATCCCGGAGGCCGAGAAGGCCGCACGTTCGGACTTTGTCGTCGTCAATGACGGCACCCGCGAAGAGCTCGAGGCTAGGCTCGACGAGCTGCTGCCCGAGCTCGAAACCGCTCGAAAGTAGGTGATCTAAGTGCTCCTAGTGTCCGCCGCAGCGCGGGGTAGAGCGAAGTCGCCGCCGCGAAAGCGGCGCGCCCCCGCCAGCGCGAAGAAGCGCTCCGGCGCCGCGCGCTCGAAGCGGAAACGAGGCGCAGCTGCGGCAAAGGTCCGCCGCCGGCGTTGGATCGTCGGCGGTGGCGCCGCCGCCGTCGTCGCAGCGATCGGGATCAGCCAGCTAGGCATGTTCGACGAGACAATCCGCGAGGTCACGCTGCCGCTTCGCCACGAGGACATCATTCGCCAGCAGGCCGCCGAGAAGGAGGTCGACGCCGACTTGATCGCCGCGGTGATCTACGCGGAATCGCGCTTCGTCGACCAGACCTCGCACGCCGACGCCAGGGGCCTGATGCAGGTGACCCCCGATACGGCGGCGGGGATCGCGCAACGAAGCGGTGGCACGACGTTCGATCCCGAGACCGACCTCTCCGATCCGCAGATCAACATCCAATACGGGACTTACTACCTCGACGAGCTGCTGACGCAATATGGCGGCAACGAGGTCGCGGCCCTTGCCGCCTACAACGCCGGTCCCGGCAACGCGGACGCCTGGGGCGGCGCCGAGCTCGAGGCCGAGAACATCGAGTTCGCCGAGACGCGCGAGTATGTGAAGAGCGTGCTCAGCAAGCGCGACGAGTACCGGGCGAACTACGCGCGCGAGCTCGGGCTCGACTGACGAGTCAGATCTCTTGATCGTCGCCTGGCTCGTTCTCCCGGCCCTGCTCGTGGGCCTCTCGCTCGGCGTCGGCCTGCTCGTCGAATCGCTGGCGGGCCGGCGCCTCCCCGGTGAGCTCCTGCTTCCCGCCGGGCTCGCCGGAATCGTCGTCGCCGGCCAGGCGACGGCGTCGTTCGACCCGACAGCGGAGCTGACGACGCCGCTGATCGTCGCGCTCGCGCTCGGCGGTCTCGCGGCGGCGCTGCGCCGGCATCGCCGGCTGCGGTCGAATCTTGCCGCGACGCTCGCTTGCCTCTTCTGCGGCCTCGTCTTCGCCGCGCCGGTGATCGCCTCCGGCGAGCCCACCTTCGGCGGCTACATCCGCCTCGACGACACCTCGACCTGGCTGGCCTTGACCGATCGGATCATCGAGCACGGCCGAAGCCTCGAGGGGCTGGCGCCGTCTTCGTATGAGGCGACACTTGCCTTCAACCTCGGCGACGGTTACCCGATCGGCGTCTTCGTGCCGCTTGGCGTCGGCGGCGAGCTCACCGGCGCCGACACCGCCCGGCTGATCCAGCCCTATATGTCGGTCCTCGCCGCCTTTCTCGCCCTCGCCCTGATCCCGCTGGCTCGGCGGCTGGCCGGCAGCCAGGGCCGCGCCGCGATGATCGCCGCGATCGCTGCGCAGCCGGCTTTGCTCGTCGGCTATGTCCAGGGGGGCGGGATCAATGAGGGTGCGGCGGCGATGCTCGTCGCGCTCGCCGCGGCGCTCGCGGTCCGCTGCGCACGGC
>JBPCRS010000148.1:0-6420 GCA_050996575.1 Solirubrobacterales bacterium
AAGACGATCCGCACCTGGCTTGAGCTAAACGCCGGTCGACCGGCAGGACGACGCCGAGCAATCGCCGATCAACTCCGATCACCCTCCCTGCGCTGATTTAAGCCCAACGAGAAGCGAGAGGGGGGGCACGGCTAGGAGTACCCAACTCATCGAGCGATGCCCACGAACGTCGCGCGACGAAGGACCAGCCCCCAACCCTCGCCCGTGAAGCCCTTAGCCCGGATCGGTGGATCCAGGCTTAACAACGCCGCGGCAGCTCCTCATCGAGGTTTACGACCCGCCCATCGAGGACCTCTGTGTTGACCCTCAGCTCGGTCCGTCCGTCCGCGCTGAGCGCCCCCGGCTTGACCGCGAGCTTCACCGGCGGCTGCGCCGTCTTCTCCGTTGCGCTTGCCGTCGAGGCCCGCCATCCGCGAGTTTCGCGGTCAGTTCGCGTACTCCGACCAGGCGCCGCCCGCCGCGCACCCGCCGAGCGCGGGGTCATTGCAGGTCGAGCTGATCGCACCGTCAGCGCCGCGCGAGATCGTGAACTCGGTGCCCGAGGCCGAGGTCACGCCGACCTCATAGGTGTCACCGCTGCCGCTCGCCGTCGTCAGCCAGGCGCCGCTCAGCTGCGGGTCGATGTCGCGCAACTCGGCGGCGTCGGCGCCGGTGTAGGTCTTCGCCTCGGCCATGTAGGCCTCGATCGCGGTCTGCGCCCGGCGGGTCGCGAGCTTTGCGTCCGCGTCCATGCCCTCGAGCAGCTCCGCCGGGGCCTTTACTCGCCAGCGCTCGTCGATCCGGACCAGCGTCATCCGCAGCTCCTCTCCCGAGCCGGTCTCGGTGACGACCTCGGCCTCGTCGCCGTTGACCTCCGAGGAGATCACCCGGGTCCCCGATGCGGCCGTCTTCGCCTCCGCGTCGAGCTCGACCTGTTGCGGATTGACGCAGCCGTTCGCGTAGCCGGTGACGATTCCGTCCTCGAGCTCGGTCTCGGGATAAAAGAGTTGCTGCGCGTCGGGGACGATCTCCTCGCACGCCGCCGCGACGTTGCCGCTGGCGAAGGCGTCGCGCAGGTCCTCGACCGTCTGTCCCGGGTCGTCGGTGCCGAAGCTGCAGCCGCCGAGTCCGACGAGTGCAAGTAGCGCTGCGGCCCTGCTCAGCGCAGCCACGTGCGAACGATCGCGTTGGCGAAGCCGAGGCCGTAGCGGACAACCGCGGGTTTCTTCGAGTGTCCGTGCAGCCGCTTCTCGACGGTGACCGGCACCTCGCGCGCGGGGACGCCGCGCTTGATCGCCTCGATCATGAACTCGGAGGTGTGAAACTGCTCCTGGCGCAGCACGAGCTGCGGCAGGACCGAGGCACGGACGGCGCGATAGCCGTTCGAGCAGTCGGAGACCTTGGTTCGCGTGATCAGCGAGACGAGCCGGTTGAAGAAGACGATGCCGAGCTCGCGGGCGAAGTGGTTGGGGTCGGCGTCGCCGAGGACGCGAGACCCGTGGGTGACGTCGACCTCGCCGGCGAGCACCGGCTCGACCAGGCGGTCGATCTCGGACGGCAGGTGCTGGCCGTCGGCGTCGAGCGTGACGACGACCTCTGCCTCGGAGTCGGCCATCAACCGGTAGCCGGTTCGCAGCGCCGCGCCGCCGCCGCGATTGATCACATGGCGGGCGACAGCGACGCCGTGCTCACGGGCGACGTCGCCGGTGCCGTCGCGCGAGCCGTCGTCGACGACGAGGACCGCGGTCTCGACCCCGCACGAGTGGGTCGGGATCCGCGAGAGGACGACGCCGAGGTTGTCCTCCTCGTTGTAAGCGGGGATGACAACGGCGATCTTGCCACGGAAGCGCTCCGGCATGCCCGCGTTTCTGAATTCCTCCCAGGCGATCCCCTCGAGCGCGCCGGAGAGCTCGCGGCTGATTCGCGAGCCCTGCGAGAGCGCTCGCAGGACGAGCACGAAGAGGATCAGGATCGCGAAGACGGCGACGCCGATGATCCGCTCGCCGTTGCCCTCGTCGAATGAGAACGCCGAGAGCGCCGTGTTCGTCAGCTCAGTGCCGCTGACGAGGGCGAGCCCGAGCGCGACCGCGAGCAGGATCAGGACATCGGCGTTTCGCAGCGAGCGCCGCCGCCCGATCGCGAAAGCGGCGATCAGCGCCGCAATCACGAGGCCGCCGGCGCGAAGCGCCGTCAGCTCGGAGGGGAAGACCTGGGCGAGGAAGGGTCCGGTCGGCTCCACGAGCGGGTTGAGGATACGGCGGGGGTGGGCCGGAACCGCGCCACGACCCAGGTGATGGCCACTCCGGCGAGCGCAATAACGACCGGCATCAGGATCAGGTTGCGCCGCGTCGAGGCGAGCAGGACGGCGCCGATCGCGGTGATTCCGAGGACGAGCAACGCGATCACCAGCGCCTCCGGGCGTCGGCGGACGGCGAGCAGAATCAGCCCGGCGAGCCCGGCGAGGCCGAGGGCGGCGTGGAGCACCTCCTGCCAGGCGCCGTCCATCCCCGGCCCCGAGCCCGAACGCCACATCCGCCAGATCTTGCGGCCCATCATTCCGGCGAAATCGAGCGGCTGCTCGGTCAGGTAGTTGCCGAGGTTCTCCTTGCCGATCGCGCCGAGCGCGGCGTCGCGCTCGAGCTCGGGCCGCGAGTCGGCGACGGCGTCGAGGAACGGCTGCATCGGCAGCAGGTTGACCTCCTCGGGAGACACATCGATCCCTGGGTGGGAGGCGTAGAAGAGCGCTCGCTTGGTGCCGAAATGGTCGCCGTCGCCGGGCAGGTAGGTGCCGATGTACAGCGCCTTGCCGCCGCCGGTCGAGACCGGGACGAAGCGGTCGAGCTCGACCGCATTGCGGACTGTCCAGGGCAGGACGACGATCGCGAAAGCGGCGAGCAACGCCAGCGCCGGCCGCAGCAGCGCGCCGGCCGAGCGACCGCTGCGCCGCCAACCCCAGATCGCCGCCAACAGTGCGAAGACGACGCAAAACGGCAGGTACTCGGGGCGGAACAGCGAGGTCAGGCCGAGCAGCGCACCCGGCGCCAGATACGCCGACGGCATTGGGGGGTGATACCCCCCCTCGGCTTCGCCTCCCCCCCAATCCGAGGCCCAGACGAAGGCGAGGACGAAGCCGGCGAGCGTCAGCTCGGCGAACGGCTCCGACATCAGCCTGCCTGCGTCATAGATGAACGCCGGGTAGATCGCGGTGGCGCCGGCGGCGACGAGACCCGCGACGGGCTCGGAGAGAAGTTGTCGTTCGTCGTTCGTCGCTCGGAGGTCGTTTGCGCTGCGCGCCAGCCTTCGCGCCAGCGCGTAAACGACGAGCACGAGCAGCGCTCCGAGAAGCGCCACCGCATACCGCGCCGCCTCCTCGCGCACACCGCCCGTCGCAACGTAGACGCCGGTATAGAAGAGAACGGCGCCCGGTGACCAGTCGCTCTCGTTCTCCATCCCCGGCGTCCCGTACTCACCCGTTTTATAGAGGTAGGACGAGAGCGCCGAATAGGCGTCGGAGTCGGGCCCGGGGGCGGCGATCGGTTCGTGGGCGCGGGCGACCCTGAGCCCGAGCGCAACCAGGACCACCACAGCGAGAACGATCAGCGTCGTCCGCCCGTGGCGCTCGGGCAGACGCCCGAACCAGGCTCGAATCGAGGCAGCGCGCATGCGCGGATGCTACGGACGCCGACCCCCTGCTTCGCTACCCTCACGCTCCTCATGCGCATTCTTATCCTGGGTGGCGACGGATACCTGGGCTGGCCGACCGCGATGCGCTTCTCGTCCAAGGGGCACGAGGTGAGCGTGGTCGACAACTTCTCCCGTCGCCGCTGGCATCACGAGCATTCGACCGATTCGCTGACCCCGATCCGATCGCTGGGTGAGAGGATCGACGCCTGGCGCGAGCTCACCGGCTCCGAGATCCGCTCCTTCGTCGGCGACATCGAGGACGGCGAGTTCATCGATCAGGTCGTCCGCGAGACCCTCCCCGAGGCCGTCATCCACTACGGCGAGCAGCCCTCGGCGCCGTTCTCGATGATGAGTCGCCGCAACGCCGTCCTGACCCAGTACACGAACGTGATCGGGACCCTCAACCTGCTCTTCTCGATGCGGGACCGCGTGCCCGACTGCCACCTGGTGAAGCTCGGCACGATGGGCGAGTACGGCACGCCGAACATCGATATCGAGGAGGGGTTCATCGAAATCGAGCACAACGGCCGTTCCGACACGCTGCCGTTCCCGAAGCTGCCGGGCTCGCTTTACCACCTCTCCAAGGTCCACGACTCGCACAACGTCCACTTCGCCTGCCGGATCTGGGGGCTGCGCTCAACCGACCTCAACCAGGGCGTCGTCTACGGGGTCTCGACCGAGGAGTCTGACCGCGACGAGCGCCTGATCACTCGCTTCGACTACGACGAGATCTTCGGCACCGTGCTCAACCGCTTCTGCCTGCAGGCCGTTATCGGCCACCCGCTCACGGTTTATGGCGAGGGTGGACAGACCCGCGGGTTCCTCAATGTGCGCGACACCCTGCAGTGCGTTGAGCTGGCGATCGCCAACCCGCCCGAGTACGGCGAGTACCGCGTCTTCAACCAGTTCACCGAGCAGTTCTCGGTCGCCGACCTCGCCGAGCTCGTCAGCCGCGCCGCCTCCGAGGTCGGCTACGAGGTCGAGATCCGCAACTATCCGAACCCGCGGGTCGAGCTCGAACGTCACTACTACAACGCCACCAACACCAAGCTTCATGACCTCGGTCTCGAGCCGCATCTGCTCGGCGAAGAGCTCGTCCACTCGATGCTGAAGACGATCGAGGCCTACAAGCAGCGCGTTATCGAGGGCGCGATCCTGCCTCGCACCCGCTGGAAGCCGGGCGAGCTCGAGGGGGCGCCGGTGCACGAACCCGCGAAGTAGCGGCGCAAAGCGGGGGCGGGTTCAGCCGGTTAGGTTGCGCTCGCAGCTCCGCTGTCTGTCGCGTCCGGACCCGCCGTCACAACGGTCCCGGCCGGCTCCGCCCTTCATCGTGTCTGCACCCGGGCCACCCGTGAGGCTGTCCGGTCCGCGCCCGCCGCTCAGCCGGTCGGAGCCAAGACCCGCGGACAGCGAGTCACGACCATCTGCGACGATCAAGCGATCGGCGCCACTCGATCCGAAGAGCGTGTCGTCCCCCTCGCCGGCATCGGCGACATCGCCGGCGAGATCTCCGGTCAACCCACCGGCGGTGAGGATGTAGTCGTCGCCGCCGCCTGCCGCGATCACGTCGGCGCCGCCGCCGCCGGTAATGGTCTGATCGGAGGCGCCGCCCGTGATGGAGTCCGCGTCGGGGCCACCGAGGAGCGTGGCGGCATCGCCGCGAATTGTGTTCGCGCCGTCGCCCCCGGCGAGGCTCACGCCCGCACCGGATGTTCCGGGCGCGAGGAGGAGCGAGTCGGTCCCGGCCTCGCCGATCGCTGCTGTCGACGCGGCGGTTGCGATACCACCGTCGACGGACACCGAGTCGTCTCCATCCCCGGCGCAGGCGTATGCGCCGCGTTCGAGCTCAATGGTGTCGTTGCCCCCGAGGGCAACGATCACGTCGCCCGCTGTCCCGCGCAGCACGTCGTCGTCTGCGGTCCCGAGGTGCGTCGCGAAGCGACCGGCGCAGACCGGAAGGTCGACCGCTACGTCGGCCGGGTCGGTGAAAGGCGCTCCCGATGCGACGACGGATTGGGTTGCGGTGGAGAGGTCGACGCGGATCAGGGCACCGGAGCCGCCGCCGGCATCGCGATCGGCGACGAGCACCAGGTTCCTGCCGAGATCGGCGCTCAGGCCTGTCGGCTCGACCAGGCTCCCGCCGGAAACGAGGATCTGGGGCGGATCGCCGTATCGCAGGAGAGCGCCGCCACCGCCGGCCGCATCAGCGTCCGCGATCGCGATCGCGTGATTTGTCCCCGGTCCGCCGAGGGGCGTCAACGCAACCGGCTCGACCATTCCTCCGCCCGTCACCACCGAAACGGACGGCGGAAACGGCCCGGGACGAGCGGACGCCCCAGGCTGAAAGGTGAATAGCGCGCCACTCCCTTCCGGCCCCGCGGCGGGGTCTACGACCGTCTGGCCGACGACATCGCGCGGGTCGACGAAGGGAGTCGAGGGTGGCCGAGTGTCCGCCGTCGCAATCGAGGCGGATGACGGCAGGGCGAATACGTTCCCGTCGCCCCAGCCGGAGATCGCCGGCGGGGCGGCGGATGGGTCTGCGACCAGCAACGATGAAGGCGAGGTTGACGAGACCGAAACGCCCGACGGGTCGACGAATGGGGCCCCGGTCTTTTCGACGGTCTGGCTGCCGGTCTCGGGATCGACATTGATGACGGCACCGGTCCCGCCGCCGGCGCCCGGATCCGCCACGAAGAGTCCGTCGGACCCGAACACGATCGAGACCGGGTTCTCAAGCTCGCCGCCGCTCGTCACCAG
>JBPCRS010000171.1:0-10649 GCA_050996575.1 Solirubrobacterales bacterium
CCGCTCGACCGAGGCTTCGGCTACACCTTCGGCAACAGTCTCCGCCGCGTCCTGCTGTCCTCGCTGGGTGGCGCAGCGATCACCAGTGTCCGCATCGAGGGAGTCTCGCACGAGTTCTCGACCGTCCCAGGCGTGACGGAGGACGTCACCGATCTCGTCCTCAACCTGAAGGACCTGGTCGTGCGGATGCACACCGACGCCGACGAGGTCGAGGTGCCGCTCGTCGTCACCGGACCCGGTGAGGTGACCGCGAAGGACATCGACCTGCCCGCCGGCGTCGAGATCCTCAACCCCGATGCGCCGATTGCGACGCTCGAGAAGAAGACCAAGCTCGAGATCTACATGACGATCGGCCGCGGCCGCGGATACTCGCCGGCCGAGGAGAACAAGTCGGACGATCAGCCGATCGGTGTGATCCCGATCGACTCGATCTTCTCGCCGATCCGTCGTGCCTCCTATGCCGTCGCCTCGGCCCGCGTCGGACAGCGGACCGACTTCGACAAGCTCTCGCTGGAGATCGAGACCGACAACTCGATCGAGCCCGGCGTTGCGCTACGCGAGGCGGCCGAGATCCTGATCAAGTCGCTGGCGATCTTCACCGACGCAGATCGCGTCGACGAGCTCACCGCCCGCGACGGGATCGGCATCCCCGAGGACAACGGCGACGGCCCGATCGTCGAGGGCGACGATCGGCTGATCGAGGAGCTCGAGATCGGCGTCCGCGCCTACAACTGCCTGAAGCGCGCCGGCATCCAGACGGTCGGCGACCTCGTCCAGAAGTCGGAGTCGGAGCTGAACGCTATCCCGAACTTCGGCAAGCGCTCGACCGACGAGGTAATCGAGGCTCTGACCGCTCTCGGGCTCTCGCTCAGGGACTAGTCTCTCCGACCGCTTCGCCATGCGCCACCGCAAGACCCGCCACAAGCTCAGCCGCGACGCCTCGCACCGCAAGGCGCTGCTTCGCAACCTCTGCCGCGAGGTGATTCAGCACGAGCGGATCAAGACGAGCCAGGCGAAGGCGAAGGCGGTCAAGCCCGAGCTCGAGAAGCTGATCACGCTCGGAAAGCGCGGCGATCTGCATGCCCGCCGGCAGGCGCTCTCGCACCTCGGACAGGACAAGTTCCTCGTTCACAAGCTGTTCGAGGAGGTCGCGCCGCGCTACGCCGAGCGGCCCGGCGGCTACACCCGGATCGTCAAGCTCGGCCCGCGCCGCTCGGACTCGACCGAGATGGTCTTCCTCGAGCTCGTTTGAGGGCCCTCAGGCCCTGACGCGCTTCCGGCTCGAGATCGCCTACGACGGGACGCGATTCCGCGGCTGGGCCGCGCAGCCGGGCCTGCGCACGGTCCAGGCCGAGCTCGAGTCGGCGCTCGCGACGGTGCTGCGAGAGCCGGTCACGCTGACCGTGGCGGGGAGGACCGACTCCGGCGTCCACGCGACGGCGCAGGTGGTGAGCTTCGACGCGAAGCGAGCGGGGGAGAGGCTCGTCCGGAGCGTGAACGCGGTGCTGCCGCGCGATGTCGTCGTGCGCTCGTGCGACGAGGCGGCGCCCGACTTCGACGCCCGGCGCTCGGCACGCTCGCGGGCCTATCGCTACCGCCTGCTCGCGACGCGAGAGCGCGATCCGCTCGAGCAGGGCCGGGCAATGCACTGGCGCCATCGAGTCGACCGCGACGCGCTCGACGCAGCCGCCGCCGCGGTCGTCGGCCGCCACGATTTCACCGCCTTCACGCCGACCGAGACCAAGCACCGCCGCTTCGAGCGAGACGTCTTTCGCTGCCGCTGGGAGGGGGAGGTCCCGGGCCTGGTCTGCCTCGAGATCGAGGCCGACGCCTTCATGCGCAGCATGGTCCGCGTTCTCGTCGGAACGATGCTCGAGGTCGCCGGCGGCCGGCGCCGGCTCGACGACTTCGTCTCGCTGCTCGACGGCGCCCCGCGCGAGCGTGCGGGCGACACGGCGCCGGCGCACGGGTTGTACCTGGTGGGCGTGCGGTACTAGCGGGCCCGAACCGCTGAGGTCCTCCGCCGCCGTCTGCGCCCCCGCGCGGCCGCGGGGCACGCAGGGCGACGGGGAGTAGGCGCACTCCCGTGCGTCTTCTGTGACATTCGCGCGCCACGGGTCACGTTTTAGGCGCGAATCTGGCCGCTATGGACGACGTGTGTTCTCAGGCGGACAATATGCGCCCTTCTCGGAACACACGTCGGCTCGAGCGGGCGCTTTCAGCGCTTGCCGACCGCCAGGACGGGATCGTCGACGACGCCGATCTCTTCGGGCTCGGGTTTTCGCGCGACCAGGTCAAGTACCGGCTGGCTTTGGGCCGGCTCCATCGCATCCACCCCGGCGTCTACGCGGTTGGGCGCAGGCGGCTGACGAGGGAAGGTGTCTGGCTGGCGGCCGTGCGGGCGTGCGGGCCGGGGGCGCTACTTGGATACCGAAGCGCCGGTGCAAAGTACGGGACTGTCGCCGATCTGAGCAACGGGACCGAGATCCTGACCACGGCAAGCCGCCACTCGCAGGAGCGGATCCTCGTCCACCGCACCCGCTCGCTTCACCCCGATGACCGCATGAACCTCGACGGCATCCCGATCACGAGCTGGGCGCGGACGATGCTCGACCTCGCCGACGTCCTCACCCCGGACCGCCTCGAGCGCGCCCTCGACGAATCGGAATACCTCCGCCTCTTCGACCTGAACGCCCTCCACGCCGCCATCGAGCGAAGCCCAGGCCGGCGGGGCCGCAAAACATTGTGTGCCTTACTCGCGAAGTGGGACCACGCATCGCCGACCAGATCCGATCTTGAAGACCGCTTCCTCGAGCTCTGCGCCGACCACGGCCTGCCCAAGCCCCACACCAACACCACCGTCTGCGGCTTTGATGTCGATGCCCTATTCGCCGATCGGAAACTGATCGTCGAGCTCGACGGCGCCGCCGCCCACCGCACCCGCTCGCGCTTCGAGTCCGACCGCGTCCGCGACGCGAAGCTGCAGATCGCCGGCTACCGCGTTGTCCGCATCACCTGGCGGCGCCTCCGTGATGAGCCCGCCGAGGTTGCGGCGGACCTGCGGGCGTTGCTCGCTATTAACCCGTGACCTGCGCCGCTGGGTCCAGGCAGCGGTCGACTCGGCGAGGAGTCGCCCCAGGCGGAGGTGAAGATGCCCTTGGGGTCGAGGCCCGCCGCGATGCCCGACGCGGCGTAGACCGGGCTGCGCTGTCCCGAAGCGGTCGCCGACGCCGGCACCGCGGCGCTCCAGGCTCGCCGGCGGCCGGGGCGGTCGCGGTCGTGCCGTTGCCGCGGTCGTTGACCCAGGCGACGTGCAGAGCCCAGTCGGCGGTCCGCTCGAGCCCGATCTCGGTCAGGTTGGTGCGCTCACCCGGCTGGTTGCTCTCGGTCAGCGGGAACCATTGATCGCCGATGTGGTCACTCTCGGCCAGGCGCCAGCGGGCATCCCAGCGCAGGCCGCGACCGTCGCCACCACCCCTAGAATCGGCCCAGTGAAGGTCCTCCTCACCAACGACGACGGCATTTCGGCGGAGGGCCTCCACGCGATCCGTCGCCGGCTTCGCGAGATCGACGGGGTCGAGGTCAGCGTGATCGCGCCGGACTCGAATCGCTCGGCGACGGCGCGCTCGATCACGACGCGCTCGCCGCTCTGGGTCGAGGAGATCCGCTTCGATGACGGTGATCTCGGGTTCGCCACCGACGGTACCCCGGTCGACTGCGTCCGCTTCGCCGACCTCGGCCTGATCGGCGGTAAGCCCGACCTGATCGTCTCCGGGATCAACCACGGCGCAAACCTCGGCGATGACGTCACTTACTCGGGCACGGTCGCGGCCGCATTCGAAGGCATCGTCCTCGGCATCCCGTCGGTCGCGATGTCGCAGCAATCCGAGCGCAAGGAGATGGACTTCCGCTTCGGCCGCAGCTTCGATTTTTCGTATGCGGCTCGATTCGGCGCCGAGCTGGTCCGGCGCCTGATCGAGGACCTGCCACCGCCCGACACGCTGATCAACGTCAACTGCCCCGCCGGCGAGCCCGAGGGCGTCGAGGTCGCGCGGCTCGGCAAGCGCCTCTACAACGACGAGCTCAAGCAGGTCGAGGAGGATGGCGACGGCCGCAAGCGCTACCGGATCTACGGCTTCGAGCCCTCGTTCGAGGATGAGGAGGGCACCGACCTCGCCGCGATCGCCCGCGGTCGGATCGCGCTCACCCCGATCCACTTCGACCTCACCCACCACGACGGGCTCGAGAACCTGCGCTCCTGGGATTTCGAGGCGATGCTCGCCGGCCCGGCCGAGACCCGCTAGCCAGTTGACAGCTGCCGGCCCCGCCAAGCGCTCCGCCGAGCTTCGCGAAGAGCTCGAGGCCCACAACCACCGCTACTACGTACTCGACGACCCGACCGTCTCCGACGAGGACTACGACGCGCTGATCAACGAGCTGCGCGCGATCGAGGCGGAGAATCCGGAGTTGCGGACGACGGACTCGCCGACGCAGAGGGTCGGTGGCCGGCCGCTCGGGAAGTTCGAGCCGGTCAGCCACGCCGAGCCGATGCTCTCGCTCGGCAATGCGCGCGGGGCGGAAGAATTCCGAGCCTGGGAGACGCGCCTGCACAACCAGCTCAAGCGGCTCGACATCGAGCCCGGCGATCTCCGCTTCGTCTCCGAGCCGAAGATCGACGGCCTGGCGATCTCGCTCAGCTATGAGGATGGCGTCTTCGTCCGTGGCGCTACCCGCGGCGACGGTGTCACCGGAGAGGATGTGACCCGCAACCTGCGTACGGTCGGCGACATTCCCGAGCGGATCGAGGACGCGCCCGAGCTGGTCGAGGTCCGCGGTGAGGTCTATCTGCCACGCAGTGCCTTCGCCGAGCTCAACGAGGCCCGCGCGGCGGCCGGCGAGCCGACATTCGCCAACCCGCGCAACTCCGCGGCGGGCTCATTGCGCCAGCTCGACCCCGAGGTGACCGCGTCACGACCGCTCTCGATCTGGGCGTACGGGATCGGTGCCCACCGCGGGATCGAGTTCTCGAGCCACTCCGATGAGCTCAAGTGGATGCGCGATCACGGTTTCAAGGTCAACGGCGAGATCGCCGTCCACGACTCGGCCGACGAGGTCGTCGCCCGCTGCGAGTGGTGGGAACAGCGCCGCGAGGGGCTGGACTTCGAGATCGACGGGGTGGTGATCAAGGTCGACCAGCGCTCGCTCTGGCGCGAGCTCGGCGTCGCGGGCCGCGAGCCGCGCTGGGCGATCGCCTGGAAGTTCCCGCCGATGACCGCGACGACGACGCTCAACCGGATCGTCTGGAACGTCGGCCGGCGCGGCAACATGCTGCCGTTCGCGATGCTCGAGGCGGTCCGTGTCTCCGGCGTCACGGTGACGACGGCGACGCTCCACAACGAGGAGGACCTGGCGCGAAAGGACGTGCGCGAGGGCGACGAGGTCGTGATCATGCGCGCCGGCGACGTGATCCCCCAGGTCGTCTCGCCGCTGATCCAGCGCCGCAAGGGCAGGCGGCTGCGAAAGGCGCGCCCACCAAAGAAGTGCCCTGCCTGCGGCACCCCGACTGAGAAGGAGCCCGACGATGTCTTCACCCGCTGTCCGAACCGGCGCGGCTGCCCCGGCCAGACCTTCCAGCTCGTCAAGCATTTCGTCTCGCGTGGGGCGATGGACATCGAGGGCTTCGGCGAGAAGCAGGCCTACCGCTTCCTCGACGAGGGGCTGATCGGCGACCCGGCCGACATCTACGACCTTGCCGCGGAAGCGCTGACCGAGCTCGAGGGCTTTGGCGAGATCTCGGCACGGAACCTGGTCGGCGAGATCGAGCGCTCGCGTGAGCGCCCGTTCGGCACCGTGCTCTTGGCGCTCGGCCTGCCTGGAATCGGCCACGTCAACGCGCATGCGCTCGCCGACCACTTCGGCTCGATCGACGCCCTGTTCGAGGCCGATCCGGAGGCGATCGCCGAGACCGAGGGCATGGGCCCGGTGCTCGCCGAGCAGCTCGCCGAGGAGCTCGCCGACGCCGCGACCCGCGATCTGATCGCGCGGCTACGCGATCGGGGCCTCAAGTTCGAGCTCTCCGCCGAGGAGCGCCGCGAGGAGGGCGGCCCGCTCGAGGGCAAGACCTTCGTCCTCACCGGAACGATGCCCGATCTCACCCGCGGGGAAGCGACGAAACGAATCAAGCGCGCCGGCGGCAAGGTGACCGGCTCGGTCTCGAAGAAGACCGACTACGTCGTCGCCGGTGACAGCCCGGGCTCGAAGCTCGCAAAGGCCGAGGAGATCGGCACCCAGATCCTCGACGAGGACGGGCTCGTCGAGCTCCTGGGAGACTGAGGCGATCGCCGCCCGCCTCGACACCGAGCTCGATTTCGCGCTCACATGGACGATCGCGGGCGAGACGATGGAGCGCTCGAGTCACGCGCTCGCCGACGACGGTCGCGTCTGGCTGATCGACCCGGTCGAGGACGAGGGTGCGCTCGAGGCCGCGACCGCGCTCGGCGAGCCCGCCGGGGTGATCCAGCTGCTCGACCGTCATCAGCGCGACTGCGAGTCGCTTGCCGATCGCTACGGCGTGCCCCATCTTCGCCTTCCGGAGGACGTGCCGGATTCGCCGTTCGAGCTCGGCCGAACGCTTTGGATGCCGGGCTGGCGCGAGCTCCACCTCTGGTGGCCCGAGCGGCGCCTTTTGGTCGTCTCCGAGGCGCTCGGCACCGGCTCGTACTTCGCCGTCGGCCGGCGGGCCGGCATCCACCCGATGCTGAGGCTGAAGCCGCCCGGCACACCGCGTCGTTTCGAGCCCGAGCACCTGCTCAGCGGTCACGGGCCGTCGATCCACGGTGAAGCCGCCGCTGCGATCGAGGAGGCCTATTCGCACACCCGCGGCGACATCCCGCGGGCGATGAAGTCGATGCTGCGCTTGGGCTAGATGGGTCGCTACGGCTTGTAGCGAGCGATAACCGCGGCCATCCGGTCCTGGATTTGGCGCGCGCTGGTCACGTTGACGCCGTTCATCAGGATCGAGAAAACCATCGTCGTGCCCTTCGCCCGGCAGTAGCCGGAGAGGGCGGAGACGCCGGAGATCGTCCCCGTCTTCGCCCGGCACCTGCCCTCGGCTGCGGTCCCGCGCATCCGGCCCGCGAGCGTGCCCTGCGAGCCCGCCTTCGGCAGCGAGCGCTTGAACGAGCGCTCGGCCGGGTGTTCGCGCATCGCCAGCAACAGCTCACCGACGTCCTGCGGCGAGGCCGTGTTCGAGCGGGTCAGGCCGGAGCCGTCGACGGCATTGACGTCTGAGCCGAGCTCGTGGGCGAACGCCTCGACGTCCTCGGTCCCGCCTTTCGTCGTCCCCTGGTCGCCATCGACGGTGTCCAGTCGCTTGAGCAGCGTCTCGGCGAAGAAGTTGTTCGACGGCCGGTTCGTGTCCTCAACCAGCTCGTCGAGCGGCGCCGAGCTGGTCTCGGCGAGCGCGGGCGCGTCGAGCAGATCCTCAGGCGCTCGGCGCTCGGCCACCCTGCCGACCTCGACGCCGCGATTCTCGAGGCCCTTCTTCAGCTCCTCGGCGGTAGCCGTCTCGGGGTTCGAGACGAAGCCGCCGCCGCGGCGGTTCTCGTTGTAGGAGAGTCCCGAGAGCGGGCCGATGTAGGGGCTCGTGTTGCCGCTCGAGTCGGGGACCCCGCGAACGCCGTCGAAGATCGAGTCGTCGGCGAGCAGGTCGCCGCGCACCCGCTTGATCCCGGCCTCCTTTATCTGCTTGGCCAGTCGCCCGATCGGCGTCCCGGTGAACCCGTGGCGGCGCGCAAACGAGCGCCCGGCAAGCGCCGGATCCCCGTCGCCGACGAGGAAGAGGTTGCCGCTCAAGGTGCCGTTCGCAATCTCGCCGCCGGTGACGACCGTCGTTGTCAGCTTCTCGCGGGCGCCGATCAACTCGAGCGCGGTGGCGGTCGTGAACAACTTCGTGTTCGAGGCGAGGATCCGTTTGTCGTTGCCGCGGCGCTCGAACACCTCCTCGCCCGATTCGGCGTCGGCGACCCAGACGCCGCTGCCCGAGCCGGCCTGGTCGATCAGGTTGCCGAGCTCGCGCGAGAGCTCGCCGCGGTCGACGCCGGCGCGAAGAGCGGCCGGGCTGCCGCGCCGGACCGCGGTGGTGAAGGCGGGCGCGTCGGGATTCGCCAGGACGGTTCTATTCGCCGAAGGTCCGGGGGCGCCGAGGCCCCCTGTGGCGTTCGTGGCGGCGCTCGCCGCAAGCGCCCCGAGCGCAGCGAAAAGGGCGAGAAAGTACCTCCCTGGCGGCACGTGAGGAGGGTAGTGGGGGACCCCGCACAGCCCGATCTCTGGGACGACAGTCCCGTCCCCCGGGTAAGCTGTAGCCGCTGATGGGCAAGGTCGTACCTATCGAAGGGGCGGGCAAGGGACCGAAAGCGGCCTCCTCGGCAACGCGGGCGAGACGGCATAAGAAGCGCTCGAAGACCGCCCTCGTCCTCGGCGGCGGCGGCTTCACCGGCGGCGTCTACGAGATCGGCGCCCTGCGCGCGCTCGACCTGCTCGCCGTCAACCGGACGGTCAACGAGTTCGACGTCTACGTCGGCACCAGCGCCGGTGCGTTCATCGCGAGCCTTACGGCTAACGGGATCACGCCTGAGGAGATGATGCGGGTGCTGAACCGCAAGCTTCCCTCGCCGATCCGCGAGCTCGACCTGGGAACGCTGCTGACGCCCAACTACCGCGGCTTCATCAATCGCTCGCTGCTGCTGCCGCTGCGCATGGCCGGTCTCGCCCAGACCCTCGTGACGAGGCTCGGCGAAGCCTCGGTGATGGACGTCGGGATGAGGCTCGCCGAGAACATCCCCTCCGGCCTCTACACGGGCGCCGGCATCGAGGACTACGTCGACGAGGTTCTCTCCGACCCAGACCGCACCAACGACTTCCGCCTGCTCGAGCCCGAGCTCTACCTGCCGGCCACCGACCTCGACACGACCGAGCGAGTAGTGCTCGGCGAAGGCGAGTGGAGCGATGTGCCGATCTCGACCGCCGTTGCGGCCTCCGGCGCGCTGCCGGTCGTCTACTCGCCGGTCGAAGTGCGCGGGCGTGAGTTCATCGACGGCGGCATCCGCTCGACCACGAATGTCGATGTCGCAGTCGAGAACGGAGCCAAGTTCATCGTCGTCGTCAACCCGATGGTGCCCTACGTAAACGACTTCTCGAAGCGAATCCCGACGATGTTCGGCACCCGCGTTCGCCGCGTCTCCGACATGGGCGCGGCCGCGATCGCTCAGCAGTCGTTCCGCGTCCTCTCCCACGACCGCCTGCACCGCGCGGTCGAGGACTGGGAGGAGACGTACCCGGGAGTCGACATCATCCTGATCGAGCCGGAGCCCGACGACGAGCTGATGTTCGGCACCTCGATCATGGACTATGGCGGCCGCCTCTCGATCGCCAAGCACGGCTTCGAGTCGGTGACGCTGAGGCTCGCCCGCGACTACGAGCGCTTCAAGGAGATCGCCGAGAAGCACGGGATCGAGATTTCCGCCCGGCGCGTCCGCCACGTGCTCGAGCAGGTCGAGCGCGAACGCGAGGAGATGCCCGCCTGGCGGCGCGTCTTCGAGCAGACGACCGGAGCGCTACTGCGCCAGCAAGACGCCGACGCGGCGTCCGAGAAGTCCTGACTCAGGAGTAGAGCGACTCGACCTGGTCGTCGTACTTCTCGGCGACCACGTTCCGCTTCACTTTCAGCGTCGGCGTCAGCTCGCCGCCCTCCTGCGAGAGGTCGGCCGGCAAGATCTCGAACTTCTTCACCTGCTCGACCCGGGCGAACTTCTGGTTGATCTCGTCGACGTGGGCCTGGATCGACTCCCGCACCTGCGCGTTCGAGGCGAGCGCCGCGAGGTCGGGGCCGAGGTCGTGCTCATCGGCGAACTTCGCCGCCTCCTCGGGGTCGAGGGTTACGAGCGCGACCAGGAACGGCCGGCGGTCGCCGATCACAACGCACTGAGAGACGAGCGGGTGCTGCTTGATCTCGGCCTCGAGGTTCGCCGGGGTGATGTTCTTGCCGCCCGCGGTGATGATGATGTCCTTCTTGCGGCCGGTGATCTTGACGAAGCCGTCGGAGTCGATCTCGCCGATGTCGCCGGTGTGCAGCCAGCCGTCCTTGAGCGTCGCCCGGGTCGCCTCGTCGTTCTTGTAGTAGCCCTGGAAGATGTTCGGGCCCTTGGCGAGGATCTCGCCATCTTCGGCGATCTTCACCTCGCAGCCCGGGAACGGCCGGCCGACGGTGCCGATCTTGAAATCGTCGGGCGTCGAGATCGTCGCCGCCGTCGATGTCTCGGTCATCCCCCAGCCCTCGAGCACGAGAACGCCGGCGGCGTCGAAGAAGCGCAGGATGGCGGGGTTGATCGGCGCGGCGCCGGTGACCGCTCGGGTCAGGTTGCCACCGAACAGGCCGCGAATCTTCGACAGCACCTGCTTGTCGGCGAAGTCGTACTGGCGCTTGAGCAGGAAGCCCGGTCGCTTGCCCTTGCGCTCGCACTCGCGCATCTTCGCGCCGACGCCGATCGACCACCAGAAGATCGCCTTCTTCAGGCCGCCCTCCTTCTCGACCCCGGACGTCGCCGCCGTGTAGACCTTCTCGAAGATCCGCGGCACCGACGGAAAGTAGG
>JBPCRS010000188.1:0-12273 GCA_050996575.1 Solirubrobacterales bacterium
GGGCAGCCGAGGAGTTGCCCACAGGCCAGGTGTTCGACGTCCAGCGCGCCGAGGGCAGCGGCTCGTTCAGGACCGTCCGCGGCGGAACCCGCGAGCTCGGCGGCCGGTTCAAGATCCGGCCCGGCCAGAAGCTCAGCTTCCAGGCCCGGGTCCGGCTCGAGGCCGATCCCGCCGCGGCGTCGGACTACTCGCCGCCGGCGAAGGTCAAGTTCGGCTAGCCGCCTCGGCCGCGTCCTCGAGGCGGTCGTCTCCCCAGAACACCTCGGAGCCGACGACGACCGCGGGCACGCCCTTGACGCCGAGTCCGGCAGCCTCGGCGGTCGCCTCCTTCAGCCTGGCCTTGACCGAGTCCCGCTCGGCCGAGGTCTCGACTGCACGCGGGTGGAGCTCGCAGGCGGCGGCGGCGATCATCACGTTCTCGGGGTCGGTCAGGTCGCGACCGCCGGCGAACGGCTGGCGAAAGGCGGCGAGGGAGAACGAGACGGCCTTGCCGATCTCCTTGGCGAAGGTCGCGACGCGCATCGCGTAGAGCGTGTTGCCCGGCCAGGGCTCGGGCCAGCGGATCGGCGGGATCCCGTAGGCCGAGCCCCGTCGCTCGACCTCGGCGATCCCGGCGTCCCGCCCGGGCCCGTTCGCCCACGAGTCGCGGCCGAGCTCGCGGAAGAGGCCGCCGAGCAGGATCGGCTGCCAGATCGGCGGCAGCCCGATCGCCTCGACGAACAGCGGGTTGATCCGTTCGGCCGCGAGATAGGCGTAGGGCGAGCCGAGATCGAAGTAGAAGACGGGGTGGCCCGCGAGCTCACTCAACGGCAGGCTCGCGGTCCAGCCGGCGCCGGCAGATCACGTCGCCGATCAGCGACCCGGGCGGCCCCAGGGTCACGACTACGATCGCCGGGTACCACCAGCCCCAGCGCTTCTCCACCGTCCCTTTGATGCAGAGGAAGACGAGGGCGAGGAAGCCGGCGCCGTGGATTGGCCCGAGGATCGAGACGAGGGTCTCGCGGTCGGAGAACGAGGCCCAGAGCAGGACCGCGAGCAGGAGCGCGTCGGCGATCGCGATCACCGCGATGATGTTGAGCAAGCGAATCGTCTCGGCGCGCGCGCCGGCCGAGGCGGCGCCCGTGTCGGAGGCGGCTATTGGTGCGTCGCCCAGCCGTCGACGGCGCGGGCGGCGTCGAGCACGGCCTCGGAGATCGTCGGGTGGGCGTGGACGATCCGGGCGAGCTCCTGATGACCGCCCTCGAGCGCCATCACGTCGACGAGCTCGGCGATCATGTCGCAGGCGCGGTTGCCGACGATGTGGGCGCCGACGATCTCGCCGTATTCGGCCTCGGTGATGATCTTAACCAGCCCCTTGTGGTCGTCGTAGACCGCCGCCGCGCCGACCCCGCCGAGGTTGAACTTGCCGACCTTGACCTCCTTGCCGGCCTCTTTCGCCTCGGCCTGGGTCATGCCGACGCTGGCGACTTGGGGATGGCAGAAGGTGGCGCCCGGGATCAGCTCGACGTCGACCGGGTGAGTTTCCGCGCCGGCGATTCGCTCGACTGCGACGACGCCTTCCTCGGAGGCCTTGTGGGCGAGCGCGGGACCGCGGACGAGGTCGCCGATCGCCCAGACCCTCTCGTTCGAGGTTCGTTGCCACTCGTCGATCCCGACCTTGCCGGTCTTCTCGTCGGTCTTCACCCCGGCGGCGTCGAGGCCGAGCGCCTCGGTGTCGGGGGCACGGCCGCCGGCGATAACCAGGTAGTCGACCTCGGCCTGGCCGTCGCCGAAGTGGACCGTTACCGAGTCCTTGCCGGCCTCGACCTTCTCGACCTTGGTCCCGGTCGAGACTGTGATCTTCTGCTTCTTGAAGGCGCGGGCAACGACCTTGGCCATGTCGGGGTCCTCGAGCGGCAGGATCTGGTCGACCATCTCGATCAGCTGGACCTCGGTCCCGAGTCGGCCATAGCCCGAGGCGATCTCCGAGCCCGAGGCGCCGGCACCGACGACGGCCATCGACTTCGGCAGCTCGGGTAGCGACCAGGCGCCCCAGGTGTCGAGCACGCGTCCGCCGAACTCGACGCCCGGGATCGCCATCGCCGTCGAGCCGGTGGCGAGGACGACGCTCCCCGTCTCGTAGACCGTGTCGCCGACCTGGACGTTGGCCTCTGCGGTCAGCTTGCCCTCGCCCTCGACGAAGTCGACCTTGTTCTTGTCGAACAGCATCTTGACCCCGCCGGTAAGCGTCTTTCGGACCTGCTCGCGGCGCTCCTGAACACCCTTCCAGTCGATCGAGACGCCCTCGATCTTGATCCCGAGGCCGGCAGCGTCATTGGCAGCCTGGTCGTAGACCTCGGCGGTGTGGAGCACCGTCTTCGCCGGAATGCAGGCGTAGTTGAGGCAGCGGCCACCGACGACGTCCTTCTCGATGCAGGCGGTCTTCAGCCCGAGCTGGGCGGCGCGGATCGCGGCCACGTAGCCGCCGGGGCCGGAGCCGATGATGATCGCGTCGTAGGCGTCAGCCATGGGCGTTCGACTCTACCTACTCGTGTGTGCCGCGGGTCGGCATCTGGATTCGTGCCCAGGCCCTGATCATGAAGTAAAAGAGCGCGCCGGCGCCGACCATCAGGATCAAGTTGCCGAGCGCGAGGAAGAGCGAGAGCGAGGCGAGCAGGCCGAGCGCGCTGGCGATGATCACGAGGACGAGGGTTGACTGGAAGCCGAGCACGGCCCAGTAGCGCCCGCGCCACAGTCCGTAGGCCATCGCCCCGATCAGGACGACGAAGACGGCAACCCCGAATGCCTGCGGGCGGGGGTCGTCCTGGAACACGTCCCAGAGTGCGTAGCCGAGCACGCTGAGAATGACGAGCACGGTGCAGATCACGGCGCTGACTGTGACCACGGTCGGCCTCTCGCCCTCGGCCAGCGGCTCGAGTGACTCGCGGGCCTCGCGGTTCTTTCGCTCGGAAGCGCTCTCGGCGGTCGCCGTCACGTCCTGCTCGTCACCGGAACCGTTCGAGGAGGTTGATGCGACTGTCCCCGCGGCGCTGTCGCGGCGCTCCGCGCTCCGCGTCTTGCGCTTCTGGCGCTCGACTCGCTTTCGCTCGCGGCTACCCATCGGTCCGAACCGCAGTCTGGCGATCGGCCGCGGCGAACGCGCCGACGATCGACCGCGCGGCCGCCTCGGGGTCCTCGGCGTCGCGGATCGCGCGGACGACGACCGCCCTGCGCGCACCGGCCGCAGCGACCTCGGCTGCCGTACGCGCGTCGATCCCGCCGATTGCGAACCAGGGCACCGTCGCACTCTCGGCTGCGAACTCGACCAAGCCGAGGCCGGTCGCAGGCCGACCCTCCTTCGTCGGCGTCTCCCAGACCGGGCCGACGCTGATCTGATCGGGGCGTGCCGGGCCTTCCGCAGCGCAAGCGGCCTCGACCTGGGAGGCGGAGTGCGTCGAGAGCCCGACGAGTGCGGCCGGCCCGGCGATCGCACGCGCCTCCTCGACCGCCAGGTCGTCCTGGCCGACGTGGACCCCGTCGGCGCCGCACGAGGCGACCAGATCCGGCCGGTCGTTGAGGATGAACAGCGCCCGGCCGCCGTCGGCCGCTCGGCGAAAGGCCGGCGCGGCGGCGAAGAGGTCTTCGTCGTCAAGGCCCTTGTCTCGCAGCTGGATAATCCCGGCTCCGCCGCGAATCGCCGCATCGAGCAGCCCGCCCGGATCGCGGTCGCTCGGGCGCGCCTCGCAGACGAAGTAGAGCGAGGCCGTCTTAACCCGGTCCAGCTTCTCGCCAACGATTTCTGCGTGCGATGCGCTCACCAGGCCACCCACGTTACGATGAACCCATAAGCGGGAGCCCGAAAGTTCGCGGGCTGAGAGGGCGGCTGGTGCCGCCGACCGCCTGAACCTGATCCGGGTAATTCCGGCGAAGGGAGGAAGTTCGTGCCGGACAACCGAGGCAACGGCAGCGACGCCTACGACGCGCTCGTCGTCGGCGCCGGTGTGATCGGCCTCGCTTGCGCCTGGCGCGCGGCGGAGCGCGGTTTGCGCGTCTGCGTGCTCGAACGCGGCGAACCGGGCCAGGGTGCCTCGGCGGTCGCGGCGGGAATGCTCGCGCCGATCGGCGAAGTCGCCTGGGGCGAGGAGAGGCTGCTGCGCGCCAACCTCGCCTCGGCCACGGCCTGGCCACGGTTCGCCAATGAGCTCGGCGAGGCTTCCGGCCGCGACGTCGGCTATCGAACCGCCGGTGCGATTCACCTGGCGCTCGACCGCGACGAAGCCGAGGAGCTTCGCCGGCGCCACGCGCTCCAGGTCTCGCTCGGTCTCGACGCCGAGTGGCTGCGGGCGAGCGAGTGCCGGAGCCTCGAACCAGGCCTCGCCACCGCTGTCGCCGGCGGAGTCCACGCGCCAGCGGAGGCCGACGTCGACCCGCGCGTGCTCGTCGCCGCGCTTCGCGAAGCGGTGTTGCGCGCCGGCGGCGAGCTCGTCCTCGGTGACCAGCCCGCCGAGGCGATCTTCGATGGCGATCGGCTGGCCGGTGTGCAGACCAGGCTCGGCAGCGAGCTTCGGGCGCGCTACGTCGTCCTCGCATCCGGCGCCTGGTCGGGGCAGGCGGAATGGCTGCCCGAAAGCGCCCGGCCTCGCGTGCGCCCGGTCAAGGGTGAGATCCTCGTCCTCGGCGCGAACGAGGCGCCGTGCGAGCGGATCGTCGCCTCGCGCTGGGTCTACCTCGTCCCGCGAGCGGACGGTCGCCTGATCGTCGGCGCGACTGTCGAAGAGACGGGTTTCGATCTGCGGGTCACCGCCGGCGGCGTCCACGAGCTACTTCGCGAGGCCTACCGGCTGCTGCCCGAGGTCGCGGAGATGGAGCTGCTCGAAGCGACCGCCGGATTGCGCCCCGGATCGCCCGACAACGCGCCGCTGGTCGGTGCCGGCGCGATCGACGGCCTGATTCTCGCCACGGGCCATTACCGCAACGGCATTCTGCTCGCACCGCTCACCGGTGAGGCCGTCGCCGCCGAGCTCGCCGGGGAGCCGGTGCCCGAGGCCGCCGCCGGCCTCGATCCAAGCCGGTTCGCCGCGGAGGGCGTTGCCGTATGACGGTCGAGCTCAACGGAGAGTCGATCGTGCTCGATGACGGGGCCACGGTGAGCGCTGCGGTCGAGCGGGCCGGTGTGGCCGATGAGCTCCGTGGCCTCGCCGTCGCCGTCGACGGCGAGGTCGTGCCGCGGGCGCAGTGGGGGAGGACCGCGCTTCGCGACGGCCAGGCCGTCGAGGTTGTTCGGGCGATCGGTGGCGGCGAGCGGACCGAGGCCGAGCGCGATGTCACCGAAGTGGCCGGCGGAGGTTTCGAGCTCGGCGGCCGCACCTGGGGTTCGCGTCTGATCGTCGGCACCGGCGGCTTTCGCTCGCTCGAGGAGATGGAGAGCGCGCTGCGGGCGAGCGCGACCGAGATCGTCACCGTTGCGCTTCGCCGCGTCGACCCGCTCGCCCAGGGCTCGCTGCTCGAGCTGATCGACGGCCTCGGCCTGTTCACGCTGCCGAACACCGCCGGTTGCTACACGGCCCGCGACGCGATTCGCACCGCCGAGCTCGCCCGCGAAGCGCTCGAGACCGATTGGGTCAAGCTCGAGGTGATCGGCGACGACCGCACGCTCTTTCCCGACGCAGTCGAGCTCGTCGCGGCGGCCGAGGTGCTGGTCGACGGCGGTTTCACCGTTCTCCCCTACACGAACGACGACCCGATTCTTGCCCGACGGCTCGAGGATGTCGGTTGCGCCGCGGTGATGCCGCTCGGCTCGCCGATCGGATCGGGTGCCGGGATCCGCAATCCATACAACGTGCAGATCATCGCCGAGCAGGCCTCGGTGCCGGTGATCCTCGACGCCGGAATCGGCACCGCCTCCGATGCGGCGCTGGCGATGGAGCTCGGCTGCGACGGCGTGCTGCTGGCCAGCTCGGTCTCCCGGGCCGAGAACCCGGCCGGCATGGCGATTGCGATGCGCCAGGCGGTCGAGGCTGGGTTCGCCGCCCGGAACGCGGGCCGGATTCCGCGCCGCCTGCACGCGGAGGCCTCGACACCGCAGGACGGAGCGCCCGAGCTCTGAGGTAAGTCCGCCGGTCGGCGTGCGAACATATGTTCGCTATGCGGCGGAAGGATGCGGAGCGGGCCGAGGCACGAGCCCTGAGGCAGGAGGGTTGGGCTCTGCGACCAATTGCCGTGAGGCTGGGCGTCTGCATCTCGTCGGTAAGCGTCTGGGTTCGAGACATCGAACTCCCCGTTACGGAACAAGCGCAGGCACCAGCTAGGCCGGCTCTTAAGGAGAACACCAAGCGCTGTGGCCAATGCCGAAAGGTGCTACCGCTGTCCGCATTCAATCGCTCCGGCGACGGTCGCCAAGCCTGGTGCCGCGAATGTTTTCGCAGGTACTTCAGGGAGCGCGGGGATCTTCATCGCAAACAATCGAGCACGTCCAAGCGTCGCCGGAAGCTCGAGGCCCGCACACTCGTGAACGACGAGCTTGCGAGAAGCGTATGCGTCGACTGCGGCGAAGTCGATTCGAACGTCCTCGAGTTCGATCACCTTGGCGAGAAGCGTGGCTCAGTCAGTTCTCTCGTGGATTCCGGCTTGTCAGTTCGGGCGCTTCGGCTTGAGATCGAGCGTTGCGACGTCGTCTGCGTTAACTGCCATCGGCGCCGATCGGCCATCCGAGGTCGGTGGTGGCGCGTCGACCCGGATCAGCTCGCGCGGAATCGAAACCTTCTGCCGTGTCAGCTAAGGAATCTTTTGCATGTGAAGGATGCCTTGCTGGCATGCGGCTGCGTCGATTGCGGTCTGGCTGACCTCGTCGTTCTCGACTTCGATCACGTGGGTCAGAAGCGTGGTTGTGTCTCGACCATGGCTCGGTCCGGGGTGGGGCTCGAGCGCCTCAAAGCCGAGATCGCCGAGTGCGAGGTTCGATGCGCGAACTGCCATCGGCGAATGACGCTTACTCGCGCTCAAGGAGCTGAACTCCTCGTAAGCTGATTAGGCCCCCGTAGCTCAGTGGTTTAGAGCGGCGGGCTTTTAACCCGCGCGGCGCTCGGTTCGATTCCGGCCGGGGGTATCTGATCACGCATTTCCCTACCCCTCCAGCCCCACGGCTGCGAGCGCCGCAGCTCGGCTGAGGAAGCCCTCGGCCTTCACGGCCTTCCGTCTCTCAGGGTGAAGACGAAGCCGATTGGTGAGTCGAGCTCCACGCCGCTTTCACGTCCAACCGTCCTGACGTGTCCGACCGCGACGACGCGATCGCCGAGATCGTGACGTTCCCCTCGGCACCACCGACGATCGCCGCGCCGCTCGATTTCGGCGTCGAGCGACGAGAGCATCTCCTTCTCCTCAGACATCGACGTCGGAGCATCGCCGCGTTACCGGTCATATTCCTGCACCTAGCGTCGCCCGTACCGCCGAGCCGTTCTCTAGCTTGATCCCTCGTGCGCCTTGCCAAGCGTGAACCTGCCGCGATCCTGTTCGCCGCGCAGCTCTGCGCCCTCCTGATCTACCCGTTCCTGGACGAGAGCGCCGCCGGCCGTGCGGTGATCAGCGCGCTTGGGATCGCGTTTCTGGGCCTCGTCGTGCTCTCCGTCCGCAGCTCGCCCGCTTGGACGACCCTCGGAATCGCGCTCGCCATCCCGGCGACGGTCCTGCTGGTGATCCAGGCCGTCACGGGCGATGACGAGCTCCTGCCGTACTCGTCGGCCTTGGAGGCGGTCCTCTATTTCTACGCCGCCGGCGCGCTGATGGCGTACATGCTCGCGGACCACGAGATCACGCGCGACGAGCTGTTCGCGGTCGGCGCCACCTTCACCCTCGTCGCTTGGGGGTTCGCCTATGCCTACACCGTCTGCCAGGCGATCGAGCCGGGAAGCTTCACGGCAGCGGTCGACCCCGCGGCAAACCGATCCTGGGTCGAGCTCCTCTTTCTCAGCTTCACCACCCTGACGAGCACCGGCCTCAGCGACGTGATCCCGGTCAGGCCGTTCGCGCGCTCGATGGTGATGATCGAGCAACTGGCAGGCCTCGGCTACGTGGCGATGATCGTCTCGCGCCTCGTGGCTCTGACCGTGCTGAACCGTCAGACGCTCAATCGGTGAGCGAGCACTCGATGCTCGATCAGGGGGTTCCGACGTCGAACGAGGTCCTGCCCAAGTAGCCCTGACGAGAAAGGAGGGGCGGCTATCGCCGCACCTCCATGTCTCGACTGGGTTCGACGGACTACGAGGTGGGAGGTGATAAGGAGAACGCCGGGGGCGCGCTGTTATTACGGAGGTATCGTGTGCGCGCCATCACGCTGCCGCGAAGCCTCAACTGATATCGAAGGGATGAATGGCTAGCGACGAATCGGACCGGGAGGCAGGGACCGAGGCGACGGAGGACGATGAGGAGTCCTCCCGCGGACGCACGCTCGCGATCGTCGCATTGCTCGCGATTGCCGCCACGCTCGTCTATGTCCTAGTTCTCAACAAAGACGAGTACACGCTCACCGCCGAGTTCGAGAACGCGAGCCAGCTCGTCTCCGGCAACGAGGTCTTTATTGGCGGCGTTCTGGTCGGCACGGTCAAGGAAATCGAGCTCGGCGACGACGGTGACGCGCTCGTCACCTTCTCGGTCAACGAGGAGCACGCACCGCTTTCGCGCGGCACCGTCGCCACGGTGCGCTCGTTCTCGCTCTCGGGGGTGGCGAACCGCCAGATCCAGCTCTCGCTGCCGCCCGAGGGCGATGACTCGGCCTCCTATGCGGGCGGCGCGACCGCCGCCGGCGAGCCGATCGAATCAGGCGGCGTGCTGACCCGCTCGGAGACCGTCTCCGAGGTCGACCTCGACGAGGTCTTCAACACGCTCGACGCGCGCACCGTCCGCAACCTGAAGAAGGTGATCAAGGGCTTCGAGGTCTCCTACGACGGCGTCGGCGAGCAGGCGAACAAGGGCTTTCGCTACTTGAACCCCTTCCTCTCGACCTCGCGCCGGGTCTTCGGCGAGCTAAACCGCGACGAGCAGGCGCTGCAGTCATTGATCGTCGACGGCTCGAAGCTCTCCGGCGCGCTCGCCGAAAGGGCCCCCGACCTCGAGGCACTGATCGGGAACCTGAACACCTTCCAGGGCGCGCTGGCAAACCAGAAAGCCTCGCTATCGGAGGCCGTCCAGGAGTTCCCCGACTTCATGCGCCAGGCGAACACCACCTTCGTCAACCTGAGAGCCACGCTCGACGACGTCGACCCGCTCGTCGACGCCTCGAAGCCGGTCGCGATCCGCCTGCGCCCGTTCTTCGCCGAGTTCCGCGGCGCCGCCGCCGACGCCGTGCCGACGATCCGCGATCTCGACCAGCTCGTCTTGCGCCCCGGCCCCGCCAACGACCTCGTCGACCTCAACCGCCTCCAGCCCGCGGTCACCGAGGCCGCGCTGGGCTCGGGCTCGCCGACCTGCGCCGCCAACCCGAACTCGGTCGAAGACCTCCAGTCCGCCGCCGACGACGACTTCACCCAGGGCGCCTTCGGCGAGCAGATCTGCGCGCTAAGGGACGGCCGCCCGGCGCTCGCCTTCCTGCGCGCCTACACGCCCGAGCTCGGCGCCTGGTTCGACGACTTCGCCAACTCGGGGATCGACGATGCGAATGGCGGCATGGGCCGGATCTCGACGAACTTCAACGCATTCACCCCGTCGACCGGCGTTCCCGGGTCGCTGCCGAACATCTTCGAGACGCCGCTCTCGCCGTCCGAGGCGTTCGCCGGGCTAACCCAAAACCTGAGGTCGCGCTGCCCCGGCGCGAACGAGCGCAACCCCGGTGACAACTCGACCCCGTTCACCGAGAACGGCACGCTTGACTGCGACCCGACCGAGGTGCCGCCCGGGCCGTGACGAATCGCTAGATCTAGTGGCGAAAGTGCCGGCGACCGGTGAAGACCATCGCCGCGCCGGCCGCGTCGCAGGCTTCGACGACCTCCGGGTCGCGTTTCGAGCCACCGGGCTGGATAAGAGCGCCGACCCCGGCGGCGATCGCCGTCTCGGGGCCATCGGGGAACGGGAAGAACGCATCCGAGGCGCACGCTGAGCCCTCGAGCAGCCCGGCAGCTTCTCCGCCGCGCGCATCGTTCGCCTTGTCGATCGCGATCCGGACCGAGTCGACGCGGCTCATCTGACCGGCACCGATCCCCAGCGTCGCCCCCTCCTTCGCAAGCACGATCGCGTTCGATCGAACGTGCCGGCAGACCTTCCAGGCGAACAGTAGGTCCGACCATTGCTGGTCACTCGGCTCAGCCTTCGTTGCCGTCTCCATCTCTTCGCGGCTCTCGGTGACGCGGTCCGAGTCCTGGACGAGGAGGCCACCGCGAACTCGCTTGAAGTCGCGCTCCGCGGCGTCGGGGTTGCGGCGTTCGGTGTCCTCGAGGATCCGGATCGCCTCCTTTTGCGCCAGTACCTCGAGCGCGCCGCCGCCGTAGCCGGGCGCGATCAGCACCTCGACGAAGTTCTGATGAAGTCGCTCGGCGAGTGGCAGCGAGACCTCGCGGTTGAGCGCGATCACCCCGCCGAAGGCGGAGAGCGGGTCGCACGAGAGCGCCCGCTCGTATGCGTCCTCGATCTCGCCGGCGATCGCCACCCCGCAGGGGTTGTTGTGCTTGACGATCGCGCAGGCCGGCCCGTCGAATTCGTCGACCAGCCGCCGCGCTGAATCGAGGTCGAGCACGTTGTTGGCCGAGAGCTCCTTGCCGTGCAGCTTCGCCACCCGCGAGAGCACATGCGAGCGGGCGCCGACCTCGGTGTAGAGAGCCGCGCCCTGGTGCGGGTTCTCGCCGTAGGAGAGGTCGAGGAATTTCTCCCATGCGGTGACGACGTGGCTCGGGAAGAGCTCGTAGCGGGTTCCGAACCAGCGGCTGATCGCGGCGTCATAGCGCGCCGTCGTCGCAAAAGCCTCGTTCGCGAGCCAGTGCCGCGTGCCGCCGGAGATCTCGCCGCCCGACTCCTCGAGCTCGGCGAGCACGGCGTCGTAGCTCTCGGGGCTGACGACGACGGCGACGTGGCTGTGGTTCTTCGCCGCGGCGCGGATCATCGTCGGAACGCCGATATCGATGTTCTCGACCGCCTCGGCCTCGGAGACGTCCAGCCTGGCGACGGTGCGCTCGAACGGGTAGAGGTTGACGCAGACGAGGTCGATTGGCTCGATCCCCTCGGCCTCGAGCGTCGCCATGTGCTCGGGGTCGTCGCGGACTGCGAGCAGCGCCGCGTGGAGTCGCGGGTGAAGTGTCTTCACCCGTCCGCCGAGGATCTCGGGTTGCCCGGTCTCCTCCTCGACCGAGCGCACATCGAGGCCGGCGTCGAGAAGCGCCTTCGCCGTGCCGCCGGTCGAGATCAGCTCGATCCCGAGCTTTTCGAGACCCTTGGCGAAGTCGCCGACGCCGGTCTTGTCGGAAACCGAGATCAGCGCCCGGCGCACCTTCAGCGGCCGCTCGGCCGATGCTGCCACTCCGGCTGCTGCGCTCGTCGATATCGCCTCACCCGACACGGAGGCGATCCTAAGGGACGCGGGCGCGGGGACAGACTGAAGTCTGTCCCCGTTCTATGGGTCCCGGCGCGGGAGGATCCGCACGATGCGGGGGTTCTCGGCGTCGATCTCGACGCGGCCGGCGGCGATCAGCCGGATCGCTTCCGGCAGCAACGCGTGCTCGGTCGCGTGAATCGCGCGCTCGAGCGCCTCGCGGTCGCGATCGGGCGGGATCGGGATCGGCCGCTGCAGGATGATCGGCCCCGAGTCGACCCCTTCGTCGACGTAGTGAACGGTCACCCCTGTGACCCCGACTCCGTGCGCGAGCGCCTGGCCGATCGCGTCGAGCCCGGGAAACGAGGGAAGCAGCGCCGGGTGGACGTTGACGATCCGGTTGGCGAAGCGGGCGACGAAGCCGGGAGAGAGCAGCTGCATGTAGCCGGCGAGGACGACGAGATCGGCGTCGATCCGCTCGAGCCAGTCCGCGATCGCTGCGTCGCGTGACTCGCGAGGCTCGTGCTCGGAGCGGGGGAAGACGGCGGTCTCGATCCCGGCTGATCGCGCCCGCTCGAGCGCGATCGCGTCCGGTTTGTCCGACCCCACTCCGACGACCTCCACCCCCTCGTGCCCGTGCACCGTGTCGAGGATCGCCTGCAGGTTGGTCCCGGTCCCCGATGCGAGGCCCGCGACCGCGTGGCGCGGGGCACTCAAGCCGCTTCACGGGAGACGAGTAGCGTCGGGTCGCGGCAGCCGCTCGAGCGCGGCCTACCGTCGCCGAT
>JBPCRS010000006.1:0-13132 GCA_050996575.1 Solirubrobacterales bacterium
GCGCTCCTCGCGGGCAGGGTCGAGCAGCAGGTCGCCGGCGAAGATCACGCCGCCGCCGATCACGATCACGTCGGGGTCGAAAATGTTGGCGAAGCTCGAGAGTGCCGCGCCGAGCCGGCGGCCGACCAGCTCGAGCACGCCGACCGCAACCTCGTCGCCGGCGACGGCAGCTTCGGTTACCGCGCGTCCGTCGACCTCCTCGCCGGCCGCCGCAAGCTTGCCGATCGCGGAGCCGGGCTCGCGCTCCGCGGCGGCGCGTCCCTCGCGCCCGAGCGCCGTGCCCGAGGCGAGCGATTCGACGCAGCCGTGGTTCGGGCAAGTCCCCTGGCAGGGCGGGCCGTCGAGCTCGATCACGACGTGGCCGAGCTCGGCGCCGGCCCCGGTCGAGCCGCGATAGAGCTGGCCGTTCAGAACGAGCCCACCGCCGATTCCCGTGCCGACCGTGAGCATGACCATGTTCCGCGTTCCCCGGCCGGCGCCGTAGAGGTACTCGGCGAAGGCGGCGCAGTTGGCGTCGTTGTCAAGAAATACGGGAATTCCGAGCCGCTCGCGCATCCGGTCGCGGACCGGGATGTCGACGATCGGCAGGTTGACGGCGTTGATCGCAACGCCGCGGCGATGATCGATCGTCGCCGGCACGCCGAGCCCGACCGCGACCGCGCCCGGCTGGGCGGCGACCGCCTCACGGACCTCGGCCTCGAGCAACTCGAGCACCTCCTCGCCGCTGCGACCGTGTGAGGGTTCTTGGCCCCGGTGAAGAATCTCCTGCTCTGAGTCGACGGCGCCGACGAGCAGCTTCGTGCCGCCGAGGTCGGCCCCGATCGCAATCCTCTTGCCCATCACTCCACCCAACTCCATGCGACAGTATCTCCCCAGGTGAATGACGAGAGTCCCAAGGGCGGCGAGGGCGGCGAGAAGCGCCCTGACTACAAGGTCTACCGCTCGCGCCCGGGGCCGCTCAGCCGCCTACCGAAACCGAACATCTCCGGTCTGCGCCAGAAGCTCCCCGGCGGCGAGCCGAAGCCCTCCGGCCCGAAGATGCCGAAGCCGGCGAAGGCTCGTCGCGAGGGCGGCCGCGCATGGTGGAAATGGGTTCTGCTCGCGATCTTCGGCTGGGTGATGATCAGCTTCATCGCCTTCGCGATCTCGGCGCAGATCCAGAAGGGGAAGCTCGCCGATGGCGCCGGCGACGCACTCGACGGCAATCCGTTCCTCGCCGTGAGCCCGCAGAACATCCTCGTTCTCGGCACCGATGCCCGCCCCTCCGGTCTCGGCTCGGAATCCGACACCGCCTCTGACAAGTGCCTCGAGGCAGCCGGAGAGGGCAAAGCGCCGCCGGAGGGCTGCGATCCCTACCGCTCGGACACGATCATGGTCATCCGCGCCGGCGGTGGCACCTTCCGCAAGCTCTCGATCCCCCGTGACACGCTCGCCGAGATTCCCGGCATCGGGCCGAGCCAGATCAACGCCGCCTACGCCAACGGGGGCGCCAAGCTGACAATCGAAACGGTCGAGAACTTCCTTGGGATCGACATCGACCGCGTCGCGATCGTCGACTTCACCGGTTTCCGTGACTTCATCGACGCGCTCGGCGGGATCACGGTCGAGCTCGATGAGCCGCTCTGCTCGGAGATCTCGGGCGGAGTCGAAAACGGAGGTATCACGCTGGAGCTGAAGAAGGGTGACAACGACCTCGACGGCGAGCAGGCCCTGACCCTGGCGCGGACGCGGACCAGCGGCGACTGCGACGACGACGGCGTCCCCGACGCCGAGATCAACGACCTCGACCGGGTCCGCTTCCAACAGGAGGTGATCTCGGGGATCAAGGGCAAGCTGACCAGCCCGCTGGCGCTGCCGTTCAACTTCCTGCGCGGGCCGCTGATCGGCTGGAACGCGCCGAAGGCGCTGGTCACCGACATGGGCGCGCTGACGATGCCGCAGCTTCTCTTCGCCGCTTTGATCGGTGGCGATTCACCGACCGAGGTGCTCGTGCCGGCGGCGCTGAGCCAGCCGCTGATCATCCCGCTCGAGGAGTGCCAGAAGAAGGTTGAGGAACTGCTCGGCGGCGAGCCGCCGCGTGAGCCCGCCTGCTCACCGGCCGCTTGAGTTCAGTCCTTCGACGCCGTCTTCGTCTTTTCGGAGGACTTCGAGTCGGACTTCTTCGAGTCCGAGGACGAGGATTCCGACGCCTTCGAATCGCTTTCGGCGCCGGGATCCTTCTTGCCCTTACGGGCGTAGTCGGTCGTGTAGAAGCCCGAGCCCTTGTAGTGGACGGCGACGGGCGAGAAGATCCGCTCGACCGGCTTGTCGCAGACCTCGCAGGTCGTTACCGGGTCGTCGGTCATCCGCTGGACGACCTCGAAGTCGTGGCCGTCGGAGCAGCGGTATTCGTAGATCGGCACGCTCGAAGTAAAGCAGCGCGCCTGGGCGGAGCCGGAGTAGCGCTAGAGCTCTTCCTCGACCAGCGAGACGCCGGTCGAGTGCCAGACGATCCAGATCGCCAGGTGGCGCGAAGCGCGAATCGGTCTTGTCAGAAGATCCGTCATGGCTCGTTCCCCGCCGACCGTCCTTCCATGATCGGCACGCCGCAGGGGATTATGAGTCTTTCTCGGGTCGCGGCGGGTCCAGCGGCCACAGCCGCCGGGTGAATACCCCAAATAGCGCGATCCACAAAAGCTGAGCCGGCCCGATACCGTCAGCGAAATGAGCGAGCAACTCTCACTGGACGAAATCGTCGCGCTGTGCAAACGCCGCGGCTTCGCCTTCCAGACCTCTGAGATCTACGGCGGGCTCGGCTCGACCTACGACTACGGCCACTACGGCGTGTTGCTGCGCAACAACGTCAAGAACGAGTGGTGGCGCTCGATGCTGCGCGACCGCGGCGACATCGTCGCGCTCGACTCGGCGATCCTCCAGCACCCGAAGACCTGGGAGGCCTCGGGCCACCTCGAGGGCTTCACCGACCCGCTGGTCCAATGCCTCGGCAAGTGCAAGCGGCGCTGGCGCGAGGACCACGTCCGCGCGCAGCAACTCGGCGCCGAGGACGCCGAGGGCGAGATCAAGTGCCCGAACTGCGGCGGCGAGCTCTCCGATCCACGCCAGTTCAACCTGATGTTCAAGACCCAGATCGGCCCGGTCGAGGACTCCGGCGCCGAGGTATACCTGCGCCCCGAAACGGCTCAGGGAATCTTCGTCAACTTCAAGAACGTGCTCGGCTTCGCCCGCAAGAAGCCCCCATTTGGGATCGCCCAGATCGGCAAGTCGTTTCGCAACGAGATCACGCCCGGCAACTTCGTCTTCCGGATGCGCGAGTTCGAGCAGATGGAGATGGAGTTCTTCGTGCCGCCGGACGACGCGGCCGAATGGCACCAGCATTGGATGTCGGAGCGGATGCGCTGGTACACCGAGCTCGGCATCCGGCCCGATCACCTGCGCCTGCGCGAGCACGGGACCGACGAGCTCTCGCACTACTCGAGCGCGACCTCCGACGTCGAGTATCTGTTCCCGATGGGCTGGTCCGAGCTCGAGGGTGTCGCCAACCGCGGCGACTTCGACCTCACCCAGCACGCCAAGTTCTCCGGCGAGAAGCTCGAGTATTTCGACCAGCAGACCAAGGAGCGCTACGTCCCCCACGTAATTGAGCCCGCAGCCGGCGTCGACCGGGCGATGCTCGCGTTCATGGTCGACGCCTACGAGGTCGAGGAGGTCGAGGGCCGCAAGCGGACCGTGCTGCGCCTGCACCCTCGCCTGGCGCCTAACAAGGCCGCAGTGCTGCCGCTGGTCTCGCGCGACGGGATGCCCGAGCGCGCCCAGGCGATATTCGACGAGATCCGCGCACTGCTCCCGGCTGAGATCGACGAGGGCGGCTCGATCGGCAAGCGCTACCGCCGCCAGGACGAGATCGGCACGCCGTGGTGCGTGACGATCGACGGCCAGACGAATGAGGACGACACGGTGACGCTGCGCGAGCGCGATTCGCTCGAGCAGTCGCGAGTGCCGGCGGGCGAGATAGCGACGATGCTCGCGGCAAAGCTCGACGAGCCCTGGCGGAGCCCGAAGCTGGACTGAAGCGACCGGTTGCGCGCCGCCCCGCCGCGCTGGGATAGGCTGGCGGCCGATGGGGGTTGGAGAGCCCGAAGGGCGACTACGACGATCGGCGCGAGGTGCGCTGGTTAGTGTGATCGCAATCGCCGCGCTGGCCGGGCTCGGAGGCTGCGGCTCGAGCGAGTCGGACGAGCAGGAGACGCCCTCCCCCGGTCCGCTGCGCGGCCCGACCTCGCCCGAGGGCGACATCGACCAGAGCGCCGCCTCGCTGCGCTCGGGCGAGGGCTACTCGACCCTCGTCGAGACACAGGTGATGACCCGCGGCAACAGCGACACCTTGATCGCCGGCCAGGTACAGCTCACCCCTGGGTCGACCGAGCCGCGGCTGCGGTTACGGGTGGACGGCAAGACCGAGACCAATGCCGAAGTCAGCCCGGCCGCCGGCGGCGCCGGCAAGACCCTGATCATCAGCTGCGCATGCAAGTTGCCAACCGGCGATCACATCGTCGTCATCGAGGGCACGGCCCGCAGCGGTACCGCGAAGGTCGGCGCGCGAACGATCATCGCCTTCCCCGACGTCAAGCTCGACGACACCGGCGCCGATCCGGTCAATGCGAGCGTGCTCAACACCGACACCGTCCAAATCACGGCCGAAGGCGCGTCGCTCGCCGAGGCCACCGCCGGCTCGGACGGCGGCGAGAGCACCCCGGTGGTCGTTATCGCCGCCCTGCGTGCCCCGCGCAGCGGGGTCGGCGCGGAGAACGTCCGCACCGAGGTCCTGATCGACGGCAGCCCACCCGACGAGGTTGCGAAGACGACGATTCCGTCGGGCAAGCTCGTCGCCTACTACGACGGCGACGGCCCGGCGGCCGGCGATTCGATCGAACTGCGCGGCTACACAACCGCCGGTGAGACCCCGGTCAGCGTCGGATCGCTGATCATTTGCCCCTGCGGGCTCGCGAACTGACCGCGGCGCTGTCTGTGACATCGCGCACAGTTCACTTGGCCCCGCCGCGGTCGCTGGTTTAACCTCGACATCGAATCGTGTAGAGGAGGCGCGCCGCCCCTGGCGCGAACGAGGAGGTTGCCAATGCCGATCAGCGCACAAAAGCCGAAGGACGTCTCCGCCCTCGCGGGCAGCCAGATCTCCTACGAGGACCTCTACGCGCGCTGGGAGCAGGGCAACTGGAAGGCGACCGAGATCGACTTCTCCGCCGACCGCGCCGGCTGGGAGGCGCTGAGCGACATCCAACGGCGTTCAGCGCTCTGGATCTACTCGATGTTCTTCTTCGGCGAGGACTCGGTCACCGACAACCTCTCCCCCTACATCGACGCCGCCCCGCGCGAGGAGCAAAAGTACTTCCTCGCCACCCAGCAGGTCGACGAGGCGCGGCACGCGATCTTCTTCGCCCGCTTCTTCCGCGAGGTGATCGGCGTCGAGGGCGACTATTCGGCCGGCCTCGCCTACACGCTGCCGCAGCTCAACTACAGCTATCGCAACGTCTTCGCCCGGCTCGAGGAGATGGCCGACGAGCTTCGCAAGGACCGCTCGCTGCCGAAGTTCGCGCAGGCGATAGCGCTCTACCACATGGTCGTCGAGGCGACCCTGGCCCAGCCCGGGCAGCACTTCATCGAGGACTTCTTCACCAAGGAGGGCTCGATGCCCGGCTTCAGCTCCGGGATGGTGAACGTCTCCCGCGACGAGCAGCGCCACATCGGCTTCGGCGTCAAGACCCTTTCCGAATGCTTCGCCGAGTCGGACGAGTGCAGGCAGGCCGTGGTCGAGCTGATGCGCGAGATCCTGCCGATGTCGATGGGCGTCTTCGTGCCGCCGAACTGGGACCGCGAGTACACCCGCTGCTACGGCTTCGAGCTGGAGGACATCTACGCGTTCGGCATGCGGTCGGTCGAGACCAAGTGGAAGGCGGCCGGCTACCCGATCACCGAGATGCCGCCCGACGTCTTCCCGCTCGACTTCGAGCTTTCGCCAGAGGATCGTGCCGTCGCGGCGATCAAGCTGCTCGAGGCGGGCATCACCGGCGAGCCCACCGCCGAGCCCGACTCCTCACCCGAGGTGCAGCAGATGCTCTTCGACGTGATGGCGCGCTCGGTCGACCACTCGGCGGTCAACGGCAAGCCGATCACCCTGCAGTGGCGCTTCTCCGACGCCGCGCCGTGGCACCTGCGGATCGACAACGGCTCGACCGCCGCCATGCAGGGCGAGGCACCGGACGCCGACCTCATCTTCGAGACGAGCTGGCGCGACTGGCTCTCGGTGACGACATGGGGCGGCGACCCACGCCGGGCGATGCTGCAGCGAAAGCTCCGCCCACGCGGCAACCCGCTGCTGCTGCTGAAGATGCCACGGATTTTCCCGCGCTAGCCCCTCCGAACGGCGACAGACTTCAGTCTGTCCCCGCGCCCGCGTCCCTTAGGATCGCCCCCGTGACCGACGCGGTTCGAACACCCGACGAGCGATTCGAGGGCTTGCCCGGATATCCGTGGGAGCCGAGCTATCGCGAGTGGGAGGGATTGCGGCTCGCGCATCTCGACGAGCGCGACGGCGGTGGCGAGACGATCGTCCTCCTCCATGGCGAGCCCACCTGGTCCTACCTCTGGCGCAAGGTGATGCCGCCGCTTCTCGATGCCGGCCACCGCTGCATCGCGCCCGACCTGCCCGGGTTCGGACGCTCCGACAAACCGACGGACATGGGCTGGTACTCCTACGACCGCCACGTCGCCGCAATTGCCGACCTCTTCGAGCAGCTCGACCTGCGCGACGTCACGCTGGTGGTCCATGACTGGGGCGGGCCGATCGGCCTTCGCTACACCGCGGAGAACCCCGACCGGATCGCGCGCCTGGTCGTCATGGACACCGGCGTCTTCACCGGCCACCAGAAGATGTCAGACGCGTGGAAGGCTTTTCGCGACTTCGTCAAGCGGACGGAGGACCTGCCGATTGGCTTCCTCGTCAAGGGGGCGTGCGCGGTCGAGCCGCCCGATGACGTGGTCGCGGCCTACGAGGCTCCGTTCCCCACCCCCGAGTCGAAGGCGGGCGCCCGCGCCTTCCCGCTGATGCTGGCGACGACACCCGACGCGCCCGGGGCCGAGGCCGGTCGAAACGCGCTGGAGAAGCTCGAGGCCTCCTCCCCGCCGGCGCTGGTCCTATGGGCCGACGGCGACCCGATCATCACGCCGAAGATGGGCGCCCGGCTGGCCGAGAAGCTCGGCTGGCCCGAGCCGGAGCCGATCCCCGACGCGTCGCACTTCCTTCAGGAAGACCAGGGCGAGATGATCGGCAAGCGAATCGCCGAGTGGCTGCGCTGAAGCCCCAGGGCTAAGCGGTCAGCCGAGGTCTTCGGGGCGCAGATCCTCGAGCCTGTCGTTGACGCGGAACAGCGCCTTTCGGAAGGCGACGTGCTCGTCATGCAGGTCGCGCAGGATGGCGGACTGGTCCGAGAGCTGGTTGACCATCCGCTGAGTGACGCGCTCATGCCTGACCGTGAGTTCGCGCATGAAGATCCGGGTCTCCTGGCGCTCGGCGCGATTCAATCGAACTTCATCTTCGACGCGCTCCATGATCGTGTTGCCGCGCTCCAAATGAGCGTTGGCGACGGCGATATGTCCGTCGATGCGTTCGAGAAACTCGCTCTCGGTCATCGCATCGAATTGTGGCAGCGATCTCCGCGCCGTACAAGCCGCGATCGTGCCAAGCTGAGCGCAGATGTTGCGCGTCTTCGTAACCCGCGACCTTCCCGGCCCGGCGCTCGATCGCCTTCGCGCCGAGCACGAGATCGAAGTTTGGGACGGTGACGGACCGCCGCCCGCGGACGTGCTGGCCGAGCGTTCGGCCGCCTGCGAGGGCCTTCTCTCGCTGCTGACCGACCGGGTCGACGCGTCGCTGATCGAGAGCGCGCCCGAGCTCCGGGCGATCTCGAACTTCGCCGTCGGCGTCGACAACATCGACGTCGAGGCGGCGAGCTCGCACGCGATCCCCGTCGGCCACACCCCCGAGGTCCTGACCGACTCGACCGCCGACCTCGCGATAGCGCTGATGCTCGCCGTCGCCCGCCGGCTCCCGGAGGGCGAGCGCGCGGTCCGCGATGGCCACTGGTCGGTCTGGTCGCCCGAGTGGTTACTCGGCCGCGACCTCCACGGCGCGACGGTCGGGATCATCGGCGGAGGCAGAATCGGGATGGCGGTGGCGCGCCGGCTCGAGGGCTTCGACTGCGAGGTGCTAGTCGCCGGGCGCGGCGGCCCGACCCCTCTCGCCGAGCTCCTCGGCCGCTCCGACTTCGTCAGCCTGCACGTCCCGCTCAACCCCGGCACGCAAGGGCTGATCGACGAGGTCGAGCTGCGAGCGATGCGCGATACGGCCTACCTCGTCAACACTGCGCGCGGCCCGCTGGTCAACCAGGCGGCGCTCGCCTCGGCGCTCGAGCAGGGCTGGATCGCCGGCGCCGCGCTCGACGTCACCGACCCCGAGCCGCTGCCCCCCGACGACCCGCTGCTCGCCGCGCCGAACCTGCTGGTCATCCCCCACCTCGGCTCGGCGACCCACCACACCCGCGCCGCGATGGCCGAGAGCGCGGTCTCCAACCTGCTCGCCGGACTCGCCGGCGAGCCGATGCCGCACTGCGTCAACCCGGAGGTCTACTCGGATCGGTGAAGGGCGCGCCCATCGCGCTCGTGTCGATGCCGTGATTGGCGAGTACCTGGAGCATCGCCTCCTGCAGGCCCGGCACCTGTGAGGCGTCGACGGCCTGGCCCGAACCGGGGTCGACCCCGTGCGCCTTCATCGTCTCCATCATCTGCTCGCGAAGGCCGGACATCTTGCGCAGGTCGAGCGTCTGCGCGGGCATCTGGTTGACCTCGACGTTGCCGAAGCTCTGCACCCCGTCGCCCTGGATCGAGACCGACCCCGCGGCACCGCCGCCGAACGCCTGCGAGATCTGCTGGAGCGCCGCGACCGCGGCGGCAGCCGAGTCGGCGGGGACACCCGCGGCGCGGAGCGCCTGCTCGTCGACCGGGCCGGAGACGTCGACCGTGTGGCCGTCGACCTCCATGCTCGACGAGCTCACCTGTCCCGACGCGCCGCCCGGGTAGCTCTCCCACTTGGTGCCGGGCTCCATTACACCGCCCGGTAGCGCCGAGCCCTCAACGGCCTGCTGGAACTCCGCGGATCCCGGCTCGGGCATCGCCCGCCGGTCGCCGCGGATCCGCCTCAGGAAGTCACCGATTCCCATCTCGAGCGAAGCCTAAACGGCTGCCGGCCGCTGCCCCCCGCCTCAAGCAGAAGGACCCGGTTCCCCGGGTCCTCACTGAGCCGGTTGGCGAGCACGCAGCCCGCCGAACCGGCGCCGACTATGACGTAGTCGTATCTGCTCAGGACGCGTTCGTCGCCGCCGCCGACGGCGTCGACGCGGTCGTCGTCGAGGTGTACTCGAACTCCTCCTCGGCGCCGAACATCTTGTCCATCACCGCCTTGCGTGCATCCTCGGACAAGACCATGACGAGGATCGCGCCGATCAGGCCGAAGAGCAGAAGGCGCCCGAGGGTCAGTCCGCGCTTCTGCTTCTTCCCGCGTAGTCGATCAGACGCCTCGCGCAGGTTGTCGGCGGCCTCCTTCAGGTCCTTGTGGACCTTCTTGTCATCCATAAACGCCTTCGCTGGACCCTTGCCGTTGGCCATCCGCTCGTATGCGTCGCGGGCGGACTCGAAGGCGTTCTGGATGCTGTCACGCAGCTCCTCGTCCTCGATCAGGCGCTGCACGTATGGACTCGAGCGAACCGCGGCGGCCGCGCCGCCCGCCTTCGCTGCGGTCTTACCGGCCTTTCCCTTCTTCGACATCAACCTCTCCTCTTAGTTTCCGTAAGCCTCTAGAGGAGCATATATCCGCGCGGCTTGCGGCGGAAACCGAATTACGAAAAGACGGCCTCGAGCGCCTCGCCGATCTCCTCGATGTAAACGAACTCGAGCTTGCCTAGTTCGTGCTCGGGGATCTCGGCGATGTCGCCCTCGTTTCGTGCCGGCAGGATCACCCTCTTGATCCCGGCGCGCTGGGCGGCGAGCGACTTTTCCTTCAGGCCGCCTACCGGAAGGACCTGGCCAGTCAGGGTGGCCTCGCCGGTCATCGCAACGTCCGCGGCGATGTGCTTCCCACGGACGAGCGAGGAAAGCGCGACCGTCATCGCGACGCCCGCCGATGGCCCGTCCTTGGGCACGGCTCCGGCGGGCACGTGAATGTGGAGGTCGTGTTCGGCAAACCAGTCCTCCGGCTCGTTCGGCGCAATTTCTCCGAGGTGGCCGCGAACGTAGGAGTGTGCGGCCTGCGCGGACTCGCGCATCACGTCGCCGAGCTGGCCTGTGATCGTCAGCTTGCCGGTGCCCGGCATTGCGGTGGCCTCGACGAATAGCACCTCGCCGCCGACCGGCGTCCAGGCAAGGCCGGTGGCGACGCCGGGCTCGCGCGTGCGCCGGCGCACCTCGGCGAAGTACTTGCGGCGGCCGAGCAGCTCGCGGGCCCGCTTGGCCGAGATCTGCGCCTTCTTCTTCTTCGCCTTGCCGGCAGCGACGCCTCGCGCGACCTTGCGACAGACAGTGCCGAGCTCACGCTCGAGCCCTCGAACCCCGGCCTCGCGCGTGTATTCCTCGATGATCGCCCGAATCGCCGGGTCGGCGAAGCCGATCTGCGAGGGCTTGAGGCCGTTGGCATCGACTTGGCGCGGGATCAGGTAGCGCTTCGCGATGTGGAGCTTCTCGTCGACGGTGTAGCCGGCGAGCTGGATCGTCTCCATCCGGTCGCGCAGCGGGCCGGCGATCGGCTCGAGCATGTTCGCCGTCGTGATGAACATCACGTCGGAGAGGTCGAAAGGCAGGTCGAGATAATGGTCGCGGAAGGAATCGTTCTGCGAGGGGTCGAGGACCTCTAGCATCGCGCTCGCCGGGTCGCCGCGAAAGTCGGTCCCCATCTTGTCGATCTCGTCGATCATGAAGACCGGGTTGCGGGTGCCGGCGTCGCGCAGGGCGCGGGTGATCGTCCCGGGCATCGCCCCGATGTAGGTGCGGCGATGGCCGCGGATCTCGGAATCGTCGCGAACACCGCCGAACGAGATCCGCTCGAATTCACGCCCGAGCGATCGGGCGATCGCGCGTCCGAGGCTCGTCTTGCCGACTCCGGGCGGGCCGACGAAGCAGAGGATCGGGCCCGGCGAGTCCGGCTTCAGCTTGCGCACCGCGAGGTACTCGAGGATCCGCTCCTTGATCTGTTCGAGGTCGTAGTGATCGGCGTCGAGCACCTCGCGGGCGTGCTCGATATCGAGCCTGTCCTCCGATTCGGCTGCCCAGGGCAGCTCGGTCAGCCATTCGAGGTAGGTGCGGATGACGCCGTACTCAGCCGCTGCCGGCGGCAGCTTCTCGAGCCTCGAAAGCTCGCGGTCGGCCTGCTTTCTCGCATGCTCGGGCAACCCCGCTGCCTCGATCTGGTCGCGCAGCTCGTTGAGCTCGGCCTGGCGCTCGTCGCCCTCGCCGAGCTCGTCCTGGATCGCCTTCAGCTGCTCGCGCAGGTAGTACTCGCGCTGGCCCTTCTCGATCTCCGACTGGACCTGGGTCTGAATCTTCGTGCCGAGCTGAATCACCTCGAGCTCGCGGGCGAGAATCTCCGATAGACGCCGCAGCCGCCGGCCGACGTCGGTCTCCTCGAGCAGCTTCTGCTTCTCCTCGGTAGAGATCCGCAGCGAGCCGGCGATCAAGTGTGCAAGCGCCGACGGATCGTCGATGTTGGTGACCGCAAGCTGAAGCTCCTCGGGCAGGTAGGGGATCTGCTCGATGATCTCGCTGAAAGTGCGCTGGACATTGCGGGTCAGCGCCTCGAGTTCCTGCGAGCGCTCGATCGTGTCGGGAAGCTCCTCGATCCGGCCGACGAGGTAGGGCTGCTCGGAGATGAACTCGCCGAGCTGCACCCGTTCGGTGCCCTGGACCAGGATCCGGACCGTGCCGTCGGGCACCTTCAGCATCCGCGCTACGACGCCGGCGACCCCGACGTCGAAGAGGTCGGCGGGGCCGGGCTCGTCGAGGCTCGGGTCGCGCGAGGCGACCATCACCAGCCGGCGCTCGCCGGAGAGGACGTCGTTGACGAGCTTGATCGAGCGCTCCTGGCCGACCGCCAATGGAGTCAGCGTGTCGGGATAGGTGACCATGTCGCGCAGCGGCAGCACCGGCAGGGCCGAGGGCAGCGGCCGGTTCTGGCTCGCGCGGACAACGTCGTCGACGTCGTCGGACTCGATGATCTGGATCGCCGCCGCGTCGTCGTCGAGCAGGCCCTCGGGGTCGGCTCCGATCGGATCGCTGAAGTCGTCGCGCTCGGCAGGGGGCGGCGGCATCAGTGCTCTCGCTCTACTCGGACCGTGCGCGACGGCGAGGACTCGGTGACGAGCGGCAGCTCGATCCTCAGGATCCCGTCGTCGTAGGTTGCCTTGGCGCTCTCGGCCTCGACATCGGCGCTTAGCTCGACGATCCGGCGAAAGGGGCCGGTGGGGATCTCGAGCTGCTCGTAGACACGACCCTCGGTTTCCTGCACCGGGCGCTCGCCGGAGATCACCAGCCGCCGGCCCGAGACCTCGAGGCTGATCGCGCTCATCTCCATCCCGGCGACAGCGACCTTGATCACCGCCTTCGGCGGGCCCTCGGCGTCGGCATCCACGTTGCAGTAGTAGACGTCGATTCGAGGCGAGAACCCGCTCGCCCTGCGCGGCGCCAGGCCGGTCCGCTCCCAGACGTCGCCGAAGAGCTCGTCCATCTCCCGCCGCACGCGGTCGAAGTTGACGAAGAGGTCGCGCTGGCGGGACATGGGGACAAAATACCCGTCACCGCCCTGCACGACCCTGAGGGTCGTTCCAGGCAGAGCCGTTTCCGCGGCTAGATGGTCGTGGAATCAGCCATCTAGCCCGGATCGTGCAGCAAGCCGCCAGGAGTAAGTCGTCCCGTCCGCAGCTGACGTTCGGGTTGGCCGTGCGGGGCGGGTCAGCAAGCGCAGGGCTTCGGACGGGGTCCGCCGGGCCCTTCCCCACCCGCCGGAGGCCGTTCTCGG
>JBPCRS010000048.1:0-6991 GCA_050996575.1 Solirubrobacterales bacterium
GTACGAGGGGATTCGGACGACCGAGATCCACGAGACCCGGCCAGACTGGGTGCTCTGGCGCGACGGCTGTCCTGGCGGCGAGGGGCCCGCCGAAGTCGGCGCCCGTGCCGACGCCCTACTCGCCGAGCTCGAGCCTCAGAGCGGCGACGTCGCGATCTTCGGCCACGGCCATACGCTGCGGGTCCTCGCCGCACGGTGGCTCGAGCTCGAACCCGCCGCCGGGGCCCGCCTCGTGCTCGCGACCGCGACGCTCAGCGTGCTCGGCTGGGAGCATGACTGGCACGCGATCCGAGCCTGGAACAGCGGCTCGGGCTGACCACCCGGAGTAGGCGGGCTCGCGGTTGTTGGGCTCGGTGTGGGGCTGGTCGGAGGCCTTGTCGTCCTCAACCGGATCCACGGCTGGCGCGATAGCGCCGGATCAACTCGCTGGTCGAGCTGTCGTGCTCGTGCTCGGCGCTGCCCTGGAGCTCGGGAATGATCCGCATCGCCAGCGCCTTGCCGAGCTCGACCCCCCACTGGTCGAAGCAGTCGATCCCCCAGACCGTGCCCTGGGTAAAGACGCTGTGCTCGTATAGCGCGACGAGCGCGCCGAGCGAGTGCGGGGTGAGCTCTGAGGCGAGGATCATGTTCGAGGGCCGATTGCCCTCGAAGACACGGTGGGGGACGAGCTCCTCGGCGGTCCCCTCCTCGCGCACCTGCTCGGCGGTCTTGCCGAAGGCGAGCGCCTCGGCCTGAGCGAAGACGTTGGCGATCAGCAGGTCGTGATGCTCGCCGAGCGGGTTGAGGGTGCGCTCGAAGGCGATGAAGTCGCAGGGGATCAGCTTCGTCCCCTGGTGGATCAGCTGGTAGAAGGAGTGCTGGCCGTTGGTCCCCGGCTCACCCCAGTAGATCGCCCCGGTCTCGTAGTCGACGCGCGAGCCGTCGAGGCGGACGTGCTTGCCGCTCGACTCCATCGTCAGCTGCTGGAGATAGGCGGGGAAGCGCTTCAGGTACTGCTCGTAGGGAAAGACGCCGACGGTCTGCGCATCGAAGAAATCGCCGTACCAGACGGCGAGCAGACCGAGCAGCGCCGGCAGGTTCTCCGCCGTCGGCGCGTCGAGGAAGTGCTCGTCGATAGCGTGCGAGCCGGCGAGCATCTCGGCGAAGGCCTCGGGCCCGATTGCAAGCATCGTCGAGAGGCCGATCGCCGAATCCATCGAGTAGCGGCCGCCGACCCACTCCCAGAAGCCGAACATGTTGTCGGTGTCGATGCCGAATTTCGAGACCTCATCGGCGTTGGTCGAGACGGCGACAAAATGCTTCGCGATCGCCGACTCGTCGCCGCCGAGGCCGGCGAGCGCCCACTCGCGCGCCGAATGGGCGTTGGTCATCGTCTCGAGCGTCGTGAACGTCTTCGAGGAGATGATGAACAGCGTCTCCTCGGCGTCGAGGTCGCGGGTCGCCTCGGCGAAGTCGGTGCCGTCGACGTTCGAGACGAAGCGGAAAGTCATCTCGCGGCGCGAGTAGTGGCGGAGCGCCTCATAGGCCATCACCGGGCCGAGGTCGGAGCCGCCGATGCCGATGTTGACGACGTTTCGGATCGGCTTGCCGGTGTGGCCCTTCCACTCGCCGCCGCGGACGTGCTCGCAAAAGGCGCCCATCCGGTCGAGGACGTCATGAACCTGCTTGACGACGTCGGTGCCCTCGACGATCAGCGAGCGATCGGCGGGCATTCGCAAGGCGACGTGGAGCACCGAGCGGTCCTCGGAGACGTTGATCCGATCGCCGCGGAACATCGCCGCGCGGCGCTCGGCGAGGCCGGACTCCTCGGCAAGTGCGACGAGCAGGCCGATCGTTTCCTTGGTGACCCGGTTCTTCGAGTAGTCGAGATAGAGGCCGGCGCCCTCGGCGACGAGGCTGGTGCCGCGATCGGCGTCGGCGGCGAAGAGGTCGCGCAGGTGCTTGCCGGCGATCTCCGCATGGTGCGTCTCGAGCGCTTTCCAGGCGGGGCTCGAGCGAAGCGGCCGATGCTCAGGATCAACCATCGAGTCCAAGCCTATTCGCGCCGACGCAAAGGCGGGCTCAGGCTGAAGCCTGACCCGTCCGCTACCCACTAGCTCGAAGCCACGGCCTCGCGCTTCGATTCGAGCGAGCCAAGCAGCTCGTTCCAGGACTTGTTGAACGACTCCTTGCCCTCTTGCTGGAGCTGCGCGGCGAGCGCGTCGACGTCGATACCGGCGTTCTCGAACTCGGCGAGCACCTGCTCGGCGTCGCCGCCGTCGGCCGGGATCGGCTCGCCGATATTGCCGTGGTCGGCGAGCGCGAGCAACGTGTTCTCGGGCATCGTGTCGACCGTGTCGGGCGCCGCCAGCGCTTCCACGTACATGGTGTCGGGAGCGTCGGGGTCCTTCGTCCCGGTGCTCGCCATCAAGAGGCGCTGGGGCCGCGCGCCCGCGGAGGCGAGGCGCTCGGCTCGATCGGAATCGAGCAGCCCGCGATAGGCGGCGTAGGCCTTACGTGCGACCGCGATGCCGATCTTGTTCTTCATATCCTCGCCCGCCTTGTCACCGACCGAGACGTCCCAGCGGCTGACGAACAGCGAGGCGACCGAGCTCACATTCGGCTCGAGGTCGGCCTCGATCCGGCGCTCGATCCCCTTCATGTAGGCATCGGCAGCGACCAGGTACTGGTCGGCGTCGAAGAGCAGGGTGACGTTGATCGGAATCCCGGCGAAGATCGACTCCTCGATCGCGGTCAGGCCGGCCTCCGTGCCCGGAATCTTGATGTAGACGTTCTTCGACGCCCGCGAGTGCAGATCTGCGGCCTGCTGGATCGTCGAGGCCGAATCGTCGGCGAGCAGCGGCGAGACCTCGAGCGAGACGTAGCCGTCGACCGAATCGGTCTGATCGTGCACCTGCTCGAACAGGCCGGCGGCGCGGGTCAGGTCGGTGAGCGCGAGCTCGAAGAAGAGATCCTCGCCCTGGAGTCCCTGCTCGTGCAGCTCGGAGATCTGCTCGTCGTAGGAATCGCCGGCACCGATCGCCTTCTCGAAGATCGTCGGGTTCGAGGTCAGGCCGGTCAGCGAGAGCTCGTCGATATAGGCCTGAAGGACGCCCTCGTCGAGCATCTTTCGGGTGATGTTGTCGATCCAGAGGCTCTGGCCGAGGTTGTGCAGTGCTTCGGTGGCCTTCATTTGCTGCTCCCTTCTGCGGCGGCTAGTACCTCGCGCGCAGTCTCTACGACCTTCTCCGGTGTGAATCCAAATTCTGACTGAATTTCCTTCAGCGGTGCCGAGGAGCCGAATGTGTGCATCCCGATCATCCGCCCTGTGGTGCCGACGTAGCGGTCCCAGCCGAGCGTCGATGCCTCCTCGATCGAGACCCGAGCCGTGATCGCCTTCGGCAAGACGGACTCACGGTACTCCTCGTCCTGGCGATCGAAAAGGCTCCACGAGGGCAGGCTGACGACCCGCGAGCGGACGCCGTCGGCGGCGAGCGCCTCGTGCGCCTCGATCGCGAGCGCGACCTCGCTGCCGGTCGAGATCAGGATCAGCTCGGGCTTGCCGTCGTCGGGGTCGGCGAGCACGTAGCCGCCGCGGCGTAGGCCCTCGGCCGGGGCGTACTTGCCGCGGTCGAGGATCGGCACGTCCTGGCGGGTGAGGACGAGCGCGACCGGCTGGTGCGAGCGGTCGAGCGCGACCTTCCAGGCCTCGGCGACCTCGTTGGCGTCGCAGGGGCGGATCAGGTCGAGGCCGGGGATCGCCCGCAGCGAGGCGAGATGCTCGACCGGCTGGTGGGTCGGGCCGTCCTCGCCGAGGCCGATCGAGTCGTGGGTGAAGATGTGAATCACCGGCAGCTCCATAAGCGCCGAGAGGCGGATCGCCGGCCGGGCGTAGTCGGAGAAGACCAGGTAGGTCGACCAGGCCGGTCGCAGCTTCGAGAGCGCGAGACCGTTCGAGATCGCTGCCGACTCGTGCTCGCGGACGCCGTAGTGGAGCTGGCGCCCGTGGCGCTGGTGCGGCTGGAAGTCGGTGGCGCCATCGAACTTGAGCCGGACCGAGGTCGAGTCGGTGAGGTCGGCCGAGCCGGCGAGCAGCCAGGGAATCTTCTCGCCGACGGCGTTCTGGACCTGGTTCGAGGCCTTGCGCGTCGCCATCGGGCCATCGCCCGCATCGAAGCTCGGGATGTCCTCCTCCCAGCCCTCGGGGAGCTCGCGCCGCTGCATCTCGTCGATCTCGGTCGAGATCTCGTCCTCGGCACCGGAGAGCATCTGCTCCCACTGCTCGCGCGCCGCCTTGCCGTGGGCGCCGACGCCCTCGGCGAAGCGCTCCTTGACGCCGTCGGGAACGAGGAACTGGGCGTCCTCGGGCCAGCCGTAGGCGCGCTTTGTCTCGCGCACTTCCTCCTCGCCGAGCGGCTCGCCGTGCGCCGCGGCGGTGTCCTGCTTGTGCGGCGAGCCGAAGCCGATGTGGCTGTCGACGATGATCAGCGTCGGCCGGCCGCGGTGGGAGCGGAAGCGCTCGAGCGCGTAAGTCACCAGGTTGAGGTCGTTGGCGTCGCCGACGCGATCGACGTTCCAGCCGTAACCCATGAAACGGGCGGCAACGTCGTCGCCGTAGGCGATGTCGGTTCGGCCGTCGATCGTGATGTGGTTGTTGTCGTAGATCCAGCAGAGGTTGTCGAGCTGCTGGTGACCGGCGAACGACGCGGCTTCGTTCGAGACGCCCTCCATCAAGCAGCCGTCACCGGCGATCGCGTAGACGTCGAAGTCGAACAGGGTCGCGTCGGGGCGGTTGTAGCGGGCGCCCATCCATTTCGAGGCGACCGCCATCCCGACCGTGGTCGCGATCCCCTGACCGAGCGGACCGGTCGTCGCCTCGACCCCGGAGGTCCAGCGGTATTCGGGATGACCCGCCGCCCTCGAGTCGAGCTGGCGGAAGCTCTCGATGTCGTCGAGCGTGACCGAGGCTCGGCCGGCGGTCTCGTAATCGGGGTCGACGGCCTGGACGTCGGCGAGGTGAAGCAGCGCGTAGAGCAGCATCGAGGCGTGGCCGGCGGAGAGCACGAACCGGTCGCGGTTCGGCCAGATCGGGTCCGAGGGGTCGAAGCGGAGGAATCGCTGCCAGAGCGCGTAGGCCACCGGGGCGAGCGCCATCGGCGTTCCCGGGTGGCCCGAGTTCGCCTTCTGGATCGCGTCGATCGAGAGCGTGCGGATCGTGTTGACGCAGAGCGCGTCGACTTCGTCCCAGCTGCGCACGTCGGTCTCGGCCGTTGCCTCGTCTCCCATCCAAGGTCGATCCTAACCCTCTGAGGCTGTCAGTAGTTTTCGGGTCGTGAACTCGGCCACCGAAAGCGAGAAACGAGCAGCGGCCCGAGCGGCCGCCGAGCTGGTCGAGGACGGGATGCTTCTCGGCCTCGGAACCGGCTCGACCGTCGCCCATCTGCTGCCGGCGATCGCCGAGCGCGGCCTCGGGCTGCGCTGCGTCTCGACCTCGGTCGCGACCGAGGACCAGGCGCGTGAGCTCGGACTCGCGGTCGAGCGGTTCGAGTCGATCGAGCGACTCGACCTGGCGATCGACGGCGCCGACCAGATCGCGCCGGACGGGTGGCTGGTCAAGGGCGGCGGCGCGGCGCACACGCGCGAGAAGATCGTCGCCGCCGCGGCCGACCGCTTCGTCGTCATCGCCGACTCCTCGAAGACGGTCGACGCGATCGCCGCGCCGATCCCGCTCGAGCTGATGAGCTTCGGCCTCGACGCGACGCTCCGCCACCTCGGCGCGGCAGAGCTCCGTGACGTGCCGCCGAGCCCAGACGGCGGCCTGATCGCCGACTACGAGGGCGACGTCGGCGATGTCGGCGAGCTCGCCGCGCGGCTGGCCGCCACCCCAGGTGTCGTCGACCACGGCCTCTTCCCCCCCGCGCTGACCTCGACCATCCTCGTCGCCCACGGCGACACCGTCGACCGCCGCGACCTCTGAGGCCCAACAGGGCCCGACAGGGCCGACAGGGGTCAGACCCCCGACAGGGGTCAGACCCCCACCAGGGGGCATCCACCAAGGGGGGTCTGACCCCCTCAAGGGGGCGCGCGGTGTGGCGGCGGGCTTGTCGGTGGTGATGCCCAGGAAGGCTCGTGAGGACATTGAGGGAGCGATCCAGCACGTATTCGCTCGCGGCGTCGATCGTCGCGTCATCTTCATCGACGACCACGACCGGCGCATGTTCCTCGACCTGCTCCGCGAGGTGATCATCAGGACCGAGTGGAATTGCCTGGCTTACTGCCTGATGCCAAACCATTTTCACCTGCTACTCGAAACGCCCAAAGCCAGCCTCGGCAGCGGTATGCAGCGGCTCAGCGGCGACTACGCCCGCTACGTGAACGACCGGCAGCGGCGCAGCGGTCACCTGTTTCAGGGCCGTTACGGCTCGGTCAGGGTGAAGACCGACGAACAGTTGTTGATGACCGCCGCGTATATCGCCGACAACCCGGTCGAAGCGAAGCTCTGCAAACGGCCCGAGCAGTGGCCGTGGAGCAGCTTCTGCGCGTCGGCCCCAGCGTGGCTCGCGACGGAGCGCCTCAACGTTCTTTTGGGGTCAGACCCCCACCAAGGGGGGTCTGACCCCTTTAGGTTGGGGGCGAGCGAATGAGGAGACGAGATGGCTGAGGTAGTGGTTGTGGCACTGTTCAAGACGAAGGCGGGGAGTGAGGGCGAGGCGACCGAGGCGCTGCTCGACGCGGGGGCACAGACGCACGAGGAAGAGGGTTGCCTGGCCTACGCGTTGCATCGCTCGGGCGACGACCCGACGCAGTTGGCGCTGGTCGAGCGCTGGCGCTCGCGCGAGGACCTGAACGAGCACTTCACCAAGCCCTACATCGCCGCGCTCGGCGAACGCGCCGCCGAGGTCCTAGATGGCGCCCCGCAGGTCCAGATCCTCGAGCCGGTGCCCGGCGGCGACCCCGCCAAAGGCACCCTTGCCGGAACCTAAAGGGGACAGTCCCCTTTAGGTTTCCTTTA
>JBPCRS010000087.1:0-8142 GCA_050996575.1 Solirubrobacterales bacterium
CATGTGAGTGACCTCCTGACGTCAGGCCGCGGCTGCTCCAATCAGCCGCTTTTTGCCTGCTCAGGAGGTCATTTTGTTGACCGGGTCGGACGGATCAGGCGTGGATGCTCGGTGGATCCAGGCTTAGGCCTCGACCAGCTCGCGGCCCGAGACCTCACCAACCGCCAGTGAGATCGGAGAGTCGACGCCGTCAAATCGGGCGGAGATCTCGAGTCGGCCGCCCATCGCCTCGATGTAGCTGGCAAGAGTCGAGAGGAATAGGTCGGTCTGGTTCTCGATTCGAGACACCTGGGCCTGGGAGACCTGCAGCTGGCTTGCCAGCTGCGCCTGGGTCATGGCGAGGGCCTTCCGCACTTCGGCGAGACTGTGCTCGTACGCCTCACGCTCAGCGAGGTATTCGTAGGCAACCCGCTGACGGATGGCATCAGCCTCCTCCTCGGGCAGATCGTCAACCTTGTGCTTGATGTCCTTGAAGTTCTTAGCCATCTTTGATCACTCCTTCCTTTCTCAGCTCCTCTAGGTGGTGGTCGTAAAGTTTGTCCGCCTCAGGCACAAGTCGCTTGTACCAGCGGTCCCACTCGCCCGATTTGTCGCCGCCGATCAGCAGGATCGCGGTCCGCCGGGGGTCGAATACGAATAGGACCCGCATAGCGGCACCCTCCGCGTCACAAATCAGTTCCTTCATTTGTGGGTCGTGCTGGGATCCCTTGATGGCGCCTACGGTCGGCCGCTTCAGGTTCGGCCCTGACGCGGCAAGCAACTGGACACGCTGGTTTAGGGCCTCCTGTTGGGCGGGGGTGAGCCCATCCCACCACTCCTCAAACTCGTCGGTGAACTCGACTTCCCAATCCACGAGGAGATACTACCACACGTATATAACATAGAGCGTATATCACTGAGCTAACCGCGGACGCATAGCTCGCCGGCTGAGGTCCTCGGCGGGCTTGCTGAATCGGGGCGACTGGATTTGAACCAGCGACCGCTCGGCCCCCAGCCGACGCGGTTAGAGTCAGACACAAAGCTTGCGCGTGCGGTTGATGGAAGCCAGCGCACATCCGTAAGGAGGCGGACCACATCGGGTTGTTCTCGCGTCACAAGGACGTTTCTGAGCTCGCGTCAAAGCACGACATCGCGGGCCTGGTCAAGGTGATCGCGAACGGCAAGGATCAGCGTGCGGCGGCCGTCGACGCGCTGGCAGGGCTGCAGGATTCGGCCGCAGTCGGCCCGCTGGTCGAGTTCCTCGAGGCGTCCGGTCTCGAACAGGAGACCCGAGACGCGGCGTTCGAGGTGATCCGCAGGCTCGGCCCGACGATCGTCACCGACCAACTCGTGACCGAGATGCTGGCCGGGCGAAAGGTCGCCGGATGGGCGCTCGGTGCGCTCGGCGAGCCCGCGGTCCCGATCGCGAAGGACCTGGCAGCGAAGGGCGAGCCCTCGCGGGCCCCCGCCTTTTTCGCTTTCGCGAGCGCTGGGACCCCGGAGGCGGCCGAGGCTCTCGCTGCCGGGATCAGGTCGGAGTCCGCTCGCGCCGACGCGCTGCTCGCGGCGACGAACTGGACGGGCGAGGAGGCGGTCGGGATCGAGGCGCTCTTCTCCGTCATCCGGGAGGTGCTCGACACCCCGCTGGAGGGCGATCTCGATAACGCGCTCTTGAGGATTGCCGCTCGCGTGCGCTACGGAATGGTGAGCGGCGACATCGCGCTGCCGCTGCTCGCCGAGAAGCTGCGCAGCGAGGACGTGGCGGAGCGTGCCGGTGCCGCGAAGGTCCTGTACTGGGCTTATTTCCCCCTTGATCGCGAAGTCGGGCCCGAGGACGCCAAGTTGGATCCGAGAACCGCCAACGCGCTCGCTGAGGCCTGCCGGGATCCGGAGCCCATGGTTCGCTTCAATTCCGCAGCCGCGCTCTCGTTCCAGGGCGACCGGCGCGCCACCCCAACGATCGTGGAGATGCTCGACTCGAGCGACGAGGACATCCTCAAGTCCGCCCTGGCAGGGCTGCAACTCACCCGGGACCCGGCCGCTTACGAGAAGGTGCGGGAGCTGCACGAGCGGCCGGCGCGCGAGAAGCCAAGCGTGAAGACAACCTTCCTGATCGGATTGCACTACGAGGCATTGAGGAAAGCGAGGGAAACCGAGCTGGGCGACCGCTTCCCAGGACCCGACTGAGATGCCGAGAGGCGACGAGCGACGAGCGCTTTTCGAGCGATCGGTTTTGCCTCGAACGCCGCCTGGCGCCCCTCGGTCCGGTTACGGGACTACGGAGCAGGCGGTGCGCCGGCGTCCTTGTTCGCCTCCTCGGCTATTTCGAGGATCTCTCTTTGGACCTCCTCCTCGACCGGCTGGAGCGCCTCGTCAGTCGTCTCATCGACGCTCTGCGAGCTCTCCTCGGCGGCGTCCTGGGCCTCTCCCTCCTGATCGTCCCCACAGCCGCTCCAAGCGGCGCCGGTTGCCGCGATGGAGAAGATTGCGGCGCCGCTCAGAACGCGGCGGCGGCGTGTCGGGCGGTTGGCGTTCTCAGGCATGCGGCCCCGTGACGTAGACGTATCGGCACGCTTCCCCGCAACGGCCGGCTGACCGGATGGACAGCGCGGCGATCCTATGCGCTTCGCTTCGTCTTGGACCACAGCTACTTCGCGATGGCCAAGCTCAACGACGCCTTGGACGGCAGCGACGACGCCGAGCCAGGAGCGGTCTGCCAGCAGGCAGCGAATCGAAACCTCAACCCGATCAATCAACCCCGAACTCTCAGCTGGGGTGGACCGATGAACGGGGTCCGGTCACCGCAGCTACGTCATAGACGATCGGTCGCGCAAACGCCTCGAAGATCGTGCTCAAGACTTTTGTATCGGTCCCAAGCGGAAACACTTGCCGTCCCCAGTCACCACGCCACGGACCGTGTAGTCCGTTGTGAGCCGTCCGATGTGCCGCTCGAACTCAGCCCGAAAATCGAAGCTCCTACGCCTCGTCATGAATCGCATTCATACACGACCCAACCGGCGTATCCGCCTCAAGGGACGTCTTCGTGAATTAGGTCGCTCCTGGAGCTCACGAACGCCAACCGGGGTCGCTTCGACGCGCGCGGTGACGAGCGCCACCACCACGCGGTACCTCGAGCGGTACCACTTACCGGATGAGACCCACGGTCTGATGCTCTCGGAAACTGCGAAAGCCCGCTCGAGAAGCGGGCTTCCAGATGATCGGGGCGACTGGATTTGAACCAGCGACCGCTCGGCCCCCAGTCGAATGCGGTGCTCCGCTGAGGGGTCAACGCCATAGCGTTCCCACATCTCAAGCTCGAGTCCGCCGGGATTCTGGTCGAAAGATCCGCCGTCCAGCCTGGTTTTGCTCGCGAACAACGAGGCATCGAGGGTCCCGCCGGAACACCCTGCGGCGACGAAAATAGGCCCCAATTGGGCCCCTGCGGCCCGGCCAGATTCCTTCGATGTAACACGAAAACCCCCTGTCTCCAGGGGGTTCTCGTAGTAGCGGGGGTGGGATTTGAACCCACGACCTCCGGGTTATGAGCCCGGCGAGCTACCTGACTGCTCCACCCCGCGTCGGTGGACTAGGCAGTTTAGCGCTGGATCGGGACTTCGTCACGGTCCGCGGGTGGCGCAACGATTGGGTCTCGCGCCGATCTCACGGCAAGCGCTACGGTGGGCCTGTGGAGAGCAACGGGCGAGCCAGGGATGGCGCCGGCGCAAATGCGAGGGGCCGCTCCGGTACTCGCGTCGCCGTGTTCGACCTCGGCACCAACTCGACCCGGCTGCTCGTCGCCGATGTAGATCAGGACGGGGTCCACGAGATCGCCCGCGACACCCGCGTCACCCGCCTCGGCCGTGGCGTCGACCTCACCGGCAAGCTCTCCGACGACGGGATCGAGCACGTCTGCGCGGCGGTCGCCGAATACATGACGACGATGCACCCGCTCGCGCCGGACCACACGGTTGCGATCGCGACCAGCGCCGTTCGCGACGCCACTAACGGCGAGGCGTTCATTGCCGAGCTTCGCGAGCGCTTCTCGATCTCGCCGCGGGTGATCGACGGGGAGACCGAAGCGCGACTCACCTACGCCGGCGTCACGGCCGAACGCGACGACGACGATTGCGTACTCGTTTGCGACATCGGCGGCGGCTCGACCGAGCTGATCGTCGGCTGCGGCGAGGAGGTCGAGTTCTCGACCTCGCTCCAGGCCGGCGTCGTCCGCCAAACCGAGCGACACCTCTGCCACGACCCGCCCGATCAGCTCGAGCTGGAAGGTCTCGCGAACGAGGTCCGGGGAGCGCTGGTCGAGGAGATCTCTCGCGCCGCCCCTCCCCACCCCGAGATCGCCATCGCCGTCGCCGGCACCGCGACCTCACTGGCGGCGATCGAGCTCGAGCTCGACCCCTACGACCCGGCCCAGGTCCACGGCCACCGGCTGAGCTTGGACGCCGTCCAGCGGATCCTTGCCGAGCTCTCCTCGATGCCGACTTCCGAGCGATTCCACGTGACCGGCCTACAGCCCGAACGGGCGCCGACGATCGCCGCCGGCGTCGTCATCCTGATCCAGATCATGCGCACTTTCGGCCTCGGCGAGGTCGAGGTCTCTGAACACGACATCCTCCATGGCGCGGCACTCGAGGCGGCGGCGAGCGCCGTCCCGGGAGCCGCCGGGCCCTGAGCGCCGGCGCCCGCCGGCGCGGTTTACGTGGCGCTGAGGTTGCCGGTCGAAGATACCCGCGTAGTACCGCATCCCTCCCTGCCCCATGCGACGCCCTCGGCCCTCGGCCGTGGGCGTCGCTGCTTTTCGGGCGGTCCCGAAGCGACCCGGCGGCCGAGCAAGCGCTCTGAGACTCGCGCGCTACTCGTCGGGCTGGTCGAACTCGCGCTCGAGCGGCATCGTCGCCGTCAGCAGCGGTGACTCGGCGTCGGAGTCGTCCTGATCGCAGACGAAGACGAGGTCGATCACTCCCGTGTCGATCGCGGCGTGAACACCCTCGACCTTCCACTTCCGATCGATCGCCCGCAGCCTCTGGACGACGCCTTCGGCATCGATCGTGCCGACGACCGAGCCGCGGATCTCGCCGTCGTCGTCGCCGTCGGAGTCGACCTCGGCCGAGGCGGTGAAGACGACGAGCCGGTCGAACAGCGGGCTCGCGTCCGAGAAGCACAGCGGCGTGCCGTCGATCTCACCGAGCTCGTAAGAGCGAAGCGCGGCGATCTCGGCGGTGTCGATCGTGCGGTCGCCCTCGAGCGACTCGTAGACGTCATCGAGATCAAGCTCGGCGACGGTGTTCGGCGCGTCGCCCTTGTTGCCGCGGTGAAAGAGCCAGAGGCGCTCGCCGAAGACCGATGCACCCTCGATGTTGATCTCGCCGAGCTCCGAGCGCAGCAACCCGTAAGCGGGAGCGAGATCGATCTCGACCGGCTCGCCGGCCAGCGAGCCATCGCTGCCGAAGGACCACCAGAAACCGCGATCGCGGTTCTCGTTCGAGCCCGATCCGAGCCCGAGCAACCCGCCGTGCGCGTTTTGTCCGAAGGGCGGCATCGCCGTCAGTGCCTCGAGATCGGACTTGTACTCGTGGCGTCCTGCGTCGTCGGCCGGCAGCTCCCCCGAGAGCACTTTGCGAAGCTCACCGGGCTCCGCGCCCGAGAGGTCGAAGACGCCGATCGAGTTCTCGTCATCACCGATCACGTAGGCGAACACGCCGCGGCGGACGACGCCCGACGCCGCCGAGAGCACCGCCGGCCGGCCACTGGCCGAGGGCTCGGCGAGGTCGAGCTCGCGAAGCGGCCGCAGCTCGAGCGGGGGCAGGTCCTCGGGCGCCGTCCGATGACGATCCATCGTTCAATCCATACCCCGAGTGGCAACCAGCCGAACCCAACTGTTCAAAGCACTGCTAGGCAAGGTTCGCCCGCCGCGGGTAGACCACCGTCGGGTCGGTGAGAACGTTGACGAGCGCCGGCTTGCCGGAGGCGAAGGCGCGCTCGAGCGCCGGCCGCAGCTCGGCCGGGTTGTGGACGAGCTCGCCGTGGCCGCCGAGCGCCGAGACGACCTCGTCGTAGCGGGTAGCGGGGCGCAGCTCGGCGGCGATCGAGTAGCCGTAGAGGAACTCCATCGGGTGCTTCTCGAGCGCCCAGATCCCGTTGTTCCCCACCACCCCGACAACCGGGATGTTGTGGCGGACCATCGTGTCGAACTCGAGCCCGGAGAAGCCGAAGGCGCCGTCGCCGAGCAGACAGACGACCTGGCGCTCGGGGTGGGCGAGCTTGGCGCCGATCGCCTGGCCGGGACCGGTGCCGAGGCAGCCATAGGGCCCAGGGTCCATCCAGCAGCCGGGCTCGTAGGTGTCGACGACGCGGCCGGCGTAGGAGACGAAGTCGCCGCCGTCGCCGATCAGGATCGCGTTGCGGTCGAGGACGTCGGCGAGCTCCTTGTAGACGCGCATCGGGTGCAGCGGAGCGCGGTTGTCCTCGAGGTCGGCCTCCTCGCCCGAGCGTTTCTCCTTCTCGGCCTCGCGCAGCTCGGAGACCCAGCGCGCGGTGCGGTCGCGATCCTCGCCGGCGGACTCGGCGATCGCGGCGAGCGTCGCTGCGATGTCGCCGACGAGCGCCGGCTCGGCGCTTCGCTGCGACTCGAGCCGCGAGGGCGCAGAGTCGACCGAGACGATCCGCGTCTCCTCGCCGAAGGAGCCGCCGAAGCCGAGGCGGAAGTCGAGCGGTACGCCGATCACGAGCGCGACGTCGGCGCCCTTGAGCGCGGTGCCGCGGGCGCGGCTGTAGAAGAGCTCGTGGTCGGCGGGCAGGCAGCCGCGGCCCATGCCGTTTAGGAAGACGGGGATCCCGCGCGACTCGGCGAGATCGCGGAGCTCATCCTCGGCGCGCGCCCAATAGAGCCCGGTGCCGGCCATGATCACCGGCCGCTCGGCCGCGGCGAGTAAGGCGGCGACCTCGTCGGCGCCCTCGGCGGCCCGCGGAGCCCGGGTCGCGGGCGGCGGCGGCACCTCGGCCTCGGCCTCCATGAAGATGACGTCGAGCGGGTAGTCGAGGAAGGTCGGGCCACTCGGCAACTTGGCGGCGTCATCGATCGCCGCCGCGGTCGCGGCGGGGATCTCGGCCGAGTCCTTGACCGTCGCCGCCGACTTGACGACCGGAGAGACGAACGGCAGATGGTCGATTTCCTGGAGCGAGCCCGAGCCCCAGCGCATCTCCGGCGCGCGCCCGCCGAGGACGACGAGCGGCGAGCCGTTGAACTGGGCGCCGGCGATCGCGCTCATCCCGTTGGTCACCCCCGGTCCGGCGGTCAGCGCGGCGACGCCGGGCTCGCGCGTCGCCTTCGCCCAGCCCTCGGCGGCCCAGGCGGCGGCCGACTCGTGGCGAGTGTCGACGACATCGATCCCCTCCTCCTTGCAGCCGTCATAAAGCGAGAACAGGTGGCCGCCGGAGAGGGTGAAGAGCTTCGAGACGCCGCGCGATTTGAGCGCCCGCGCGGCGAGGTGGCCACCGTGGACCGCGCCGCCGCTGCCGTCGTCCGGCTGCTGCGCGGCCGAGTCGGCCTGCTGTTCGGTCGCCACGAGAGCGAGACTATCGATCCTCCGGCTCACGGCGACGACCTCGGAGTTTGCGAGCATGGAGCTCGTGGCCGGGGTCGGGAGCGCCGGCGCGGCGGCTCTCGGTGAGCGCGACGAGCTCAGCGATCCGCGTCCTGATCTCCTCCGGGCCGACCGGCTTCACCTGGTAGCGGTCGGCGCCCGCCCCGATTGCCCTCGCGGCGTACTCGGGGCCGCTGTGGCTCGAGAGCATCATCGTCGCGGCGAGCGGGCGCTCGCGCCGAACGATCCCGAGCAGCTCGAGGCCGCTGATGTCGGGAAGCTCGATGTCGACGACGATCGCATCCCAGTCGCGCTCGCTGATCCGCTGAACGGCATTGGCGCCGGTTCCGGCCCAGGTGACGTCGGCGCCGTCGCCGAGAAAGCGGGCAATCAGCTTGGCGACGAACTCGTCGTCGTCGATCAGCAGGACCACGGGCCGCGCATCGCCCGGCGCCGGCGCGTGCTCCTCGGCGGATTCCACGATCGGGGACGCTAGATGATTGATTCCCAATCGGCGTGTGCGCGGGGGCGCACGGGACCGAGCTGGGCGTGGCCGGCGGGCGAAGCG
>JBPCRS010000114.1:0-5777 GCA_050996575.1 Solirubrobacterales bacterium
CGCCAACCCGAACTCGGTCGAAGACCTCCAGTCCGCCGCCGACGACGACTTCACCCAGGGCGCCTTCGGCGAGCAGATCTGCGCGCTAAGGGACGGCCGCCCGGCGCTCGCCTTCCTGCGGGCTTACACGCCCGAGCTCGGCGCCTGGACCGACGACTTCGCCCACTCGGGCACGATCGACGCGAACGGCGGCATGGGCCGGATCTCGACCACGTTCAACTCCTTCACGTTGCCTCAGCAAGGCCTGCCCGGCGTTTTGCCGAACGTCTTCGAGACGCCGCTCTCGCCGTCCGAGGCGTTCGCCGGGCTGACCCAGGATCAGCGCAAACGCTGCCCCGGCGCGAACGAGCGAAACCCGGGCGACAACTCGACCCCGTTCACCGAGAACGGCACGCTCGATTGCGACCCGACCCAGGTGCCGCCCGGGCCATGAGGCGAATCGGAGCAATCGCACTCGTCCTCTGCCTCGGCGCCGCCGCTGGCCTGACCACGGCCGCCGGCGCGGACGACACGCATACTTACAAGATCGAGCTCGACAACGCATTTGGCCTCGTCGAGGGCTCGCTGGTCAAGGTGGCCGGAACAGATACCGGCGTCGTCACCGACCTCGATATCAACGACGACAAGCGCGCGCTGATCTCGATCACGACCACCGGCGCCCTCGGCGAGCTCGGCGAGGACACGGTCTGCGCCTCGGAGCCGAACTCGCTGATCGCCGAGTACTTCATCGACTGCCAGCCCGACGGCGATCCGCTGCCCGAGGGCGGCACGATCCCGGTCGAGCAGGTCACCCAGACCGTTCAGGCCGACCTCGTCAACAACACGTTGCGCGAGCCGTTCAAGCGACGGCTGTCGTTGATCATCAACGAGTTCGGCACGGCGCTCGCCGGCAACCCGGAGAACCTCAACGCGGCGATCCGCCGCGGCGCCCCGGCGCTTCGTGAGCTCAACGAGGCGCTCGAGATCCTCGCCGACCAGAACCGGATCATCCGCGACCTGAACGCGAATTCCGACCGCGTGATCAGCCGCCTTGCCGAGCGCCGCGACGACGTCGTCCGTTTCGTCCAGGAGGCTCGCGACACGTCCGCTGCCTCGGCCTCGCGCCGCGCCGACCTCTCGCGAAACTTCGAGCTCCTGCCCGACTTCCTCGCCGAGCTCGAGCCAACGCTGGCCGACACCGAAACGCTGGCCCGGGCGCAAACCCCGGTGCTGGCCGACCTCGGGGCAGCGGCGCCGGGCCTCAACACGCTGGCGATAAACCTGCCCGCCTTCAACGAGGCCTCGACCGCCTCGCTGACCTCGCTCGGCGACGCCGCGGTCGTCGGCGAGCGGGCGCTGCGAAACGGCGCCGATGAGATCCGCCTCCTCCGCCGCGCCTTCAAGAACGGCCCGGCCGCCGCCGAGCTGCTCGCCGACCTTCTCGCCGACGCCGACGACCCCTCGCGAGCGGTCGAGATCGACGCCCGCGCCGAGCGCGACACCGGCCGAACTTCGTCGCAGCCGGGGACGCAGAACACGATGGGCTACACGGCGCTGGAGGGCCTGCTCAACTACGCCTACTACCAGCCGGGCGCGCTCAACCAGTACGACCAGGTCAGCCACCTGCTGCACTTCTCGCTCTATGGCGTCAACGCCTCGGGCGGTCCCTGCGGCGACTACTCGACCGGTCGCAACCCGACGACCGGCGAGCCCGGCGTGCCCGCCGCGGGCGGTGGCAAGACGACCAACATCCTTGCCGCCCACCCCTGCGTCGCCTGGCTCGGCGACTCGGCGCCGGGGATCAACGAGGACATCGGCCTGCCCCGGTATGACCCGAGTGTCTGCCCGAAGGGCACCAAGCCGGCGAGTGCGGCGCAGGAGCTCTGCGACCCGAACATCCCCTCGAACCGCAGCGCCGCACGAATCAGCTCTGCCGGCAGCGGCAGCGCTACCGGCGACGGCAGCGCCGATGCCGGAACCGGGACGACTCCGGCAACCCCGACCAGCCCGATCCCCGACCTGCCCGGTGTGCCGGGCGATGCGAGTGAGGCACAAAGCGGCCTCGAGGACCTGCTCGGCCTCCCCGGCGGCGGCGGAGTGCCCGACATCGGCAAGGGTCTCGGCGGCAAGAACTCGAACGGCGGCGGCGCCCAGGCGACCGACGAACTAATGGACTTCCTCTTCGGGAACTGATGAGCGAGCTGATTTGAAATGAGAGGAAGAGGCCCAGTCCAGTCGCTCGCAGCGTCGCCGACGATGGTCGGCGCGGTGACGACGCTGATCTTGATCGTCGCGGTCTTCCTCGCCTACAACGCCAACAACGGCCTGCCCTTCGTCCCCGTCTACAGAGTCTCTGTCGAGGTTCCGAACGCGGCCAGGATGGTTCACAACAACGAGGTCCGGATCGGCGGCAAGCGTGTCGGCGTCGTCGAGTCGGTCGAGGCCGTGCGGCCGGACTCCGAGGAGGCGTCGGATCCGGCGAGCGAGGGTGCGGCGACCGACGAGGAAGAATTCGGCGGAACCAATCCCGACGAAGTCGTCGCCAGGCTCAACCTGAAGCTCGACAAGACCGCCGAGCCGGTCCCGGAGGATTCGGTCTTCCGGATCCGCTACCGCTCATCGTTCGGGCTCAAGTACCTCGAGATCACCCGCGGCGACGGCGAGCCCGCGCCCGAGGGCTACGTCTTCGCCAATACCGAGAACTTCGTTGAGCAGACCGAGTTCGACGACATCGCCAACACCTTCGACTCGGAGACACGGGAGAACGGCCGGACCAACCTGGTCGGCTTCGGCGACGCGTTCGCCGGCCGCGGCAGCTCGCTCAACCTCGCGATCGAGGGGCTCGACCCACTCTTCGCCAACTTGAAGCCGGTCGCCAAGGTGCTCGCCTCGCCGGACACGAAGCTGGCCCGCTTCTTCCAGGAGCTCGCCGACAACGCCCGCATCATCGCCCCGATCGCCGAGCAGCAGGCTGAGCTGTTCACCAACATGGCGATCACCTTCGCCGCGATCTCCTCCGACGTGGTCGCCCTCCAGAACACGATCTCCGAGGGCCCGCCGACGCTCGAGACCGGAATCCGCACGTTGCCCCGCCAGCGTCCCTTCCTGACCGACTTCACGAGGCTCTCGCGCCTGCTCGCGCCGGGAATCTCGGACCTGCGCCGGACGCTGCCGGTGCTCAACGACGCGATCAAGGTAGGCACCCCGGTGCTGCGCGCACAGGTGGCGACGAACCGCAAGCTCGAGGGCGTTCTGCGCGCACTCAACCGGCTCGCCGAGCGACCCTCGACCAAGGTCGCGCTGACCCGCCTGCGCGACCTGCTCGACACCGCGAGGCCACTCGCCGAGTACGTCAATCCGGTGCAGACGGTCTGCAACTACATCACCTACTGGACGACGTTTATCCCGAACGCGCTCTCCGACCGCGACCAGGTCGGCTACAACCTGCGCCAGCAGCTGATCGGGCTTCCGAACGGCGGCCAGAACATCGCCGCCGGCGGGACGAACATCCAGGTTCCGGGCGCGGTGCAGGCGCCGCTCGCCGGCTACAGCGGAATCGCGGCGAACGGCAAGGCCGGGCTCGCGCCGAACCCCGCCGACAACGGCGTGTTCAAGCCCTATGAGCTGCCGATCACCCACGCGCCCGGATTCAGCGGGCCGACCGGGCAGAAGGGCATCGACGGCGGCGACGACTGCCAGGGCGGCCAGACCGGCTACGCCCTCGGCGAGCTCCGCCGCCCCGGCCAGCCCGCCATTAACCCCGCGTTCGCGCCGACCAACCTGCCCGGCTCGCGCGGGCCGACGACACTGTTCTTCGCCCAGGACGGCACCCGCAGCCTCGAGGACACCCGAGTTCCGGAGAGGGCGCCGTGAGGCAGAGCCAGAAGAGGAGCCTGCCGAACTGGGCCGTGGGCCTGATCGTGGTCGCCCTGATCGCGATCGGCGTCTACTACGCCTTCGTCAAGGAGGTGCCGTGGGCCAAGCACTACGAGGTCCAGGCCGTCTTCCCGTCGGCGCAGAATGTCCGCATCGACTCACCGGTGCGGATCGCCGGCGTCAACGTCGGCAAGGTGACCGCGGTCGAGCCGGTGAGCCCGACCGGCGAGGAGGCGGTCGACGAGTCCGATCTATCGGAGACCAGCGATACCGCCGCCTCGGATCCGGCCGCGTCGAGCCAGGCCGCGGCGGTCGTGACGATGCAAATCTCGGAGGCGGGCCAGCCGATCAAGTCGGACGCGACCTTCCGCCTGCTGCCGCGGCTCTTCCTCGAGGGCAACCTGTTCGTCGACCTGAAGCCGGGCTCGCCTTCGGCCGAGGAGGTCGATTCCGACCATGTCTTCCCGATCGATCAGGCCTCGAACTCGGTACAGCTCGACCAGATCTTGACGACGCTGCAATCGGACGTCCGCGACCAGCTCCAGATCTTCCTCGAGGAGTTCGGCTCGGCGCTGGTCGACCACGGCGGCGCCGAGGGCTTCCAGGAGCTCTACCGCTCCTCGCCCGGCGCGAACAAGTTCACCTCGCAGGTCAACGAGGCCTTCCTCGGCAACAATCCGCACGACCTCTCGGGAGTGATCCGCAACCTCGACCGCGTCATCCGCGGTCTCGGCCGCAACGAGACGGCACTCCAGGACCTGATCACGAACTTCCGCATCTTCGCCGGCGCGTTCGCCGCCGAGGACCAGGCGCTCGAGCAGGCGATCGTCGAGCTGCCGCGCGTGTTCGAGGAAGCCGACTCAGCGTTCCCCGCGCTCAACCGCGCCTTCCCGCCGTTGCGCGCCTTCGCCCGCGAGGCGCTGCCCGGCACGCTCAACGCTCCCGACGCGCTCGACGCGGCGACGCCGCTGCTGCGCCAGGTCCGCCTGCTCGTCTCCGAGGAGGAGTTGGGCGGCCTCGTCCACGATCTCGAGCCGACCGTCGAGCACCTTGCCCAGGTTGCCGAGGGCAGCCCGAAGACCTTTGCCCGCGTCCGCCGCTTCTCGAGCTGCTTCAACGAGGTTCTGATTCCCTGGCAGAACGACACTGTTCCCGCCCAGGGCCACCCGGCGACCGGTCGGGTCTTCGAGGAGGCTGCATACGGCCTGGTCGGGATCGGCGGCGAGAGCCGCTCCGGCGACGCCAACGGTCAGTACATCCGCACGCTCGGCGGCGGCGGCGCGAACACAGTCGTCGCGCCGAACCCCGAGGGCACCGGCGATCTCTTCGGCGTCACCCCGTTCCCGATCCTGGGCTCCGAGCCATCGATCAACGACTCGGTAAAGCCGAAGTTCGAGCCCGACGAGCCCTGTGAGGAACAGGAGCCGCCGAACCTGGCGACGGCCCAGGGTGGCGCTCCCGAGCAGATGGCGACCGCCAGCGGCATGCCGAGCGTGCTCAGCGATTCGATGGCCGAGTTCGAGCAGCTCGCAATGCGTCTGGGTGAGACCCAGGAGGCGGTCGCCGAGGACCGCAGTGCTTCCAGCAAGCGCGACGAGGCCGGCGCTCTCGATGACTGGATCGAATTCAGCGAGCGATACGAGGCCGAAACCGCGGCTTCGCTGCTTGGGGGTGGTGGCGAGTGAGGTTCGTGCGCGAGAACCTGCGCAACATCATCGCGATCACGCTGCTGATGATCCTCGCCGCCGGCGTCGGCCTCTACATCCTTCAGCAACAGCGGCTGCGGATCCCGATCCTCGAGGAGAAGCCGTTCGAGCTCAAGGCGGAGTTCTCCGACGCCGGCGCTGTCGTCGCCGGCCAGGGCCAGACGATCCGGGTCGCGGGCGTTCGCATCGGCGACGTTCAGGAGGTCGAGCTCGTAG
>JBPCRS010000224.1:0-26063 GCA_050996575.1 Solirubrobacterales bacterium
GGATGTGGGAGAGCGCCGGCGTGACGACCCGGGCGCGGCGGTCGAAGTCGAAGCGGATGCCGAGGTCCTCGGCGTGGACTTCGGCCTTGACCTCGGCGGCGGCGGCGCTCATCCCACCAGCTTCGCCAGCTCGGCCTGCTCGTGGCGGTAGATCGGGACGAAGATCGCGAAGAGGAGCGCCGCGGCGCCGAGCGGGACGAGGACCTGCCAAGCGGCGGGCGCCTGGCCATAGAGGAGCGCGTCGCGGAATGTCTCGAAGATTCCGGTCAGCGGATTGATCGGCAGGAGCTCGCGGGTCGTCCCGGTGACGAGGTCGAGCGCGATCAGTCCCGGCGCGAGGAAGAAAAGCGTCCGTACAAGCGAGATCACGAGCCCGTGATACTCCGGCCACCAGATCCCGATCAGCGAGAACGGGTAGGTGAGCGAGGCCGCGAACACGATCGTCACCAGCAGTGCCACCGGCAGCCACAGCGCCGCCACGCTCAGCCCGACCCCGTAAGCGATCAGCATCAGCGGGATCATGATCAGGCTCGCCGTCGAGGCCGCCGACTCCGTGATCGCCGAGGAGAGCGGCAGCAGGAAGCGCGGGAAGGCCATGTTGACGATGATCGACCCGCGCCCGCTGATCGCGGTCAGCGCGCCGAGACTGATCGTCACCACGAACTGGAACGGGACGATCGCGCAGACGAGGCTGAGCCCGATTTCGGACCCGGACTCATTGAAGATGAAGGCAACGAGGACGAGGTAGACGCCGAGCGCCGCGAGCGGGTCGATCAGCCACTTCAGCACCCTCAGGCCGCCGCGGCCGTAGCGCACCTGGAGGTCGGTGGTCGCGAGCACCGTGAGCACATCGAGATGGCGGCGAAAGCTGGTGCTCACCGCGGAGAACCTAGTTGCTAGATGGTCCGGGGCCCGTCAGGCGACCAGATCCAGCTCGGCGAGACCCTCCGCGAGCGGGCCCTCCTCGAGATATTCGGCCTTCGTGTTGACCGACCAGACGTCGCGTGCGATCCCATCGGTGTAGCTCAGCGTCGCGAGGATCGCTGTCCACATCGAGTGGTCCTGGTTGTTGTAGCGGTGCAGGCCGTTGCGACCGAACGTCTTCAGGTTCTCGAAGTGCTCGAGGTAACCGCGAATCTCGGCGACCGCCTCGCGATAGCTCTGGTCGTACATCGGGTAGGCCTTCGGCACTCGGACCTTGACCCCGTTGAACACCTTCGACGAGTCGAGCAACCCGATCCGCTCGAGGTCGTCGGTCGCCATCTGCACCGATTCCTCGTCGGACATGTCCCAGATCGCGTCGCCCTCGTTGCAGAAGTACTCGACCCCGAGGCAGGTAGCTCCCTTCGGCACCATGTCCTTGCTCCAGGCACCGAAATTCTGGACACGGCCGGCGGTCGTACGCGCATCGTGGAGGTAGATCCAGTTGTCGGGGAACGGCTCCGATTCGGTGGTCATCAGAGCGACCAGGCAAAGGCCGCGGTAGCGAAGCTGGCGGGCCGCCGCTCGGACCTCGACCGGGGCCGGCGGATCGAGCGACTCGACCAGCTCGGAAAGCGGGATCGAGGAGAGCACGCCCTCGACGTCGTGAACGACCTCCTCGGACTCGGTCCGGACGACGACGCTCTCGGCGCGACCGCCGGAATGACGGACCGACACGACGCGGTTGTTGAGCCGGGTCTCGATCCCGCGCTCGCCGACCCAATCGGCAAACGCCTCCCACATCTGGCCCGGGCCGAGCCTCGGGTAAAGGAAGTTCTCGATCAGGGTGGGGGTGTGGGCCCGGCGGAACCGGTTCAGCCTGAGGATGCCCATGATCGCGTGCAGGAGGCTGAACTCCTGGATTCGCTGCGCGGCCCATTCGGCCTGGATCTCAGAGCCGGGGATTCCCCAGACCTTCTCGGTGTAAGAGCGAAAGAAAGCGTCGTAGAGGCGCTGGCCGAACCGGCGTACGACCCAATCTTCGAAGCTTCGCGGCTGGGTGTTCTTGAGCTTGCGGCGCCAGTAAAAGTAGGAAAGTCCGCAGCGGATCGACTCGATCAGGCCGAGGCCGCTGAGCACATCCGCGGCGCGCAGCGGATAGTTGAAGAAGCGGCCGCGGTAGTAGATCCGCGACATCCGTGGCCGGGTCAGGAGCTCGTCGCCGAGCATCTCCTCCCAGAGCCGCAGGACGGGTTCCATCTTGGTATAGAAGCGATGGCCGCCGAGGTCGAATCGATAGCCCTCGAACTCGACCGTCTTCGCGATCCCGCCAACGACTCCGTCGGCTTCGAGCACGGTGGCGTGCTGCCCCCGGCGGGCCAGTACCCAGGCCGATGTGAGCCCGGCTGGACCGGCGCCCAGGATCGCGGTCCCGAGACCGGACCGATCTCTCCCTTCGTCCGCCATGCGAGCGGCCCACTCTAGTGGGGGGGGGCTTCCCCGGGCACCTTGGAGGTCGATTTCCTATTCCCTAGCCTTGCGCGGTGCAGGCAAGCACACGGCTGACGCCATCCTCCGCGGCAAAAGGGGCCGCGCACCGGCTGGCGATGACCCGGGCTCTGGCACGCATCGCGGGGCGCCGCGACCCCGCTTCGCGCGCGGTTGCGAAGGCTCTCCGCGCCGCCGCCGCGGGCCGCCTCCCGGCCGAGGAGCGCGCGTGGATTCGGCGGATCGAATCACGCCGGGCCGAACTAATCGCGAAGCAGTCGGACCAGACGCCCGAGGAGCTCGGCGTCTTCGGGATCGCCGAGGCCGTGCGCTGGATGAGCGTTCCGCCGGTGCTCGGGCGTTTCTTGATGCGACTCGTCCGCGAGCTCGCGCCGAGCTCGAGCATCGAGGTCGGCACCGGGCTCGGGCTCTCGGGCGCCTACCAGGGTGCGGCGCTCGAGTTGAACGAGCGCGGGCGCCTGATCACGGTCGACGTCGTCGAGGCGCATGCCGTGCTCGCCCGCGAGGGGTTCGGGGAGCTCGGCATCGGCCGGGTCGAGGTCCGCGTCGGTGAGCCGGCCACCGTGCTCGAGACGGCGCTCGCGGACGCGGCGCCCGTCGGATACGCCTTCGTCGACGCCGACCACCAGGAGGCGCCGACGCTCGCCTGCTTCGACGCGATGTTGCCGCATCTCGGCCCGGGCGCGGTGATCGTCTTCGACGATGTCGGCTTCTCGATTCCGGAGATGGCGCGGGCCTGGTCGACGATCGCCGCCCACGAGCGGGTATCGGCGGCGGTGCCGATCGGCCGCCTCGGGGTCACCGTCCTCAAACGTTCCTGGGAGGCCCGCTAGCTCGAGGGCCGCTCGCCCTCGCGCGGTACCGCCCAGAGCCAGGGCGTATGCACGAAGCGGAGCTCGGAGAGGACGCTCTCGAGCTGGACCGGGCTCATCCCCGGGGTCGCGAGTAGGTCCGGGTGGTCGACCAAGTAGCGCTTCGCCGGCTCGATCCGCTCGACCTCGTGGGTCGCGGCCAGCCGCTCCTCGAGTTCCTCGGTGAGCCCGGGGCGATAGGACTCATGGGCCTCGATCAGGAGCCGAGCGCCGCGCAGCCAACTGACACGTTCGAGGTCGACGAGGTCGGCCTCGGCACCCTCGCAGTCGCAGATGACGACGGCGCCCTGCGCGCCGATCTCAGCGAGTCCCTCGACGTCGCAGAATCCGCGGGCCTCGATCTGCCCGGCAACGCCGTTTGCCGCGGCGAGCTCGTTGAGTGCCTGGGCGTCGTAGGGATCGGCCTCGTAGGCGATCACCGCCGTGCCCCGGCAGCGTTGAGCGAGCCCGACCGCGTAGTAGCCCTCGCCGGCACCGATGTTGACGATCAACGCGGGCTCGCCGGCGACGATCTCCTCGACCACGGGGTGCAGCTCGGCCTCGTAGGTCCCGGCGAGCCTCGGCCCGAGGTCGGGCCAGTGGAGCACTGCCGAGCGCGGGTAGCGCATCCCGGCGAACGGGCCCGAGCTCACGCTGAGACCGTTGTGGCGGACGAAACGCAGGGTCGCGAGCGCCGACCCGCGCCGCATCGTCAGCATCTCGGCCAGAGGTTCGATCACCTGCGCCGCCCGCCCGTCGCGCGCCGCCCGGCCGCGGAGGCGCTCAACGAGGGCGACCGGAGCGTCGGCGGCGGCCTCGCGCGCGATCCCCGCCGCGGTTGCGAGCTGCGAGGCCGCGAGGAGAGCGGCGCGCGAGCCGCGGGGCCCGGTGCCGGCAGCGAGGGCCGAGCCCGCGATCTTGCGCACTACGCCGGAGCGGTCGGCGGTAACCCCACTCTCACGTGTGCGCGCGAAGGCCCAGGCTCCACGCCCGTAGCCGTAGTGCTGGCGCGCGAACTCGCGTGGCGTCAAGGTCCGCATATGGCGAACGACGGCCTCGGGGGCGGCGACGAGCTCGCGGCCCGAGCCGCTCCAGCGCTCGCAGATCTCGCGGTCCTCGGCGTAGCGGAAGTGCTCGGCAAAGCCGCCGAGCGAATCGAACTCGGCGGCGGGAACGGCGAGGTTGCTCGACGCAAAGAACCGCGGCGAATCGCCTCGGTTGAAGTGCTCGTGCAGGGCGTCGACGACCGTCTGACTCGCGACCGCCCGAGGATCGTCCGGCACCCCGTTCACGGTTCTGCCGCCGACTGCGGCCCCCGGGTTTTCGGCGAGCTGGCGCTCCAGCCGGCCGAGCCAGTCGGGCTCGGGCTCGCAGTCGTCATCGGTGAAGGCGATGTACGTGCCGGCCGCGGCGGCGGCGCCCGCGTTTCGGGCGGCCGAGGGACCGGTGCGGGCGGGCTCGATCGCGCATAAGTTGAGTTCGCCGGAGAACCTCGCGATGACGTCCGCGATCGGCGCGCCGCCGCCGTCATTGACGACCACCACCTCATAGCGATCGCTGGGGTAGTCGAGCGCCGTGAGCGCTGCCAGGCAGCCCTCGAGGTAGCGCGGCCTGCCGATCGTCGGGACGACGACCGAAAACACGGGCGAACCCGCCGCCGGTTCGCCGGTCTGGGGTGGCGCGTTCACGGCAGCCAGGGTACGGGCGATCTACCAAGTGCCCATCCCGCCAGTCACTAAGTTGACCTCCGTGGGCTCGGCCGCGAAGCTGACCGCGATCGTCCCGGCGACCGACGCGCCGCCGACTCTCGAGCGCTGCCTCGAGGCGATCCGCTCCTCCGCGCGCCCGCCCGACGAACTGATCGTCGTCACCGAGCCCTCCGGCGCCGGCCCGGCCCGCGCCCGTAACGAAGGCGCCGAGCGGGCGAGCGGCGACGTGCTCGTGTTCGTGGACTCGGACGTTCTCGTCCATGACGATGCGCTTTTGCGAGTCGCGGCGGCGTTCGACGCCGGCCCCGACCTCGTCGCGATCTTCGGCTCCTACGACGACTCGCCTGAGGCGAGCGGAGCGGTCTCCGGCTTTCGCAACCTGCTCCACCATCACGTTCACCAGCAAGGGGCGGGGCCGGCGCAGTCATTCTGGGCCGGGATCGGCGCAATCCGCGCCGACGCCTTCAGCGGGGTCGGAGGGTTTGACGCCGAGCGCTATCCGCGACCCTCGATCGAGGACATCGAACTGGGCTCGAGGCTCGCCGCCGCCGGCGCCCGGATCGAGCTTGACCCGGGGCTTCAAGGCACGCACCTGAAGCGCTGGACCCTGACCTCCATCGTCCGCACCGACTTCGCCGACCGGGGCGTGCCCTGGGTCGAGCTGATTGCTGCGGGCGGCGCGCCGGCGGGGCTGCTCAACCTCGGCTGGCGGCACCGCTTGAGCGCGCTGCTCTCACTCGCCTGCGTTGTGCAAACGATCCGGCGCAGGCCGTTGCCGGTGCTTGCCGCCCTCGCCGGTCTGGTCGCGCTTAACCGCGACCTCTACGCACTCGTTCTCGCTCGCCGCGGACCCGCTCAAGCGATCGCCGGAATCGGAGTTCACATCGTCCATCACCTGACCTCTGCGGCGGCGCTCGCCGCCGGCCTCACTCGAGGAAGTCGCACCAGCGCTCGTAGCCGTCGGGCCCGAGCCGGCTGACCGAAACCGCGAGCGCGACGGCCTCCGAGCCGACCGGAGCGTTCGTACCCTCGTTGACGCGCGCACAGGGCGGGGGATACCCCTGATCGTCGACCCAGTAGCCGTCGGCCGAGAACCAGGTGTTGATCACGAGGTCGGCGCGTTCGAGGGTGCCGTCGACGTAGGACTCGCCGTCGATTCCGTGCTGCTTGGCGGTCAAGTCGAAGCCAAGCACGTCGGTGCCCCAGGTCGGGGCCTCGTGGACGTTTATCTTCGCCGTTTCGAGTCCCTCGCGCTCGGCGGTTTCGAGCAAGCGCTCCCAGAACGGGTCCGACCGTGGCGGTCCGACGACGTAGCCTCGGTCGTCGAGGACTGTGAGCGCTCCACGCTCGACGACATCGCTGAACTGATCGGTGTTCTCGTTGATCCGCAACGTCGGCAGCCCGTCGGTTGCCGCGACTGCGAGGTTTGCGAGGACCGCGACGGCGAGCACCGCGGTGCCGGCGATCCGCGCCCAGCGCAGCTTCGTCGTCGTGATCCAGCCGGTCGCGATCACGGCGACGAAGACGACGAGCGGGACCGTGTAGCGCGGGTCGCGAATCGAGAGCGCGAAGGTGACCAGCAGGTAGCCGGTTGCCAGGCCGACGAGCAGTTCGAGCAGGTGGGTGCGCCGGCGAACCTCGCGCAGCGAGGCGACGAGCCCGATCGCGAACAGCGCCAGCAGCGGCAGGAAGTACTGGATGTTGAGCGCCGCCCAGCCGTACCAGGTGAGGTTCGAGACCGAGAATCGCTCGTAGCCGCCGTAGATCGTTCCCGCCCCCTGCTGAAGCCCGGTCGTCGTCGCCTGGTTCGAGATATCGAACAGGTGGTCGAGGTGGATCACGTAGTAGGGCGCCGCGATTGCCAGCGCGATCACGCCGAAGAGCGCGATGTTCCGCCATTGCCGCCAGCCGCCGCCGATCAGCATCACCGCGATCGGACCGATCAGGAAGATCGGCGCGACCGTCTTCACCAGCAGGGCGACCCCGAGCAGGACACCAGCCAGGACGCTTTCGCGCCGGCGGGCGAAGCGCTGCGAGGCGAGCAGCGCCCAGAGCGTGATCCCGACGCAGGCCGCGAGCGGGGCGTCGAGAAGGAAGACGTGGAAGAGGCTGAGCACGATCGGGGTGCCGAGCGCAAAGATCGCGGCGAGCACCCCGGCCCGCGGCCCGTAGACGAGGCGGCCGATCAGAAAGCAGGCGGCGGCGAGCAGAGGGACGAAGACGAGGTTGAGCATCAGCGTGCCCCAGTCCTCGACCGCGAGACCGAAGGCCGCGGGAATTGCGCCGACGAGCCGGACCAGCGGCGGGTAGAAGAACGAGTCGCCGTCGGCGCGGATCTCGAGCAGCGTGCCGATGTCCCCGTCGCCGATCAGGTCGGCGTACTCGAGCGTCGTCGCGAGGTGGCGGGCGGGGTCGCCGCCGCCGGGGAGGCGGTGATCGTCGAGCAGCCACAATGCCGAAAAGCCGATGAAGACGAGGACGGCGGTCGCGACGATCGCGGCCGGCGGGCTGAGCTTCCTCGGACTCGCTGCGGTCTGCTCGGTGCTCACGCGCGTAATCTTCGCTGCTTCGCCGCGTTGAAGGAGGGAGGCGCCGGGCGTGGGCACCCGCCGACGTCCGCGCGGAGATTAGGCGGGCGAGCCGAGGGTGTGGGGATCGAGGCGGATCAAACGCAGTCCTTCTGAGGCAAGTAGAAGGCCGCCAAAGAGGGGGGCGAGGGCGGCGATCCAGGTGAGCGCGTTCGCCTCGAAGTCCCAGTAGGGATCGCTGACAAACCCCCACCAATAAGGCAGCACGTGAACGGCGACGATCCCAAATGCCGTGATCGAGCCGACGGCGACGGCGGCGATCGGTGCCCGTGAACTTCGCCGGACAGCGAGCACGGCCGAGATCGCGATCAGGACGAACCCGGCGACGCCGATGAAGCTGCCGGAGAAGGGGATCTCGCGCGAGGGCTGGTTGAGCGCGTGATCGAAGATGTGCGCGACCAGCAGCGCCATCAGCAGGACGTTGATCCACGCGAGCCTTGTCATCGACCAAGAATACGGCGGCGATACGCCCGCCGGATCAGCATTCGCTTTGATTCGGAACCCCCGAGCGAGGGCCCCGGTCACCGTCTTCGTCGCCGGCGAGAGCTTCGAGCGCTCGGACGAGGTCGTCCCCTCGGCAGATCTGGTCACCGCCGCGCGCGGCTGAAGTACCCGCTTGACCCGCGGCTGATCGCCTGTGGGCTCGCCAACCGCGGGACTGGTAAGGGCAACGGGAATGGGCGCGTTCGATGACCGTTTGCGCGTGTTTCGTGAGGGGCCCCGGAGCGATCTCGCTTTTTGACACCTGGGGGGTGGTCAAAAGCAAAATCCTCAGCCTCCTGGCCTAATGCGGTTGCCACACCCCGGGCTGCTCGGTCAGCTTGACCAGCTCTTCAGGCAGCTCGCCGGCGACGATGTCGGCGAGGGTGACCGACTCGAGCACGCCGCGAATGCTCGCTCGAAGCGCGACCCAGACCATCTGCAGCGGTTCCGAGCTGCCCTCGTAGGAGAGGTCCTCGGGGCGGTCGCCGCGCATGCTCGCAAGCGGCCCTTCGACCGCGCGGATGATCTCGGCAAGCGAGATCTCGTCGGGATCGCGGCTGAGCCAGTAGCCGCCGTCGGCGCCGCGCTGCGATTGCACCAGGCCGGCGTGGCGAAGCTCGCCGAGGATGTTCTCGAGAAAGCGCAGCGGGATCTTCTGAGCGTCCGCGATCCGCTCGCCTTTGACCGGGCCGGCGTCGCTGGCGGCGAGCTCGATCGAAGCGCGTACCGCGTAGTCCGCCTTCGCCGAGATCCGCATTTTCTGATTGTCGCTGACGCGGAAGCGGAGCGGGCTACGAAGGTAGGGTTCGCCGAGGTTGGAAAACGATTTCTGAGGAGAAAAGATGAGACTCGGCAACATCGCCAACAAGGCGAAGCAGGCGGTCGACAAGCGCGGCGGGATGGATGCGCTCAAGGGCGACGCGGCGGAACTGAAGGAGATCGCCAAGGGCAAGGGCAGCCTCAAGGACAAGGCGAAGGCGGCCGGCGGCGCGATCAAGGACCCGGGCGCGAAGGAGCCAACGGGCGAGGCGCCCGCGGCGTCACCCGAGGCCCCGGCGGCACCGCCGACCGCGCCCCCCGAACAGCACTCGTAGGCCCGCAGCCGCAGGGCGGGGGTCGGATGAACGCCGAGCGCCCGCGGGGGATCACGAGCGTGGTTCTCGTCGTGCTCGGCGGGCTGGCACTCGTCGCCGGCATCGTCGCCTTCTACGCCCGCTCGGAGATCGTCGACCAGGACGCGTTCGCCGATCATGCGCTCGAGCGCGCGCTGGCGAAAGCCGAGGCGATCGGATGAAGATCCTCTACGGCGTCAACGGCGAGGGCCGCGGGCACGCGACCCGATCGCAGGTCGCGATCGACGAGCTGCTCAAGCGCCACGACGTTCGCATCGTCGCCTCGGGCGCCGCCTTCGAGTACCTCAAGGACCGCCTGCCCAAAGTTGAGGAGGTCTTCGGGCCGAGCTTCGCGCTCGAGGAAGGGGAGATCAAGCGCCTTGCGACAGTCCGGCAGACCGTGGTCGGCGCCGGCCGCGACCTGCCTCAATCAATCCGGCTGTGGATCGCCAACGTGCGCGAGTGGCAGGCCGATGTCGTGATCACCGACTTCGAGCCGCTGACCGGGATCTACGCCCGTTTCACCCGGACCCCGATGGTCGCCGTCGACAACATCCACATGGTCGACCGCTGCAAACACGACGAGGCGATCGTCGCCGGTGCCAAGGCCGACTACCGGATCGCGAAAGCGGTCACGGCGGCGATGGTCCCGGGTGCGGTCGAGTACCTGGTGTTGACGTTCTTCGACGCACCGTTCGCTTTCTACGGCACGATGCTGATCCCGCCGATTCTGCGCCCCGAGGTCGTCGACGCCGAGCCTGAGGACGGCGACCACCTGGTCGTCTACTCGAGTGGCGACCCGAGGCTGAACGAGGCGTTGCGCGCATCGGGGATGCGGTGCCTGGTTTACGGCATGCGCGCCGGCGCCGACGAGCCTGAGTCGGACGGCATGCTCGAGTTCAGGCAGCCCTCGACCGACGGCTTCCTCGAGGATCTGCGCACCGCCCGCGCCGTCGTCACGGGCGGTGGGTTCTCGCTGCTCTCCGAGGCCGTCTACCTCCGAAAGCCAGTGCTTGCGGTACCGCTTCACGGCCAATTTGAGCAGCTGATGAACGCTCGTTACCTCGAGCGAAACCACTTCGGCGCCTGCGCGCTCGAGGTGACGCCGGACGCGGTGCGCGAGTTCGTCGGCGGGCTCGAGGGCTACGAGCAGGCGCTGTCGGGATACGAGCAGCGTGGCAACGAGGTGGCGCTGGCGGAGATCGAGGAGGCGGCGACTCGCGCCGCCGCGATGACAAGGCGCGAGCAGGCCTCGGCGCGGCGGACAACCCGTAGGATCGTGCTGTGAGCGCACCGGGCGGGAAAGCGGTTGCGGCGGCGGCCGCGGGGGGGTTCGCCTATTACCACGCTCAGGTTCCGACTTCGCAGCTTTACGGCAAGACGATTTGCAGAAACCCGGCGGCTGGCAAGGCGATCGCGCTCACCTACGACGACGGACCTAACCCGCACTGGACGCCGAGGCTGATGGAGATCCTCGCCCGCCACGACGCCAGGGCGACCTTCTTCTCGATCGGCAAGTGGGCCGCGCGCGAGCCGGGGCTTTTGCGCGAGCTGCACGCGGCAGGGCACGCGATCGGCAACCACACCTACACCCACCCGACGATGTACATGAAGACCGCGAGCCAGATCCGTGACGAGCTGCGGCGCTGTCGTGAGGCGGTCGAGGCATCCGGGGTCACCTTCTCCGAGGTCGACGGCCTCTCGCTGATGCGCCCGCCGTTCGGGCGGCGCCGGCCGGGAACGCTGAGGACGATGCGCGAGGAGGGCTACCAGTCGGTTACCTGGTCGATCACCTGCTGGGACTGGCGCGATGCGGCGAGCAAGGAGTCGATCCTCAAGCACGCGCTCAAGTCGGGCAAGGGCGACGTGATCTTGATGCACGACGGCGGCCAGTTCAGCCCGACCGCGGACCGAAATGCCTCGATTCACGCGACCGAGGTGACGCTCGAGCATTTCGCCGCCCAGGGCTACCGCTTCATCACGATTCCCGAGCTGGTCGCGGCCGGATGATCGTCCTCTTCGGCTCGTTCATCTCCGATTTCTGGAACGACCAACTGGTCGAGCACGAACGCCAGTACCTGTTCCTCGTCCTCGACGGCTTCGTCCTCTCGTTTGCCTTCATCCGGCTCTCGACCCGGCTGATGAGGAGTCCCCGGGTGCCGTGGTGGCCGGGCAGCATCGTCTCCGACGGCGGCCTCCACCTGCACCACCTCGTCTTCGGCATCGTGCTGATGATGCTCGCCGGGGCGATCAGCTTCGCCGGCTTCGCGACATCGCCGATCTATGAGATCTGCGCCGTCGCCTTCGGAGTCGGCGCCGGCCTGACGATCGATGAATTTGCGCTCTTCGTCTATCTCGACGACGTCTACTGGGCAAAGGAAGGGCGCGCGTCGATCGACGCGGCCGTGATCGGGGTTGCGTTCCTCGGCCTGATCCTGGTCGGCGTTCGCCCGTTCGATGTCACCACCAACTCGGTCGGAGGGGTGATCAGCAGCGCTATCGGACTGCTGCTTCTCCTCTTCTTCATCTGCGCCTGCTTTGCCAAAGGCCGGCTGATGCACGGCGGATTCGGGCTGTTCTTCCAGCCGCTGGCGATCTACGGGACCTGTCGGCTTGCGAAGCCAACGTCCCCCTGGGCGCGCCGCTTCTACGGCGAGCGCAATCCCGAGAAGCAGGCGCGCTCGGAGGGGCGCTTCCGCCCGGATCGCCGAACCGACCGCTTCAAGGAGGACCTGCGGACCGCTCTCGGCGGCTCGACCGAGGAGGACTACGAGGCGAAGATCGAGAAGCGCACCGGGCCGGCGGAGACGGTCTCCGAGGTTCGCGAGCGCGCCGATGCCGCGGCGGCGCTCGACAAGGAAGAGCAGCGAGCCGGCGGCAGTTGAGGCCCGGTCAGTCCTCGATGCCCGCGGTGGAGATCATGCGGACGACCATGTAACCGCCGAGCAGGCCGGAGACGATCAATGCGATCATGCCGACGACCGGCCCGACGAAGAAGAAGCAGGCAAGGACGATCAGGATCGCGAACGCGACGGCGATCGTGAACTCGACCCCGATCAACTCGGACGGGCCAATCTTGCCAGTTTCGTCCTCGTCGGCCAAACGGTGATCGTAACTGGATGCGTGAGATCCGCTATCACCGGGTAGGACGAGCGGCATGAACGAAACGAACAGAAGGTTCGCCACGCTGTGCGCATGCTTCGCACTCGCTCTCGGAGGCGCCGGCATCGCCGGTTGCGGTGATGACAACGAGGGACCGGCCGAGGACGCCGGCTCAGCAATCGACAATGCTGCCGACGACGCGGGTAACGCGATCGACGAGAACGTCGATGTTGGCGACAACGCCGAAGGCGGAGAAAAAGGCGAGTAGGGCCCCAAGCGCCGGGTCAGCGTTCGAGCAAAGAGCGCGCCAATTCCAGGTCCGACGGCGAGTTGACGCTGAAGCCGATTCGGTTCGGGTCGCCGTAGGCGGCTAGCTCATCGCCGGCAATTACTCGCGGCAAGAGCCCGGCGACGACCTCTCGCAGCGGCCGCCGCTCGGCGAGCCCTTCCTTCAACACCGGCTCGACAGCCGAGGTGTAGCGGGCCAGCAAGGGCTGGAGCTCGCCGTCGATCTCGACGACCGCGATCGAGTCTTCGAGCCGAGCGAGGCCGGCGAGCAGCGCAGGGGGAACGAGCGGCATCTCGCAGCCGACGACGATGACCGGGCGACCCGCGGAGTAGCGCAGGGCGACGGCGATCCCGAGCAGTGGGTGCCGTGGCTCGGCGGGCTCGTCGAGGACGAGGGCGTCGAGCGGGGGAACCGGCGAGTCGGGCTTGGCGATCACGATCGGCTCGAGCCCGGCCTCGGCGACCGCGGCGACCACGTGGGCGATCATCGGCCGGCCGGCGAGCCCCACCAGCGCCTTCGGCTCACCGATCAACGTCGAGGCACCGCCGGCGAGGACGGCGCCGATCGCTCGTTCGCTCATCGACGGATCATCGCTGAACCGCGACGGTCTGAGCGCTCAGACCCGCTTGGCCGAAAGCGCCTCGCGAATTCCCTCGTGTGTCACGTCCTCGAGCAGACGACGCATCTTCGCCTCGCCGCCTGCGATCTCGATTACCGACCCGGGCCAATAGGGACTCGCCGTCGTAGTCGATTTCAAAAGGCCCGGCGAATAGACCCATCCGCCGGGGTTGAGCAGCGCCGGCCCCGCGGCTGCGGGGTCGTCGCCGGCCGGCGGCCCTCGCCTGTGTGTGTGGCCGAAGATCACCGTTTTCGCCTCGATCTGCAATCGCTCGATCACCTCGCGCAGCGCGGCGATCGTCGCGCGGCCGATCTCGTCGAGTGAGATGTTTGAGCTGAACTTGCCGAGGCCGAGTCGATTGGCGACGGCGATCGCGCCCGGCAGCGCGACCGATCCGAGCAGCGCCCCGCGCAGCTTCTGCGCCGTCGTTGCGCCGTCGGCGAGCGCGGCCCAGGCGCGCGCCGAGGGTCCTGACGCCGACGAGGAGACGCCGCCCGACTGGGCGAGGGTGAAGAGGAACGCGTAGAGCGGCTCGAGCACGCGCTCGTAATCCTCGGCGGACCGTTCGTCGGGAAGGCCGCCGATCACGCGCTCGACCACGCCGACGCCGAGTCGCTCGAAGGTCGGCACGGTCAGGTGCGCGTCGAGATAGTGGCCGTGCATCGCGTAGATCTCATCGCCGAGATGAATTCCCGGGTAAGAGAGAAAGAGCTCACATCCCGGCATTCGCTTGGCGAGCGCCCCGAGCAGCCCCGACCGCGCCTTCGCCCGCTGTTCGAGCCCGAGCGGCTTCCTGGCGCCCCGCAGCCGACTCGCCTCCTGCCAGGAGGAGAAGAGATGATGGTCGTGATTGCCGGGAACGAGCACCACCTCGGCCCCTGCCGCTGCCTCACCGACGAGCTCGAAAAACGGCGATGCGATCGCGACCGCGTCCGCAATCGGCCGATCGCGCAGTTCGACGATGTCGCCGAGCAGGACCACCCGCCCGGCGCCCTCGAGCGCCGGCCCGAGCCGCTCGCGAAAGCTTGCCGCGCGCAGGAGGTCGTTGCCCGCGGACGCGCCGAGGTGGGTATCGGAGAGGACGATCGTGCGCGACACGTCTGGATCAAACTAAATGGTTGGAATCAGCCGTCTAGAACGAGGCCACGGCCAAGATCGCCGCCAGCCGCGCGATCACGAGTTCCGGCTCGCCGACGAGTTGGCGCCAGGTAATTCGAATCACCTTGAGTCCCTGCGACTGGAGGACGGCGTCGCGGCGGCGATCGCGCTCGAAAGCCGCGCGCGAGCCGTGGAAGGCGAAGCCGTCGACCTCGACGATGACGCGCTGTTCGTGCCAGAGGAAGTCGACCTCGTAGTCGCCGAGACGAGCGTTGGTCTGCGGAGACGGGAGGTCGGCGCGGCGGATGAGGGTCAGCAGCTTGCCTTCGGCCTCGGAGCGGGTGAGGGCCGGGCCGCGCTCCAGTTCGAACAGCGCGCGTAGGGGGCGGGTGCCGAGGGCATTCGGGTGGTCCTTGAGTGTGGCGACTATCAGAGGGCGGGTCGTCAGGTGCCGTGAGGTCGCTTCGGAGAGAGCGCGTTCGAGACTGGCGGGCTCGAGCGTGGCCGCCAGGTCGAGGAGGGTTCGGGCCGGGCTCGTCAGAGGGACGGGTCCGAGGTGGCGTTTGTCTCGTCGGGTGAGCGTCGATCGGCGGATCAGGATGCCCGCGCGACGACGGTCCCCATGGGCAAGGATGACCTCGATGACTGCCGGCCGGGCCTCGAGGATCCGCCAGAGCCAGCCGGCGCTGCGCCCTGCGACGAAGGCGTGCTCGCCGCAGGCGAGGACGGCCGCCATCTCCCGAGCGCGAGGATGCTCGGCGCGGTGGCCGACCAGGTAGATGCCGCGGTGGAGGGGGTGGAGGCGACCGGCGGCGATCCATGAGGCGACGATCCTGGGCGTCGCGCCCAGCCCCAACAACTGCGCTCGTGAGATCACCCCGCACTGAGCCGCCGCCAGCCCTGCAACCGCCGCGACGAGCTGGCCGCTCACAACTTCCCAACCATTTCGCCGCCGCGAGGACTTGGGATGTTGACTACCGCTGAGGGGGCAAACATCCCAACCTCGAAGCGTCCTGGAGCGCTTGGGAAGTTGCCCACGTCGAAGAGAAGCCCGCCGAGCGCCGCGGCGCCCCCGCGACCCCGTCAAACCCCCGATCCTTACAAGCTGCTTTCGTTCGTCAAACGCCAGATTTCCACACTGCCCGTCGTCGTTTCGTCCACCGGGCACGCCACGAATGTAGACTCGCCAACCGATGGCCACCGCCGAGCGCGAAGCTACCGCGAAGGGCATTCCGGTCGAGAACCCGGCGACCGGCGAGATCCTCGCCACGGTGCCGGAGCTCGGTGCCGAGGAGGTCGGGGCGATGGTGGCGCGGGCGCGCGACGCGCAGCCCGGCTGGGAGGAGCTCGGCTTCGAGGGACGAGGCGAGATCCTGCTTGCCGCCCGCCAATGGATGGTCGCCAACGGCGAGCGCGTCGTGCAGACGCTTTGCGGCGAGACCGGCCGCCCCGCCGACGAGAGCCAGTTCGCCGAGCTCTCCTACGGTCTCTCGGCGCTCGAGTTCTGGGCGAAGCGCGCCCCCGAGTACCTCGCCGACGAGGAGGTCGAGTCGGCCTCGGCGTTCATCCGCGGGCGGAAGCTGAAGATCCGCTACGCGCCGGTCGGGGTCGTCGGCGTGATCGGCCCGTGGAACTTCCCGCTCAACAACTCCTTCGGCGACTGCATCCCGGCGCTCGCCGCCGGCAACGCTGTCGTGCTCAAGCCCTCCGAGGTGACGCCGCTGACGTCGCTCTTGATGGCCGAGATGATGGCCGAGGTCGGCACCCCCGAAGGCGTCTTCCAGGTCGCGACCGGAACCGGCGAGGCCGGCGCCGCGCTCGTCGAGGACGTCGACTTCGTCATGTTCACCGGCTCGGTCGTGACCGGAAAGAAGGTGATGGCGAAGGCGGCCGAGACGCTGACCCCGGTCGCGCTCGAGCTCGGCGGCAAAGATCCGATGGTCGTGCTCGCCGACGCCGACATCGAGCGCGCCGCCAACGCCGCCGTCGCCTACGGGCTCAACAACTCGGGACAGGTCTGCATCTCGGTCGAGCGGATTTACGTCGAGGACGCCGTCCACGACGATTTCGTCGAGCGGCTGACCGAGAAGGTTTCGACCCTGCGCCAGGGCCCGCCCGGGCCGATGGGCTCTGTCGACGTCGGCGCGATCATCTTCCCGCCGCAGCTCGAACTGATCGAAGCGCACGTCGCCGACGCGGTCGAGCGCGGGGCGGAGGTGCGGACCGGCGGCAAGCAGGCCGACGGACCGGGCCGCTTCTACGAGCCGACCGTGCTCACCGGCGTCGATCACTCGATGCTCTGCATGACCGAGGAGACCTTTGGGCCGACGCTGCCGGTGATGCGGGTCGTCGACGCCGAGGAGGCGCTGCGGCTTGCGAACGAGGGCCCCTACGGCCTGCAGGCCTCGGTCTGGACGACCGACCACGAGCGCGGCGAGGCCTTCGCCCGCCGCTTCGAGGCCGGCGTGGCCTGCGTCAACGACACCCAGCTCAACTACGCTGCGATGGAGTTGCCGATGGGGGGCTGGAAGTCTTCCGGACTCGGCTCGCGCCACGGCCCCGACGGGATCCGCAAGTACACGAAGCGCCAGTCGCTGATGATCACCCCCGGCTACGCGCCGCCGCGCGAGCTCCACTACTTCCCCTACAACGCCGCGGTCTCGCAGCAGGTCGGCGAGTTCGCCGCTTTCATGGCGACGAGCGAGGTCTTCGACGAGGCCCAGCGGATGACGCTGAGGACTTTCTGCGACACGATCGTGCCCTCGCTCGACCCGCCCGCCGATGCCAACGGTGATCTCGCTTCAAGCGGATTCTGGGCGCGATCGGCGTCGGACTTGTCGGTCCCCGAGGCGATCGAGCAGGCGGTCGCCAACCTGCCCGAGGAAAACCAGGCTGGGCTCGCCGGGCTGCTCGACTCGCTCGCCGAGAACGGGCTCGTGCCCTCGACGCTGCAGGAGGCGCGCGAGGCGCTGATCAAAGGATTCGAGGACGCCGGCCCAGACGCCCTGGCAGGGATCCAGACGCTCCGCAGCCTGACCCTGACTCTCTTCTACGCCCTTCCGGACCTCGGCACCGGCCGCAACCCGAACTGGGATGCGATGGGCTACTCCGGCCCGCGCGCTCTTCCCCGAGACGAGCCGAAGACGCTTCGGATCCGCCGGCCCGACTCGGAGGTCTTGACGCTTGAGGCGGACGTCTGCATCGTCGGCTCCGGGTGTGGCGGCTCGGTAATCGCGGCGGAGCTCGGGGCGAAGGGGAAGCGCGTCGCGATCGTCGAGTCCGGCGGCTACTACAACGAGTCCGACTTCACCGGCCTCGAACTCTGGGCTTACCAGAACCTCTACCTGAACGGGGGCCCATTCCCCACGGCGGAGGGCCAGGTCTCGATACTCGCCGGCGGGACCCTGGGCGGCGGCTCGGTCGTCAACTGGACCAACTCCCTTCGTACCTATCCGTGGGTTCGGGAGCAGTGGGCGCGCGAGTTCGGCCTCGAGGGGGTCGACGGGCCTGATTTCGAGGCCCACCTCGATGCGGTCTTCAACAGGCTCGGGGTCACCGACACCTGTAGCGACCTGAACGGGGTCCACGAGGCGCTTCGCCGTGGCTGCGAGAAGCTCGGCTACGACTTCCGCCCGGTCGCACGCAACGTGATCGGCGAGATGTACGATCCCGAGCTCGCCGGCTACGTCGGGTTCGGAGACGTCTCGGGCGCGAAGGCCTCGACGCAGAAGAACTACCTGCCCGATGCGCAGGAGAGCGGCGCCGAAATCGTTGCCCGCTGCCGGATCGAGCGCATCATCACCGAGAACGGCCGCGCCGCCGGCGTCGAGGGCACCTACGTCGGTGAGGACGGGGCGACGGCGCGCGTCGTCGTCCGTGCGCCGACGGTCGTCGTCGCCGCCGGCTCGATCGAGTCCCCCGCGCTCCTCCTCCGCTCCCAGATCGGCGGCCCTGCGGCGGGCCAGTACCTGCGCCTTCACCCCTCGACCGCGGTCAGCGGCTTCTACGAGGAGGACACCCGCGCCTGGTTCGGTCCCCCGCAGGCCGCGCTCTCGCACGAGTTCGAGAACGTCGAGGACGGGCACGGCTTCCTGGTCGAGTGCTCGCAGCACACGACCGGGCTCTTCGGCGCAGCAACCCAGTGGTCCTCGGGCGCCGAGCACAAGGAGCGGATGCTCGACTGGAGCCGGATTGGCGCGTTCATCTTCCTGATCCGCGACCGCGGGCACGGTCGCGTCTCGATCGACCGCGAAAGCAACACGGTCGCAGAGTACCGGATGACCGAAGAGCTCGAACAACAAGTCTTCCGCAAGGGGCTCGCCGAGCTGATCAAGCTCCAGGAGGCGGCCGGTGCCGAGCAGATCGTCACGCTCGCCCGCGGGGCGCCGGAGTGGGAGCGCGGCCAGGACCTCGACGCCTTCATCGCCAAGATTGCGGCGAGCTCGCTTGATCCGCGCCAGCACGGGATCTTCTCCGTGCACCAGATGGGGAGCTGCCGGATGGGGCCGGACCCCGAGACGAGCGTCGCCAACCCTTCCGGCGAGCTCCACGACACGCCGGGAGTCTGGATCGGCGATGCCTCCGCCTTCCCGACGGCGTCGGGCACAAATCCGATGGGCACGATTATGGCCCTGGCGCGCCGCACCGCGCACGCGATCGCCGCCTCCTGATGGAGTCGAGAGAAGCGAGTACCGGCGATGGCCTGACGGTCGCCGTCACCGGTCCGACCGGAGACATCGGGCGTGCTTTCCTGCGAGCGCTCGACGGCGAGCCCGCGGTCGAGCGCGTGATCGGGATGGCGCGAAGCCCGTTCGACCCTGCCGAGGCCGGGCTCGACAAGACCGAGTACCGCCAGGGCGACATTCTCGACGCTGACTCGATCGCCGACCTGATCGCCGAGGCCGATGTCGTCGTTCACCTCGCCTTCATCATCCTGGGCGGCCGCGAGGAAACTCGCTCGATCAACCTCGAAGGCAGTCGCAACGTATTCGACGCGGTTGCGGCCGCCGGGGTCAAGCGGCTCGTCTACACGTCGTCAGTCGCCGCCTACGGCTTCCACGACGACAACCCGCAGCCGCTCACCGAGGAGACCGAGCCGCGCGGCTCGGAGGGCTTCTATTACTCGGCCCAAAAGGCCGAGCTCGAGGGCGCCCTTCGCGATCTGCTTGCCGGCACCGACGTCGAGTCCTACGTCTTCCGCCCGTGCATCGTCGCCGGACCCGACGCGCAGATGTTGATCGAGAACGTGGTCGAGCAGTACCAGGTCGGCGGCCGGCTGCCGATCGTCCAGCGCGCGCTCGAGGGAATGCCGTTCCTGGCGCCCGTCCTGCCCGATCCCGGCGTCCCGTTTCAGCTCGTCCATCACGACGACGTCGCGACGGCGCTCGTCGCCGCCACCTGTGGCCGCGGCGAGCCCGGTGCCTACAACCTCGCCGGCCCGGGGGAGATGCGGATGAGCGACATGGCGTCAGAGCTCGGCTGGTGGTCCGTGCCGGTACCGAAGGCAGCCGTCGGCGCCCTCGCCGAGGCGACCTCGCATCTCCCGGGCATGCCGGCGCAGATCTCGTGGCTCGCCGCTTTCACGACGCCAGTCCTGATGGACACCGAAAAGGCGCGTGAGAACCTCGGCTGGCGACCGCAGCACAACTCGCTCGAGACGCTCAACGGCATGGTCGTCGCGGCTCGCCGCGAGGGCCTGCTCGGCTGAGCCAAACGCTCCCCCCTTCCACGCACAGCGGTGCGACCCCCAGGTCGATCAGTTCTGCCTCATCCGGAGGCTTCCTCGACCCCGCCTTCGCCCTTGCCGTCGTCGCGAACGCTGTAGGCGTGGGCGCCGGCCCCCGCCAGGGCGCCGGCCTCGACGATCAGATACTCCTCGCGGATCGGGCGCTCGCCGATGTAGCACTCGAGAATCTCCCGAGTGCCGGCGGCGTAGCGGGCCTGCGCCGAGAGGCTCGTGCCTGAGACATGCGGGGTCATGCCGTGGTGGGGCATCGTCCGCCAGGCATGATCCTCGGGGGCCGGTTGCGGGAACCAGACATCGCCCGCGTAGCCGGCGAGCTGGCCGGACTCGAGCGCCCTGACGATCGCGTCTCGGTCGCAGATCTTGCCCCGGGCGGTGTTGACGAGGTAGGCGCCGCGCTTCATCCGCGCCAGCATCTCGTCGTCGAAGAGGTGCTCGGTTTCGGGATGAAGCGGCGCGTTGATCGTCACAACGTCCATCATCGGGACCATCTCGGCGGCGGTCTCGTGGAAGCTCACGCCGAGCTCGGACTCGACCTCGTCCGGCAGCCGGTGGCGGTCGGTGTAGTGCAGGCCGACGTCGAACGGCTTCAGCCGGCGAAGCACCGCGGAGCCGATCCGCCCTGCCGCGACGGTACCCACCTGCATGCCCTCGAGGTCATAAGAACGCTGCACGCAGTCAGCGATGTTCCAGCCGCCGGCGGTCACCGTCTGGTAGGAGGGGATGTAGTTGCGGACCAACGCCAAGATCATCATCACCACGTGCTCGGAGACCGAGAGTGAGTTGCTGTAGGTCACCTCGGCGACGGTGATCCCGGCCTCGACCGCGGCGTCGAGGTCGACGTGGTCCGAACCGATGCCTGCGGTGATCGCGAGCTTCAGCTTCGGCGCCTTGCGAATCCGCTCCGCCGTCAGATAGGCAGGCCAGAAGGGCTGTGAGATCACCACCTCCGCTTCGGGGAGGCGGCGCTCGAACTCCGAGTCCTCGCCCTCCTTGTCGGAGGTGACGACGAGCTCATGGCCGGCCTGCTCGCAGAACTCGCGGAGGCCGAGCTCGCCCGAGACGCTGCCGAGCAGCTCGCCCGGGGTGAAGTCGATCGCTTCCGGGGTGGGGGTCGTCTGCCCGTCGGGGTAGCGCTCGATCTCGGGGACCTTCTCGCGCGGGTAGGACGGCGGATAGCCGTCGACCGGATCGTCATAGAGGACGCAGAGAATCATCGACATTTCCATCCTAGATCACTGATTCCACTCATCTAAAGCCGGCTGACCACCGCCGCGGTGATGATCTCCGCGAGCGGGCCGATCGGATAGCCCTCGACGGTGCCGCCGCCGACGATCTCGATCTGGCCGTCGTTCGAGACGAGCTGCGCCTCGAGCTCGGCGGTGAACGGCTCGTTCGCCTCCTCCGGCGCCTGGCCGGAGAGGAAGCCGGCGATTGGGCCGGCGATCGGGCCGAGGCTCTCGCCGCCGAACTCGAGCAGCTCGGCAGCCGAGGTTGTCGCCTCCGAGGTCAGCGTGTAGGCGCCCTCGCCGGCGCGGCGCAGCTCGAACGAGGAGACCTCGAACGGCCCCGCCTCGACCCGCTCGAGCGAGACGTCGACCTGGTCGAAGCCGTCGAGGCGGTCGAGCACGTGGATGTCGTTCTCGACGTCGAGGACGAGGTCGGCGCCGCGGACCTCGATTCGGTCGCCGTCGTCGAACAGCAGCCGCGCCGCCGGAAGCGCCTCGATCTCGACCTCGGCGCTGCCGCCACCCTCGGTCAGCCGCGCCTCGACATCGGAGGCGGCTCGCCCCGGCAGGAAAAGCTGAGCGGCGACGAACAGCGCGACGATCAGCAGCAGGAGGCCGAGCAGGATCCGTCCGAACACAGGGCGCATCCTCCCCGAATACGATCCGCGGCGCGATGGGACGACCCCGATTCCGATCGTCAGCTTCGTGCCGCTGCTGATGTTCGCGATCCTCTTCGGCCTCTTGATTGACTACCAGGTGTTCCTCGTCGGTCGGATCGACGAGCGCTACCACGAGCTCGACGACAATCACGAGGCGGTTGTCGAGGGCCTGGCCGCAAGCGCGAAGGTGATCACGGCGGCGGCGGCGGCGATCGCCGTCGACGCGACGATCGTCCGCTGCCTGCTCGTGCCCTCGGTGATGGTCCTGTTTGGCCGCGCGAACTGGTGGCTGCCTGCCTGGCTCGACCGGATTCTGCCGCCGCTCGGACTCGAATCCGAGGACAAGCTGCCGCCGCTGCCGGAGTCGAATACGGCGCCGGCGCGAGCGAGCGACTAGACGGCTGAGCTCATCGCGCCGTGGGTGTGCCAGGAGCTCGTACGCCGCGTGCGCCAGTTCGGATCGAGGCCGTCGAGCGCAGCGAAGGCGACGGCCATCTCCAGCCGCTCGCCCTCGAGGCCGATCGCTTCAAGCGTGAGGAACATCAGAGAAGTACTTTGACGCGATCTGCTCGATGGTGCCCATCGTTCGCATCGTCGCGGTACCGAGCAGGCGGCCAAGCTCGGCCTGGTCGAGCTCGGAGTCCTGGGTGCCGCCGCTCGGCAGCCAGTAGAGCTCGGAGCTGCTGATCGAAAGCTTGTCGGCCTCGGTCGCGAGTGCTAGGGCTTTCCTGCGCGTTGCGGCTGATGGTTTCTTCGCGAGCAGCAGCACCTGGAGCTTGCCTGTCGAGGTCTCGACGAGCCTCGAGTCGAACGGCTGCTTCGCCGCGATCGCCCGCACCTGCGCCTTCGTTCGCAGCATCGTCGCGACCTCGAAACCGAGCGCGTCCTCGAGCGCGCGCTCGATCGCCCGGGTCAACTCGGGCACTCCACCGGACCCAGCGTCGAAGACGACGTTGCCGCTGGCGCGAAAGCTGACGACCTCGGAATGCCCTAGCCGCTCGAACGGTGCGCAGAGGTCGGGACCCTTGACCCGGCGCACTCCGACGTTGATCCCTCGCAAGAAGGCGGCGTAGCGAGGCACGCCGAGTCGCCTAGCCGACGCGCTTGATCCGGAAGCTCTCGCCGGTCCCCAAATTGCGGAACTTCGCCGTTCGCGAGCGCACCTTCCAGTTGTCGGGCAGGTTGCCGCTCGGGAACTGGAGAAAGCGGGTGAACTGGCTCGAGGCGTTCTGGCAGCTGATCCGCCGCGCAGTGATCCGGTAGTTGCCCGCGGGGATCTGGAGCGAACCGATGCGGTCGTTGTTGAGCACGCGGAACGTGCCCGGGCAGACGATCCGCCCGCCGGTGTCGGCGCCGCCGTTGGTGCCACCACCACCCGAGCCGCCGCCGTTCTGGCGCTTGACGCGGAACGACGATGAGCCGCGGCTGAAGGTTGCGCTCGACGCGTTCAGGCTCCAGCCGTCGGGCAGGTTTCCGCTCGGAATTTGCAGGAAGCGGGCGAACTGGCGGGAGGCTTCGCTGCAGGCGAGGTTCGTGGCGCTCACCTGATAGCGGCCGTGAGGTAGCTGAAGCTTGCCGATCCGATCGTCGTGGAGAACGGTGAAGTCGGGACAGGTAAACGTCGCCGCATTGGCCGCGGGTCCGGTGGCCATTCCGATCGCGCAGGTGGCCGCAAGCGCAAGTAGGAAATTCCTCGTCTTCGGAGCCTTCGTCATCGGTGTCCTTCCGCTGGTCGGTTCGTCCCTGAGACCTGGAGACTAGGTGGCCGCCGGCGTCGACAGGCGCAGCAGCTTGCCGGCGCCCCCGAGTATCGGGAACGCGACCCGCATGACCGCGTCTGCCGGGCGAATCAGGTCCGGGTAGTCGTTGAAGATCATCGCCGCTTTGATCGCCGTCGCGGGAGAGCGCGGAGCGGTCGAGCGACACTCGTGGGTGAGCGCGGCGATGCGGCGCAAGTAGGTCTCGAAGTCGTGGTGCGGGTCGTGGGTGTCGCGGACGATCGTCTCCGCGCCGCTTGAGTTACCGAATGTGTGCGGCTGGTCGCGCTCGACGGTGACCGACTCTCCAGGCGAAAGCGTTCGCCAGCCCTCGCCGAGGCGAACGTCGAAGCGCCCCTCCTCGACCTCGAACGTTTCGCGGCATTCCGGATGGGTGTGGAACGGCGGGGAGGCGCAGCCATCCGGAAGGCGGAAGCGCATGACGAGCTTGTCTGCGGGTCCGGAAGAGCGCTCCAACACCGTGTACTCGCTGCCGTCGAAGAGCGTGAACGTATCGCTCATTCGGCTTTCGACTCTCGGATGACGGCTTTTGCTTCGGCGACGTCGGCTGTACGTGAGAACAGTCCCACTTCAGTCGCAGCCCTTCGCTGCGAACTCCTCCCCGGTCATGTACTGCGAGCGGGGAAAGTGCGGACCCATCACCGCCTCTTCCTGGCCCGGCTGCGGAACGCGCTGGATCGCCTGCTCGAAGCCGGGCGAGACGAGCATGTTGCGCATGATCAGGACTCCGTAGTCGGAGTCTCCAGCGCCGTCGCCGCCCTCGCCCCAGTCGAGCCAGGCGACCCCACAGGCCTTGTTTGCGTTCGCCGGGCGGTCGGCGGCGCGCGAGACGACGACCGTGTACTCGCGCCCACTCTGCTTCAGCACCTGGCGGTCGGCGAGGCAGTCGGGCGTGCGCGCCGTGACTCGCGACTCGCCTGTGCAAAGCGACCAGAAGCGCACCTCGCCCCGGGGCATCCGTTTTGGCTCGCGATAGGTGCGCGGGAAGCGGGGGAGGGTGCCCTCGACGACCATTACCGGGCCGAAGTCGCGGCTCATGTGCTGGAAGATGTAGGCGCTGTCGCGATTCGAGTAGAAGCCGCCCTCGAGGTCGGCCCTCATCGCCAGCCTGCCCTGGCGCCCGGCCTCGGTGCAGTCGGTGATCACCGCGAGCGAGGCGAAGTCGATGTTGAAGAAGCGCTCCCAGCGCGGCGGGTCGTATGCCGGGTTCGTCGCGCCGTCGCACCCGGGCGAGTTGCGCGCGCCCTGCCAGAGTGCCGCCGGCACCGTCTGGACCGTGATCTCGCGATTCGGGTCGTTGATCTGCTCGCAGGCGGTGTCACCGGTGACCGTTCCTTCGGTCCCTGGACCGGTGAGCTCGACCTCGGGCAGTCCGGCACCGCCGGTCAGGTCGAGCCCCGGGTCGGGCTCATAGACGCGATAGGCGAGCTCGATCGACGCTCCGCCGGCAGGTTGCGCATAGAGGGTGTTCGGCTCGCGTGCCTCGGCGGCCGGCGGAGTCTCGTTGACCACCTCGACCTCCCACTCGCGCTTGCGGATGTCGCGCTTCGCACCGCGAGCGAACGGGTTGCCCGATCTCGGCTCGGGCTCGATCCGGATGTCGGAGAGGGCGTCGGTCGGGTTGCCCTCCGAATATGCGTTGAGCGACATGTAGCGGCCATGCGGGTAGCGCCCGCGAAGGACCAGGCGGTTGCCCTCGGGCAGGGTGAAGCGGGCGAGCCAATAGGTCGCCGACTCCTCGGGGAAGTTGAAGTTGCGCCCGTCGAAGCCGCGCGTCGTCGGCCGCTTGGTCGAGATCGGTCCCTCCCAGAAGCAGGTCGCCTCGGGCTTCGAGACGCCGCTCGGTGCCCGCGTCGGCGCCGGGCCCTTTGAGGCGAGCGCGATCAGCGGCGCGGACAGCGCCACGATCGAGGCGAGTACAAGCAGGATCCGCATCGACGGCGGATCTTAGATGCGCCGGGTCTCGCCGGCGTCAGTCGAACTCGAGGAACGCCTGGTTCGCGCGCGTCGCCGGGTCGTGGGCCATCAATCCCTGCTCGGAGAGCGTGTAAAGGCGACCGCCGGAGAGCAGCGTCCGCGAGATCGGCAAGGCAGAGTCGCCGCCGCTCGCAGGATGGAAGATCCGAGCGATCTCCTCGACGCCGGTGGCGTCGACGCGCATCCCGACGGCGCCGGCGAACGACTGCGAGGGGCGCTCGCCGTAGAGCTCGAGGCCGATCACCAGCAGACCGCTGGCCGGGTCGAAGAAGAAGGCGTGGTGGTCGTACTCGGCCTCGGAGTGCGAGTTCGAGCCGAGGTTCTGGCGGTCGAGGCTCGCCGGCGCGGCGAGGTCGGAGACGTCGAAGAGCGAGACGTTGGTGCCGAGCGTGCGGC
>JBPCRS010000095.1:0-24215 GCA_050996575.1 Solirubrobacterales bacterium
TGGGCGGCCGTGGCGCCGGTCGAGACGTAGAGAATGACGACGGTGCAGACGATGAAGGTCAGGAAAAGCGTGCCGACCAGCTCTGCGATGTAAGCGGCGAGTCCTCGGTCCTGCACTGAATGTCCTCCCTAGAAGCTTGTTTATTTGGCCCGGGAACAGCCCCGGACTCGAAGCGGCGGCAGTGTAACGACTCGGCGAGCGGTGGGCGCTGAACGAGCGTTCAGCGGGTCGCTCTCGTCCGCCCTTGCCGCACCCGCTCGGCGTCGTACTCGCCCTGCAGCTTGGCGCCGTCGGCGATCACATCGAACGCCTCTTCGCGCGAGCGCCAGCCCTCGACCGTGACCTCCTTGCCCTCGAGCTGCTTATAGGTCGAGAAGAAGTGGTGGATCTCGCGCTGGAGCTGCTCGGGGACGTCCTCGAGCGTGTCGGCGTGATTCCAGCCCGGATCGTGGGTCGGGACGCAGACGACCTTGTCGTCCTCGCCCTTCTCGTCGTGCATCTTGAACAGCGCGATCGGCTTGACCGGGATCACGCAGCCGGGAAAGGTCGGCTCGGAGACGCAGACCATCGCGTCGAGGGGATCGCCGTCACGCCCGCGGTGGCCGATCAGGTAGCCGTAGTCAGTCGGGTAGACCATCGAGCCAGAGAGGAATCGGTCGAGGATCACCTGGTTGAGCTGCTCGTCGTACTCGTACTTGTTGCGGCTGCCCTTCGGGATCTCGACGAAACAGAGCAGGTCGTCCTCTGAGGTCGTGCCGGTCATCGCTGGCAAGGCTACCCCGGAACGGTCCCGTTGACTATCCTCGCCGCCGAATGAGAGTGGTCGTCGCGTCGCTGGCGGCCGTCCTCGTCGCCGCGCTCGGCGCCTGCGGCGGGGACGGTGCTGAACCGGGCGCCTCGAAAGAGGCGACCCTCGTGCTGGATTTTCAGCCGAACGCGGTCCACTCTGGGATCTACGCCGCGCTCGCCGACGGCCTCTACGCCGATCGCGACATCGAGCTCGAGATCCGCGAGCCCTCGGCCTCCACCGACGCGCCGAAGCTGCTCGAGGCCGGGCGCGCCGACTTCGCGATCCTCGACATCCACGATCTCGGCATCGCCCGCGAGCGTGGCCTCGACCTGGTCGGCTTCGGCGCGGTCGTCCAGCGCCCGCTCGCTGCCGTGATCGCCGGCGACCGCGACGCGATCACCGAGCCGGCGGACCTCGAGGGCGGCGATGTCGGGGTGACCGGGTTGCCGTCGGACGAAGCCGTGCTCGACTCCGTGGTCGAGGCGGGCGGGGCCGACCCGGGCACGGTCGAGCGAGTGACGATCGGCTTCGAGGCGGTGCCCGCCCTCTCGGCCGGACGGCTCGAAGCCGCCACCGCGTTCTGGAACGCCGAGGGCGTGACACTTCGCAGGGCCGGCGTGCCGACGAGAGAATTTCGCGTCGACGACTACGGGGCGCCGCGCTACCCGGAGCTCGTCCTGGTCACGAGCGCCGAGACAATCGATTCCGACCCCGCCCTCGTACAACGGTTTTACGACGCTACTCGCGCGGGCTATGGGTCGATGAAGGCTGACCCGGCGGCGGCGCTGGAAGCCCTGATCGACGAGGCGGCCGCCGCGGATCTTGCCGAGCAGCAGGCCCAGCTCGACGCCCTTCTCGCCGCGGACGCCTTCTTTCCCGCGGTCACACTCGACCAAGGCGCGCTTCGCGACTGGTCATCCTGGGACGTCGAGCACGGGATCCTCGAGCGACCGGTGAAGATCGGCGAGGCCTTCGCCTTCATCGGGCGGCTCTAGACCTACTGCCTCGGCTCGGCGAGCAGCTTCTCGACCAGCTCCGGCATCTCGCGCACAAGCCGCGAGCGCGGGACGACGATGTCGACCCCCGCCGCCTCGGCGGCCTCACGGGTCGCGACGTCGGTGTGCTGGTAGTAGCCGAGCACCGGATAGCCGAGCCCGACGAGCGCCTCGGGGTTCTCGTGGCCGACATCGGCGACGACGAGGTCGGCGTCGTCGAGGATGCTCGACTCGGTAAGCGAGTTGGCGAGCCGCACGTCGTGGCCGGAGGCGGTCAGGGTCGCCTCGATCCGCGTGCCGAGCATCAGCTCGGAGGAGATGACGACGATCTTGGCCACAGGCGTTAGAGGTTGCGGCGGGAGCGAAACTCGCGCCGTACCGACTCCGGCCGCCCCCACATCTGAACGACCTCGGCGCGACCCTCGTGGACGCCGCGCAGGTGCATCTCGCCTTCAATCCCCTCGCCGTCGAGCAGCGCGAGGGTGCCGACGACGGTTTCGGCTGCCGCGGCGTGGCCGAAGTTGTGGGCAATCAGCAGGCGCCAGTGCCAATCGGCTCGCGAGTAGGGCTGCGCGTTGACCTGCGAGAGCATCACCGCCGCGTCGATGTAGCGGGTTTCGTCGAAGATCCGGAGGTCGACCTCGATGTCGGTCCAGTCCTCGGGCAGCGCGTCGACGATCTCCTGGAAGGTCTTTGCAAGCGCCACGCCGGCAAGCCTACTTACGGACCGACGAACTCGGCCGGATCGCGCTCGTCGCCGAGGATCTCGCCACCAACCGAGTAGATGTCGCGCGCCTCGGCGTCGGGAAACTGAAGCGCGAGACGAGTGACCAACCATTCGGACTCGGCGCCAAGCCGAGAGCGCGCCACCTGGACGGCGAGGTCGACGTCGAGCGGCAATTCGGGTGCCGGACCACGGCGACAATCGACGTTGACCGGCTCGAGCAGGGCGGGGCCGTGAAACTCCGCGACCTGCAGGTGCCCCGGAGCGTCGACGGACGGCGCCGCGGTGAGATCTCCGACCGTCGCGGTAGCGGTCTCGTACTCGCACCCCATCGCGAGCACGAGCGCCCGGTCAACCGGTCCGGTGATCAGGTCGGCGGCCGGCACATCGACCAGGTACGGCGGGTAGCTCGGGTCGTTTGCGGCCCGCGCCGCGAGCAGCTCCTGCCTGGAGGCCTCCGCCGCGGTCGCGTAGATGTCGGGCTGCTCGTAGAAGTCGGGGCCGAGCAGTGACAGGGCCGAGACGGCGACATCCTCGGCGGTCGCGCCAACGCTCGCCAGCTCGGCGGGATCGGGGTCGGGCGGGCGGGCGAACGGGTCGTCGATCACGACCGTCTCCACCGACCAACCGTCCTCGCCGTCGACGAGCTCGAGCGAGGCGTCGAGGGTCAGGGTCTCCTCACCGTCGCCGCCAAAGAGGAGAAGCTCGCGCTGGGCCTCGCCGGCCCTCTCGGGCAGGTCGAGCAGGACCGTTCCGTCGGCGCCGACCGTTGCGCTTCCGCCCTCATTGACGCTGACCGTCCCGGCCGAAGCGGTGATCTCGGACTCGGTGCCGATGAATGCCTCCTCGCCCTCGGCTTCGATTCCACTCGACCCGAGCCGCTGGGCAAGCTCGGATCCGTCGCCTTCGATTGCCTCTGTCGCCTCGATCGCGGCCTCGCGCGCCTCGTCCTCGGTGCTCGAGAGCAGCGCGCTGAACCCGAGGAAGCCGCCGACGACGATCACGACCGCCGCGACCGCGATCGCGGCGACGATCCAAGCCCTCCGCCGTCCCAAGCTCACGAGATCACTGATTCCTAATCGGCGTGCGCCCGGGGGCGTGACTGACCGAGCTGGGCGGCGCACACGGCCGAAGCACGCAGCTGGAGCTGCGTGCGAGTGCCGTGGGTGGCGATCCAGCGATGTGTCAGGCGCGTCATCCGGGTGTGCGGGGATTGGGAATCATTGATCTGACTAGGCGAAGCCTACGTCTACGACCCGGCGACTACCCGGCGCTGATCACCATGCGCTCGGCAAGCTCGCCACCGATCGCGTGCTGCTCGCCGCCGACCTCGACGAAAAGCGGCCCACCGAACGGCTGGCGATCGATCACGGCGAGATCGGCGCCAGGCCTGATCCCGCGCTCCGCGAGGTAGCGCAACATGCTTGGGTCGCTGTCGGAGACGCGGCTGAAGACCCCGTGCCGGCCCGGTTCCATCGTCGCAAGCGAGGTGCCGTCGTCGATCGCAATCTCGAGCTCGCGGCTCGGGATCGGATCACCGTGCGGATCGACGACCGGGTCCCCGAGCGCCGTTGCGATCCGCTCTTCGAGCTCCTCGGAGATGTAGTGCTCGAGAACCTCGGCCTCGGCGTGGACGCGGTCCCACGGCATCCCGAGCGCCTCGGCGAGATAGGACTCGAGCAACCGGTGGTGGCGGATCACCTCGAGCGCGACCTTCTCGCCGGCCGCGCTCAGCTGAACACCGCGGTAGGGCTCGTGCTCGACCAGGCCAGCCTCCGACATCCGCTTCAGCATCGCCGTCACCGACGCCGGGGAGACCCCGAGCCGATCGGCGATGGCGCTCGTCGTCACCGCGACCCCTCCGGCGCGGCGCTCGAGCCCGTAGATAGCCTTCGCGTAGTCCTGGATCGCCTCCGTAGGGGCGGTGGTCGCCTCGGCCATCAGACCGTGACCAGCAGTCCGGTGACATACAGGACCGCCATCCCGGCGACGATCCAGCTGACGCTCTGAGGGTTGAGAGCGCGACCCGAGACGTCGCGGATCGAGGGCGTGAGCTGGACGATCACCTGGATGATCGCCCCGACCCCGATGCCGAAGAGGAACGTCGCCAGCTCGGCGTTGTAGGCCGAGGCGCCGATTAGCGCTCCGAGAATGGCCGGGAACCCGGCGATCAGGCCAAGGGCGATCAACCGAAGCGCCGATGGGCGGCGCTTCGACTCGGCAAGCGGCGCGACGATTGCGAGGCCCTCAGTCGTGTTCTGGATCGCGAAACCGACGACGAGAAAGGCGCCGAGAGCGAGCGCGCCGAGCGAGTAGGCGGACCCGATCGCGAGACCCTCGCCAAGATTGTGAAGCCCGATACCGACGGCGACCATCAGTGACAGTCGCAACGCGCTCGCCCCCGCATCGGCGGCCTTCACGCGGCGCCCCGCGAGCCAGCGGTCAAGGCCGGTGAGCGCCAGGTAGGCGATCGCAGCGCCCGCGATCAAGAGCTCGACCCCGCCGAAGGCCCCCGATCCCGTCGCGGCGATCTCGGCCCCTTCGAGCGAGCCGTCGATCGCGAGGAAAGCGAGCAGGCCGACGGTCAACGCCATCACCGCACGGACCCAGCTCTCGCGGACGTGGCGGATCAACGGCAGGAAGAGCATTCCGAGGACCACCGGGATGATCCCGACATAGATGCCAAGCAGCGCCATCAGGCCGAAGAAGCTCGCGCTCGCCTCCGGAGTCTCGACCGCGACATCGATCAGATGGTCGATCGTCGCCCCAGTCGAGGTGACGATCGTGATCGCGTACGGCGAGCCTTCCTGCCACGGGTAGTCGAGCGTCAGCGAGCTCGACTCGAGCCTTCCCAGCTCCCGCTCGGAGGCCTGGAAGTCGACGTAGGCGTCGGCGACGAAAACCTGGCCGACGGTGACCGGGTCCGGCCCGGTGTTGCGCACGGTCAGCTCGATCTCGCCGGGCCTAAGCACCGTCCGCTCGACGGCAAGCTCCTCGACCGGAGGCCCTACCCGCTCACCCAGGCCCGGTCCGCCGAGCGCGGCGAACCCGGCGATCGCCGCGATGATGATCGCCAGTGGGAGGGCGGCTAGCAGCCAGACCGGAAGACGGCGATCCGATCCGGCGGGCGCTTCGTCAACAGTCTGTCCGCGCGCCTCCACCTACTCGACCTCGAAGAAGCCCATCCAGCCGAGCTCGGCGAACTCGGTCTTGTGGGCGTGGAACATGAAGCTGCCCTTGTGCGGGAAGCGCAGCTCGCAGATCCCGCGCTGCGCCTGGCCCTGAATCACCGTGTCGGTGAACTCGGTCGGCTCGAGCCTCGTCCCGGTTGGGAAGTAGTCGAAGAAATTGCCGTGGATGTGAAACGAGTTGATCGGGTCGTACTCGAGGATGTTGACCAGGTAGATCCGAATGAGCTCGTTTTGCCTCACCCGGATCGGCTCGTTGACGTAGTGGAAAGCCACCGTGTTGACGGCGTAGACCTGGTTGCCCTCGGCGTCGAAGTTGGTGTTGAAGCCGTTCATCATCATCATCAGCTCGTCGGCGGGCTCGCGCCCGTCCTTCGGGTCGACGATGAAGGTGCCGTAGAGGCCACGGGCGATGTGCTCGGCTAGCGGGCCGACGTGGCAGTGGTAGAGATGAAGGCCGAAGGGCTCGGCGTCGAATTCGTATGCGGTCGACTCGCCGGGCTCGATCACTCCGGCACCGACCTCGGGGACCCCGTCCATCGTCGCGGGATGGAGTCCATGAAAGTGGATCGTGTGCGGGTGCGCGGAGCCGTTGATGAAATTGATCCTCAATCTCTCGCCCTCGCGGCAGCGAAGACTCGGCCCCGGGACGCGACCGTTGTAGACCCAGGCGGGATAGCTGATCCCAGGCGCGATCTCGATCTCCTTGTCCTCCGCGACGAGCGTCCACTCGCGCAGCGTCCGTCCGCTCGCCAAGCGACGGGTCTTGCCCTCGTCGAAGTCGCGCAGGATCTCGGTCGGGTTGAAGCCGTTCGACTCGTGATCGACGATCTCGCCCTTGCGGAATGTCGGCCCGAGCGCGCCGCCGCCGTGGGTACGGGCCATCAGCTCCGCAGGCACGGCACCGGCGTGGCCCTCGTGGGTCGCCGCCTGGGCGCCGGAGACCGCTTCGTGGACCCCCTGGTGCGGGACGACCTCGTGGAGGACGGGCAGGGCGACGCCGGCCGCGGCGGCGGAACCGATCAGCTTGCGCCGGCTTATTCGGGTTTTGTCATTGCTAGACATGAGATTTAGACGCGTCTAAATATACACTCACTTCTGTGGAACGGATCACAGCGACCGCGGAGATCGAGATCGACGGCCAATACCGGGCGCTGCGCGAGGAGGCCGGACTCGTTCTCCGCCCGGAGCGCGGCCTTTTGACCGTCGGGGGCACCGAGGGCGCCGAGTACTTGCAGGGTCAGCTGACGAACGAGATCGAGGCGCTCGGGCCGGGTGAGGGCTGCTACTCGGCGTTGCTCGATCGCAAGGGCAAGATGCAGGGCGACATGCGTGTGCTGCGGATCGCCGCCGATCAGATCCTGATCGAGACCGAGCCGAGCGCGCTCGCGGCCGTCTCGCGACATCTCGGCACGTACAAGATCGGCCGTGAGGTCGAGATCGAGGATATCGGCTCCGAGCGCGCGATTCTCTCGCTGATCGGGCCGGCGTCGAGCGAGCGAGCCGGCACTCCGCCGCTCGTCGCCGAGCATGCACATGCAACCTTCGAGCGCGACGGAATCGGGTCGCGGGCCGTCGCGACCGACGTCGGCGTCGACCTGATCGTCGCGGCGAGTGAAGCCGACGGCCTTCGCCGCTCGCTGCTCGCCGCCGGTCTCGCCGAAGCGGGCGAGGAGGCGGCTGAGATCGTCCGGGTCGAGAACGGCAGGCCGCGCTTCGGCGCCGAGATGACAACCGAGACGATTCCCCAGGAGGCGGGGATCAACGAGCGTGCGATCAGCTTCGAAAAGGGCTGTTACATCGGCCAGGAGACGGTCGCCCGCCTGCACTACAAGGGAAAGCCGAACCGCCATTTGCGCGGGCTTCGGCTCTCCGCTCCGGTCGCGGCGGGAGCGCCGGTTCGCCTCGGAGAGCGCGACGCGGGCCGGGTCGGGACCGCGGTCCTCTCCCCCGCCTTCGGCCCGATCGCGCTCGCGATCCTCCGCCGCGAGGCCGAGCCGGGGGCGAGCGTCGAGGTCGGCGAGGACGGGGCAACCGCCGAGGTGGTCGAAGTGCCGTTCGAGCGGATCACGTGAGCGACGAAACCTCGGGCCCGCGCGGCCTCGGCGGCGGTCGACTCGGCTCCGACAGCCCGCTGTTCGGCGGCCCGTTGCCGTCGGTGGCAGGAGCCGAGGAGGCGGCGCCGGCGGCCCACGGCTACGACCCACGGGCCGACGACTTCGCCTCGCCCGACGCGGGGACGCTCGTGCCGGCGCCGGTCGAGGAGCGACACGAGGCCGCGCTCGACCGTGGCGAGATCGTGCCCGAGGCCGACGGCGAACGCTCGGTCGACGACTGGGGACGCTCGGAGCGGGTGCTCTCGCTCGCCGACCCGGCGCTGAACTTCTACTACCGCTACTGGTTCCGGATCGAGACCGAGGGGATCGACAACGTGCCGATGGAGGGCGGCGCCCTGCTCGTCTCGAACCACTCCGGCGCCCTCCCTCCCGACGCGCCGATGATCATGCAGGCGATCCGAAACGAGGCGCCGAAGCCGCGACCCGTCTACATGCTCGGCGAGCATTGGTTCAAGGGCTACCCCGGTGTCGGCATGGTCGCCAACAAGATCGGCCTCGTCCCCGCGCACCCGGCGAACGCCCAGCGGCTGCTCGGCGACGAGGGCCGGCTCGCGCTGGTCTTCCCCGAAGGCCAGAAGGGAAGCCGGAAGGTGCTCTGGCAGCGCTACCGGCTGCGCCGCTTCGGCCGCGGTGGTTTCGTTCGCACCGCGCTGCGCGCCCGAGTGCCGATAGTTCCGATCGCGCTCGTCGGCGGCGAAGAGGCGATGCCGATCTTTGCCCACCTGCGTTTCGCCCAGCGAATCAGCGGGCTGATCTATTTCCCGCTCAACCACGCCTTTCCCCATTTCGGCCTCGCCGCCGGTGCGATGTACCTGCCGGCCAAGTTCCGGATCCGCTTTCTCGAGCCGATCGACCTCTCCGAGTACACGCCCGACACGGTCGAGGACGCCGCCGAGGTGCAGGCGATCACCGAGCGAATCAGGGGCCGGATCCAGTCCGAGCTCGACTCGATGCTCGCCGCCCGCAAGTCGGTCTGGATGGGTTGAGCGGGGTCCGATCCGGGCCTTCTGGCGCTTCCGGTCGCCGCGTCGGTTAGATTTGCCTGCGATGAAGCGGAAGCTCGTTCTCGCCGCGTTCGCCGCGCTCGCCGCCGGAGTGGCGGCAGGCTGCGGCGCCGACGACCATCCGAACGACCCGCGACCGCCGGCACCGATCGAGATCACGGCGCGTGTCACCGAGGACCAGGTCGCCGTGCAACCGGACGAGTTCGGCGCCGGCCTGGTCAACATGACGATCTCGAACCAGACCGACGATCCGGTCGAGATCTCGGTCGATGGGCCGACCGCGCTCACCGGAGGCGTGATCGCTCCCCGTCAGCCCGGCAACCTCAAGGTCGACTTCGAAGAAGGCGAATACGAAGTCACCGCGGGCGAGGAGTCCGAGGCCAAGCCCACCTTGCTCACCGTCGGCCCCGAGCGGGCCAGCTCGCAGAACGAGCTGCTGCTCCCGTAGCTACTCGGCGCTCTCGGCTTCGGCTACGAGCGAGTCGATCCGCAGGAGCTTGGCCTCGAGCGAAGCGACCATCACCTCGAGCGAAGCGCGAGCCTTGTCCGAGCTCGTCTTGATTCCGGTCAGGCTCGATTTGATCCCTTGCGCCTGTTTCAGGATCGAAATCGCCTCCTCCGCCGTCGTGCTCACCGCCGAAGCATCGACACCCAGGTTGGAGTCGCGCGCCATCAGCACGCGCGCGGCGGCGAGGCGGTAGGCGAGCTCCAGCGCGAGGCCGTCGGGCTCGTCGCGGTCGACGGCGACGATCATCTTGTTGCCCTCGTATTCGTGCAGCTGCTCGCGACCGGCCGGCACGCGGTCCTCGCCGGCGACGACGAGGATGGCGTAGCCGGCGGCGCGGGCGGCCATGCTCTCGTTGAGCTCGGCCCAGGCCTTGTTCTTCGTCAGCTGCTTGTCCTTGGCCTCGAAGACGATCTTGCCCAGAGCGGGGCCTTCGGCGGCACCGAGCTCGACCAGCGTGTCGCCCTTCTTGCCGCCACCCTCGGCCTGCTCGGTCCCCGTGTGAGAGGCGCAGTCGCGGCGAAGTCCGGCGATCCGATCAACCGCGGCGTGGACGCGATCCTCGAAGTCGAAGCCCTTGCGAGTTCCGGCCTCTTCGGCCTCGGCGACGCGCTCGTCGGCCTGGCCGCGCTCCTTGAGCTCGATGACTTCGCGCCGCAGTTCCGCGATCACCTTTCGGTTTTCCTCACCGTCCTTCTGCTGGGAGGCGCTGAGCTGCTTGTAGACGCGGACCATCGCGTCCTTGAAATCGAAAAGAGGATTCGATCCGTCCTCAACTCTGAACAGCTTGAGCAGCGCCTCGCGCTGGTCGGCCATCGCCTCGTCGACAAGCTCCTCGATGTCCTTCTGGACCGAGCCGTCGCGGCTGCCGTCGAAGGTTTCGGCAATCCGCTCGGCCATCGCCTCGTCGCTGGACTCGAACTGCTTCACGAGACGCTCGCGAAGGGCACCGGCGGAGCGCTCGAACTCGGCGCGCACATAGTTGACGTTCGCCGCGGTCTCCTCGGAGTCGAGCACCCGCGCGCCGATCTCGATCGCCTTTTCGACCGTGTCGACCGGTGAGCGACCCGCCTTTACGCGTTCGCGAACGACGCGCGCGGCGCGCTCGTCGGTCACCGTCAACGACTCGATAACGAGGCGGTCCTCGAGCGCGCGGACGGTGCCGTCGGCGGCGGAGGGTTCAGTCATATCAAGCTGCTGTCGCTCTGAGGCTTCCATCGGACTCACGAAGGTAGTCGCGGTCCCGGACGGGAATCTGACCGCCTGAAAGGCTTATTGCAGGGCGTGCCTACAAGCCTTCGATAAGGCCGGCCAAGCGGTGCATCAGGTGGACAGCCTGCTCGCGCTCGGACTCCGAGAGCGACTCGTAGACGGCGCGGCGGCGAGCCGAGACCTCGCGCTGCTTTCGCCTGACTATTCGCCGGCCCTCCTCGGTCAGGCTGATCGTCACCTTGCGGCGATCCTCGGCCGAGGGCTCGCGGGTGACGATGCCGTCGCGCTCGAGGCCGTCGCGCATCCGCGTCGCGGTCGGCGGCGAGACGCCGGCGGGGAGCGCGAGCTCGCCGGTCGGCATCCCCGGCTGGTCGGCGAGTGCGGCGAGCAAGTAGTGCTGGGAGAAGGTCAGGTCGCCCTCCTCGGTCGCGGCGCGGCCCTTCGAGCGCCGGACCGAGGCGAAGAACTCGGCCCACGCCTGCTCGAACGCGTCCAGCCCGACGTCCGTCGCCTGTGTCTTGGTGCCCATCCATTCCGTAGCCTAACAACAATTAGCAAGCAAATAGTTAGCTTGCTATGATTCTTTCATGACCCGCTACCGCGAGCGATTCATCACCGAGGACAACGCCAAGTGGTGGGCGCTCGCGGCGATGTGCTTCGCGCTGTTCATGATCATGCTCGACAACACGGTGATGAACGTCGCCCTGCCGTCGATCCAGCGCGAGTTCGACGCCTCGATCGGCGCGCTCGAGTGGACGATCAACGCCTACACCCTGGCCTTCGCCGTGCTGCTCGCGACCGGCGGCCGGCTCGGCGACATCTTCGGCCGCCGCCGCGCCTTCCTCTTCGGCGTCGTCGTCTTCGCCGTCTCCTCGGCGACCGCCGGCCTTGCGCCGACCGAGGCCGCGCTCGTCGTCAGCCGGGTCGTCCAGGGCATCGGCGCCGCCTTCATGATGCCGGCGACGCTCTCGATCATCACCAATGCCTTCCCCGCCGCCGAGCGCGGCAAGGCGATCGGCACCTGGGCCGGAGTCTCGGCCCTCGCGCTCGCGATCGGCCCCGTCCTCGGCGGGTTTCTCACCGAGGAGGTGTCGTGGCGGGCGATCTTCTACATCAACATCCCGGTTGCCGCCGGGGCGATCGTCGCCTGCCTGTTCGCGGTCCGCGAGTCGCGCGACGAGACCGTCGGCCGCGAGGTCGACATCGCCGGAACCGTCGCCCTCACCGGTGGGCTGACCGCGCTCGTGCTGGCACTCGTCGAGGGCAACGCCTGGGGCTGGACCTCGCCCGCGATCATCGCCCTGTTCGCCGGTGCGGCCGCTCTGCTCGCCGTCTTCGTCGCGATCGAGATGCGGGTCAAGGTGCCGATGGTCCAGTTCGAGTTCTTCCGCAACCGCGAGTTCCTCGGCGCCAACGCGGTCGCCTTCGTCGTCTCCTTCGCGATGCTCGGGATGTTCTTCTTCATGGCCCTCTACATGCAGAACATCCTCGGCTACTCGCCGCTCGAGGCGGGTTTGCGCTTCCTGCCCTCGACCCTGATGGTCGTGGTGATCGCACCGATCGCCGGCCGGCTCACCGACAAGATCGGCCCGCGACCGCTGATCGTTTCCGGGCTCACGATCGTCACAATCTCGCTCTACATGCAGTCCCTGGTCGATGCCGAGACCGGTTACGGCCAGCTGCTCGTGCCGTTCATCCTGATGGGTGCAGGCGTCGCTCTCGTGATGTCACCGATGTCGACTGCGGCAATGAATGCGGTCGAGATCACGAAGTCCGGTCTCGCCTCGGGGATCCTCTCGATGTCGCGAATGGTCGGCGGCACCTTCGGCATCGCCGTCCTCGGCGCGTTCTTCCAATCCGAGTCCGGTTCCGCACTCGGCGGCTCGCCCGCGCAGTTCATCGATGCGCTCGGCACCTCACTCCTGATCGCGGCGATCGTCGCCGCCGCGGGCGCCGTGCTGGCCGTTTTCACGCTCTCTGGGAACCTCGGGCGACGGGCGCCAATGGTCGAAGAGGCCGAGGCCGCCGCTTCGCCGGTCTAGCTTCGCCTGGGTAGGATGCGCCACATCAAACAGTAACGACCGGTCACCTCCGGTGACCTCCTACCGACCGACGAAGGAGAAACGTGGCCGTAGACGTAGCGGAAGTCTCGAAGCTCGACGTGGAGCCCGGCGAGCTGCCGGAGACGATGGCAGCCTGGGTAATCCGCCAGGAGCGCGAGGGCGAGCCCATGGACGCGTTCCAGCTCGAGCAGATCGAGGTCCCCGAGCCCGGCGCCTTCGAGGTGATCGTCCGGGTGATGGCGGCCGGCGTCAACTTCAACAACGTCTGGGCTGCGCTCGGCAAGCCCGTCTCTGTATTCGGTTACGGCGACCACCCCGAGTTCGGCCATCACATCGGCGGCTCGGACGGTTCGGGGATCGTCTGGAAGGTCGGTGCCGGCGTGACCAAGTGGAAGCCCGGCGACGAGGTCGTGCTCCACTGCAACCAGGCCTCCTACGAGGACGTCGAGGTCCACGGCCTCGACCCGCTCGCCGCACCGAGCCAGCAGATCTGGGGCTATGAGACGACGTGGGGCTCGTTCGCCCAGTTCACCAAGGTCCAGGCTCAGCAACTCTTGCCGAAGCCGAAGAACCTCTCATGGGTCGACAGCTCCGCCTACGGGCTGACCTACTTCACCGCATACCGAATGCTGATCGACCAGTGCAAGATCCAGGCTGGCCACAACGTCCTGATCTGGGGCGCGGCGGGCGGGCTCGGTGTATTCGCGGTCCAGCTCTGCAAGGCAGCGGGCGCCAACGCAGTCGGCGTCGTCTCCTCCGCCGAGAAGGGAGAGCTCGTCAAGCAGCTCGGCGCCGTCGACTACATCGACCGCAACGAGTTCGCCGGGATGATGCGCACCGGCAACGAGTCGGCCGACGAGGAGAAGGAGCGCTTCAAGGTCTCGCGTGCGTTCGGCAAGAAGGTCAAGGGGATCCTCGGAGACGCTCCCGACTTCGTCTTCGAGCACGTCGGCATGGCGACCTTCCCGACCAGCGTCTTCGTCGTCAAGCCGTTCGGCAAGGTCGTGATCTGCGGCGCCACCTCGGGCTACACGCTCGACTTCGACGTCCGCTACCTGTGGATGCGCCAAAAGCAGATCATCGGCTCCCACTTCGCCAACGCCTATGAGTGCATGCGCGCCAACCAGCTGATGGCCGAGGGCAAGGTCCGGCCGGTGCTCTCGCAGACGATGGGCTTCGAGGGCGTTCCCGACGCCCACCAGCTCCTGCACGAGAACAAGCACTCGGGCAAGATCGCGATCATGGTCGGCGCCGAGTCGGAGTCCGAGGGCCAGCACGAGGACGGCGAGGGCGCGATCCGCGCCGAGGTCGGCGCGTAGCGATGAGCGCTCCCGAGGTGAGCCACCTCGTCGTCATCGACTGGAGCGTCGCCCCATTTCGCGCCGAGCGCTGGTACGGGCTCTGGTTGCCCGCCGCCGAGCGCGCGCTCAGCTACGGCGCAACGCACTGGACGATCACTCGCTCGACCGAGAACCCGCTGCTGTTCAGGCAGTCGATCGGATGGCGCGAGCGCTCCGACTTCGAGCGCGACTGGGCCTCGGACGAGCTCGACGCCGCCCGCCGACAGACGAGTGGCCTGCACGCGGTCCCGGTCCTGCCGGTCTGGCACACGCTGCTGGCCGGCGAGACGATCGCCGCGGACGGCGAGCCGGTCGCCGAGGCGGGCGCTGCGGCAAACGGCGGCTAACTCGAGCGCTCCTCGCGCTCGGCCGCACGCTCGTCGTGCAGCGCCGCGGCACGACCGGCGCGCTGCTTCTCGCCCTCGAGCTCGTCGGCGCGCTGCTCGTGGTGCTCGGCCTTCTCGGCGTGGGTGCGAGCGACGTCGGCGTGCTCGGCGGCGCGTTCGCGATGCACCTCTGCTTCGCTGCCGAGTTCTCGCGCCTTCGACACGTTGCCCTCAGCCTGCTCGCGATGGCCCGCGGCCTCGGTGCGCAGCCGCTCCTTCTCGAGCCTGACGGCCTCGGCCTGGCGGCGGAAGATGATTACGGCAAGCGCGGCGACGACTACTACCGCGAGGATGATCAGGACGATGCTCACGCCGGGCTCATACCCGGTTCGGTCTTGCGCTAAGCGGCCTGTGCCTCGGCCGCCGCGGCGAAGCGGCGGCCGGTCTCGGCGAGTATTTCGACCATCGCCCTCGCGGCCGGGGGTCGCGAGCCCTCGGCGAGGGTCGCCGCCCAGACGCGGCGCATCGGCGGCTTTGGCTTGACCGCGACCACTTCCACCCCGGGATGGAGATTGGCCAGGGCCAGGTCTGGAAGGAGGGTGACGCCCAGGCACTCGGCGATCAGGCCCTGCATCACCGCGTAGTCGTCACTCTCGTAGGAGACGCGCGGCTCGAAGCCGGCCTCGCGGCAGGCGAGCGTGACCATCTGCCGGCAAGAGCTGTCGGACTGCCCGCGCAGCCAGTCCTCGTCGGCGAGATCCTCGAGCTTTATCGCCGGTTTTCGGGCAAGCCGGTGGCCCTTCGGCAGCACGACCCACATCCGCTCCTCGAGCAGCAGGTGGTACTCGACGTCACGATCGGGCTCGCCCCCGACGAGCTCGTAGTCGAAGAGAAGCGCGATGTCGGCGTCGCCTCGCTTCAGCGCCGGGAACGAGTTCTCGGGCTCGTCCTCGCGAAGCTCGAGCTTGACGTCGGGATAACGCTGGTTGAACTGTGAAACCGCCGATGTGACAAGCGTTGCCGACGCGCTCGGGAAGCTGACCAGGCGCAGCCGCCCTCCCTGCAAGCCGGCGAGCGCCGAAAGCTCGCGCTCGGCCTCGTCGAGTCGAGCGAGGACGGCGTCGGCGTGCCGGACGAGTACCTCGCCCGCCTGGGTCAGCCGGGGGCCGCCGCGGTCGCGCTCGATGAGCTTCTGACCGACCTCCTTCTCGAGCGCCGAGATGTGCTGGCTGACCGCCGACTGCGAAAGGTAGAGAGCGTCGGCTGCCGCGGAGAACGACCCCTGGGTGGCGATCTCGCGCAGCACCCGCATCCGCTTCACATCGAGCATAAGTGGAGCTTATCGTATCTCGTTACCTTTCATATTGCACTTATCTCGCTCTGGTGCCACTCTGAACACGTTCCCAACCACCGAAAGCCGAAAGCGAGGCAGCCATGATCGAGAGCCACCCCGACCTGACGATCCGCACCCTCTCCCCGAAGGACCACGAGGCGCTCGAGCGGATCGCGCAGCGCGACAGCGCATCGACGCTTCCGCAGGGCACGGTGCTCGCCGCGATCGCACCCGGCGGCGCGATCCTCGCCGCGATCTCGGTCGAGAGCGGAGCGCTCGTCGCCGACCCGTTCCTGTCCTCGGCGCACGCGGCCGGGCTGCTGCGCGTCCGAGCCCGCCAGCTCAACGCCGACGAGCCCCAGCCTTCCCGCCGGCGCTTCCGCCGCGGCCGGAGCTTTCGCGCCGCCCTGTCCTCCTCCCCACCCGGCGCCGGCGGCCGCCTGCTGACGCTGAGCGAGACGCTGGCTCGCGGACTCAGTGCTGCTCGAGCGGGGCCATCGTCAGGCCGGCGGAGTTGAGCTGCTCCCAGTAATGCTCGGCCGGCTCCTTGGGCCCGGTCCAGACGATTGCCTGGCCCGAGTTGTGGACCTGGTCCGCGATCGCGTAGCCCTGGTCGAGGCCGACGCCGGGGACGATCCGGGCGAGCGTCTTGGCGACGTGGTCGAAGGTGTTGTGATCGTCGTTTCGGACGATCACGAGCCAGTTGCCGCCGAGGCCTGAGCCAGGGCCCGCGCTGCGCGGCTTATCGAGGGTGCCCGTAGACACGGGCAGGCAATCTACGGGTTCGGGACCTCGACGCTGAGATCCTTGAACCAGACCGAGGCGCCCTTGCTCGAGCTGCCCTCCTGGCCGAGCACGATCGAGATCTTCGTGCCCGGAAGGGCGCCGGGCTGCCGGTCGACCACCTCGTCGACATCGACCTTGTTGATCTTCGCGTTGACGGCGTCACCGATCGCGCTCAGCTTGATCCTGTTCTTCTCACCGGTCCCGCCGATCCCCTTGTCCTTGACCGTCACCGGGAAGGCGGCGTCCTCGGGCTTGCGAACGAGGCTGTACTTCTGCTTCTCGGGATAGATCCTGAGCTCGTAGTAGCCACCGCCGCCCTCGCGCACCGTGACCGCGAGATAAGTCTTCGTGCGCACCCTCTCGCTCGTCTTCGGCAGCAGCTTGCCGAGCACTTTGACGATGTGGTTCGGCTGCGCGGCATCGCCCTGCACCGGCAGGCGCAGACGGCAGCGCGAACCTCCCTCGGCGGTCGAGACCCCGAGCTGGCCCTTTTTGCCGCGGACCTCGGCCTTGCAGCCCTTGCCGGTCAGCGACAGCGACTTCGCGTCCGAGTTCGACTTGAACTCGTTGATGTAGACGCGCACGGCACCGAAGGCGAGCCCGCCGAAGGTGGCGAGCACGAGCGATATCGCGAATATCAGTGCTTTCAGGCGCATTCGAGCGAAACGAGCGTAGCCGTCTCAATCCTTCAACACGCCATGCTTTTCCCAGTAGCGCTCAAGGCCCAGCCAAACATGTTCGGGCGGGACCGCAAGCGTGATCCGCTCACGATCACCGGGATCGGCGCTCTCGTCGATCTCGCGCTCGAGCGCGTCGAGGAACGCCTCGCGATCGCCGTCTCTCGCCAACGCGCCGAGCCGCTCCAGCTCCTCGCCGACAAGGTCGAGATGCGGCCGCGGATCGGTTACTTCGCCGAAATGGGCGAGGCAGAGGCGGTCGGCGTCCCAATCCGCAATCAGCTCGAGGCTTTGGAGCCAGAGCTTGATATCGACCTCCGGAGGCGGAGTCGGCGGCAGGACGAAGCCCTCGGAGATACGCACGCCGGCGACGTCGCCGACGAACGCCTTGCCGGTTTGCTCGTGCAGATAGGCAACGTGGTGGCTCGCGTGGCCCGGCGTGTAGGCGGCCCTGAAGCCCTCGACCGTCTCGCCGCCCTCGAGTGGGTGGATGTTGCGCTCGGGAACCGGGAGGACCTCGCCCCACAGCGACCCCATCGCGTCACCGTAGAGGCGGCCTGCGCTTCGCAGCAGCTTCGAGGGATCGGCGAGGTGCGCCGCTCCGCGTTCGTGGACGTAGACGCGAAGGTCTGGAAATCGCCGAACGAGGGCACCGGTCGCGCCCGCGTGATCGAGGTGAATGTGGGTGAGCAGGAGCGCCGAGGGCTCCTCGCCGCCTAGCCCCTTGAGGAGCGCCTCGACGCATGGCTCGGGCCCCGGGTCGACGACGACGCCACCAACGCTCCAGGCGCCGATCACCCGGGTCACGCCCTGGTGTTCGAGATCGATCAGCGAGACCATCTACGTGCCGGTTGTCGGCTTGCACAGCTCAAGAAACGCCCCACCTCGCCGACACACACGGCAAGCTAGCGACTCGCGGGAGGGTGAGTCGCGGGTCACATCAACTCGGCGCACGCCCAAACGCCGCAATGCTCCGAATCAAGATCGCCATCGCCACCGTCCTCGCCGGGCTCACGCTCGGAGCGCTCGCTAGCGCCGCCTCGGCACGGATGAAGAGCACAAAGCTCGACGGTGGAGTCTGCCTGACCGAAGGCGGCGGGCGCTTCGTCGACATCCCCGGCTTCCCCGGCGAGACAATCGATCGGCGCCTGCTCCGCGACATCGAGTTTCTCGAGCGCCGCTACAAGATCTTCGTCAACGACGGTTACTCGAACTCGGGCGTGCACGCGCCAAACGGCGAGCACCCGATCGGACTGGCGCTCGACATCGCGCCGAACAAGTCGCATGGCGGAAGCTGGACTGACATCGACGCGCTCGCCGCCTGGGCCGAGCCGCGCGAGAACACCCCGATCTCACCGTTTCGCTGGGTCGGCTATGACGGCGACGCCGGCCACGGACGCGGCCATCACCTCCACCTCTCCTGGAACCACTCGGCGACCAAGGCCGGGACACCCGCCGAAAGCGTCTACACGCTCAAGTGCCCGAAGCCGGGCGCGGCTCGCAAAAACGGCAACGGCGGTGGCAAGAAGCCGAACAAGCCGTCGCCACCGAACGGCGGCACCGGAGCGGGTAATCCCGGTCCCTCGAGTGAATCGGGCGGCGTCGAACCTCGCCTCTCGCCGGTCGTCGTCGAGACGACCGGCGTCGAGGGCTAACGTCTACACGCTGCAATGCCCCGAGGGCGGGGTCGGCAAGCGTCGCGACCTGAGCTTCCGGCGCGAGCTGCCGAAGCTCGCTCCCGCCGTGCCAGAATCCGCCGAGTGAAGCAGCGCCTCAGCGTCGTCACCCTTGGTGTCAGCGACCTGGCGCGATCGCGGGCCTTCTACGAAGCGATCGGCTGGAGCACGAACGCCGCCGACGACGACGACGTCGTCTTCTTCCAGGCCGGCGGCATGGTCGTCGCCCTCTGGGGCCGCGCCTCGCTCGCCGAGGATTCGGGGGTCGAGGACAGCGGTGGCTGGGGCGGGATCACGCTCGCCCACAACGTCGGCTCGCCCGCCGAGGTCGACGCGGTCACCGAGGAGGCGCGCGCGGCAGGGGCCGAGGTCGTCCGCGAACCCGTCGAGACCTTCTGGGGCGGCTACTCGAGCGCGTTCACAGACCCCGACGGCCACCCGTGGGAGATCGCCCACAACCCGCACTGGACGATCGCAGGGGACGGCTCGGTCAGCCTCGACGGCTGAGCAGATCGCGGCGCTTTAGAATCCCCTGCATGTCAGAGCACCGCCTGCCCGAGCGGGATCGCCCCTGGGTGATGCGCACCTACGCCGGGCACTCCGACGCGAAGCGCTCGAACGAGCTCTACCGGCGAAACCTTGCGAAGGGCCAGACCGGCCTCTCGGTCGCCTTCGACCTGCCGACCCAGACCGGCTACGACCCCGACGCGACCCTCGCCCGCGGCGAGGTCGGCAAGGTCGGCGTCTCGATCGCCCACAAGGGCGACATGCACGCGCTGTTCGACCAGATCCCGCTCGACGAGATGAACACGTCGATGACGATCAACGCGACCGCCGCCTGGCTGCTCGCCCTCTACGCAACGGTCGCCGAGGAGAACGGCATCGGCCTCGACAAGCTCTCGGGTACGACCCAGAACGACATCATCAAGGAGTACCTCTCGCGCGGCACCTACGCCTTCCCGCCGGGACCGTCGATGCGGCTGATCGCCGACACGGTCGCGTTCACCGTCAACGAGATCCCGCGCTGGAACCCGATCAACGTCTGCTCTTACCACCTGCAGGAAGCAGGCGCGACCCCGGTCCAGGAGGTCGCCTACGCGCTCTCGACCGCGATCGCCGTCCTCGACGAGGTCAAGGCCCGCGGGCAGGTCGCCGAGGAGGACTTCCCCAAGGTCTTCGGCCGGATCTCCTTTTTCGTCAACGCCGGCGTCCGCTTCGTCGAGGAGCACGCGAAGCTGCGCGCGATGACGCGGATGTGGGAGCGGATCGGCCGCGAGCGCTACGACGTCACCGAGGAGAAGTTCCTGCGACTGCGCTACGGCGTTCAGGTCAACTCGCTCGGCCTGACCGAGGCCCAGCCCGAGAACAACGTCCAGCGGATCGTGCTCGAGGCGCTCGCGGTGACGATGGGCCGCGGCGCCCGCGCCCGTGCGATCCAGCTTCCGGCCTGGAACGAGGCACTCGGCCTGCCGCGCCCGTGGGACCAGCAGTGGAGCCTTCGGATCCAGCAGGTGCTCGCGTTCGAGACCGACCTGCTCGAGTACCCCGACATCTTCGAGGGCTCGAAGGTGATGGACGGCCTCGTTGACGAGATCGAGCAGGGCGCCGACGCCGAGATGACCGTCGTCGCCGAGCAGGGCGGCGCGGTCGAGGCCGTCCGCTACATGAAGGAGAGCCTCGTCGCCTCACACCGCGACCGAGTTCGCCGGATCGAGTCGGGTGAGCTCAAGGTGATCGGCCAGAACTCCTACACAGAGACCGAGGACTCGCCGTTGACCGTCGGCGACGACGGCGGCATCCTCACCCCCGACCCCGAGGTCGAGCGCGAGCGGATCGAGGCGCTCGCCGAATGGAAGGCGGATCGCGATGAGGGAGTGGTCGAGACCGCGCTGGCGAAGCTCGCCGAGGTCGCCCGCGACGAATCGGCGAACCTGATGCCGGCGACGATCGAGGCAGCGAAGGCGGGCGCGACCACCGGCGAGTGGTCGGCCGCCCTGCGCGACGTCTTCGGCGACTACCGCGCGCCGACCGGGGTCGGCGGCACGACGGCGAAGGCCGACGACGAGCTGCTCGCCGAGATCCGCGCCAAGGTCGACTCAGCCTCCGAGCGAATCGGCAAGCGGCTGAAGATCCTCGTCGCCAAGCCCGGCCTCGACGGCCACTCGAACGGCGCCGAGCAGATCGCCGTGCGCGCCCGCGACGCCGGCATGGAGGTCGTCTACCAGGGCATCCGCCTGACCCCTGAGGAGATCGCCACCTCGGCCCTGCAGGAGGACGTCGACGTCGTCGGCCTCTCGATCCTCTCCGGCTCGCACATGGAGCTGATCCCCGACATCGTCCGCCTGCTTCGCGAGGAGGGCGTCGACGCGCCGGTCGTCGTCGGCGGAATCATTCCCCCGGCCCATGCCGATCGCCTGCGAAGCCAGGGCGTCGACCGCGTCTACACGCCGAAGGACTTCGACCTGAACGTGATCATGGGCGAGATCGCCGAGCTGGTCGCCGAGCGGGCGAGCGCCGCGCAGCCGGCCTGACCGGCGCAGCCTCACAACGTCAACGTCCCAGCCAAGCTGTCGACGGGCGGCAATTGGGACGTTCGCGTCAAGGTGTGACCGGATGACACCCAGGTGACGCTCGCCGGTGCACCAAGAGTACTTCCACGCGACTCGCTTCGACGACGAGCAGACCGTCGTCTGGTGTGGCTACGCCGACTCGTGGAGCCGCGCCAGCGCCGCTGCGGAGACCGGCAAGACCGCGGCCTGGGGCGACCGCGGTCGAGGGCCGCGCCGGCCCGGGTTGCGAAGCGGGCGAGTCGCCGCTCGCCTGCGAGTACCGCCTCCTCCACCCCGCCTTCTCGCTGGTCATGTTCGGCACCAACGACGCCGGCTTCGTCGCGCCCGACGCCTTCCGCGAGGCAAATGCGCGGATCGTCGACGAGTCCTTGGCGCGGAACGTGATCCCGATCCTCTCGACGATCCCGCCGCGGCTAGACGATCGCTCGGCGAACCGCAACGTCCGTCGCTTCAACCGCCTGATCACCGACGTCGCGCGCCAGAATCGGCTACCACTGATCAACTTCTGGCGGGCGACGCAGGGCCCGCGGATGGTCAACCAGGGGATGCACGACGACGGCATCCACCCGAACGTCTTCAGCTCGTATGAATGCGACCCGTTCTGCGAACCACTCAACTTCTCGTCCGAGGCGCTCGCCTACGGCTACAACCAGCGCAACCTGGCGACAGTGCGAACTCTCGACCGGATCCGGAGAATGGTGATCGAGTAGACCTGGCCACCCCGTAGGATCGCGGCGATGGACGCTGGTTCGTCCGCGCGAAGCCGGGGGGCGGCAGGTTGGGACCGACCCGACGAACAGCCCGATCCACGGATCGGGGAGCTTCTCGGCGCCCGCCCGAGCGTGCGCTGGCGGAACTTCTCGTGGATCTCGCCAGGGCCGCTGCTCTCCGCGGCGAATGATCAAATCGCGAAGAACCTCGACGACGTCGTGCTCGAGCGCCGCGCCCAATGGATTGCGGCGCAGGCAGCTTCCGGGGTGGAAGATTGGGCGCCGGACTTCGTCGTCGACCTCGAGAGCGAGCTGCGGGCCGAGCGCGGACGCGACGACTCGGTCTCCTTCATCGTGCTCGGCGACCCGGGTGAGATCGACGCCTCGCAGTACGCGGTCGTCTCGCCACTCGAGCAGGTGGCCGGCGAAGGCGGTGGCGCTGACTTCCTCTTCCTGCTCAGCGACGTGCTCTATCCGGCGGGCGATGTCAACACCTACCCCGACGGCCTCTTCCTCCCCTATCGCGACCTTCGCATGCCGCTCTTCGCAATCCCCGGAAACCACGACTGGTACGACGGCCTCGCCGGATTCATGTTCCATTTCTGCGGGACCGAGCCTCCCCCGCCGCGGCTCTACGGCCAGGTCTCCCTCTCCTCGAAGCAGCGGCTTGCGCGCCGGCTGTGGCAGCTGCCGAACCCGCCGAACCGGCCCGAGCTGGCGAGCTGGCGGGACACCCGTCCGCGAGGCTGGGAACCCGAGGGCGCGGTCTCCGATGTGATCGGAGCGCGCAAGCCGCGCCAGCCCGCGCCCTACTTTGCGCTGCGGCTGGGGCCGCTGACGCTGGTCAATATCGACACGGGAATCATCGGCAACATCGACTACGAGCAGGGCGAATGGCTGCGACGCGTCTCGAGCCTCGAGGGACCGAAGATCCTGCTCACCGGCAAGCCGATCTACGTCGACGGCGAATATCACCGCGGCGAGATCGCCTGGGCCCGGCCCGGCGCGACCGAGGAGCGGGCAAGCGTCGACGACTTCGTCCGCGACCCCGCCAACGGCTACGTCGCCGCGATCGGTGGCGATGTCCACAACCACCAGCGCTACGAGGTCGAGGTCGAAGCAGGCCGCCGGATTCAGTACATCGTCTCCGGCGGCGGCGGCGCCTACCTGAGCGCGACCCACCGCTTCGGGCGAATCGACCTCGGCGATGAGCTTCCAGAGGGAGTCGCCCCGGTCGGCGAAAGCGACTTTCGCTGCTATCCGTCGCGCGGAGATTCGCTGGCGCTGTTCGGGCGCCGACTGAGCCACATCCTCCGCCGGGTGCTGCCGGCATGCGCCGGCGCTGTCGCGCTCGCGGTCGCGCTTTTCGCCCTGTTCGCGCTGACCGGGGTGGAGATCGGCGAGCCGGTCGATCGGCCTGCGTGGCAAGTCCTCCTCGCCGCAGCGCTTTCGCCGATCGTATTCGCCGCGATCTGGGTGCTGGCGACCAGGCTCGGACGGCTTGCCGGACCCGAGGCAACGCTGGCAATACCGATCACGGCGGGAGTGCTGTCGGCGTTCACGTTCTCGGCTCTGCAGAACTACCTGAAGAGCCACAAGGTCTTCCTCGAGGGGCCGACCTGGCTCTGGATCGTCGTGATCGCTGCGATCTTCACCGCGACCGCGCCGCTTCTGCTCGTCTTCCTGCGCTTCTACGGCTCTCGGGTTTTCCGCCTGCTTCGCCTCGCGATCGTGCTTGCCACGGTCGCGCTCGCGGCCTTCCTGGTGCTCGACTACCCGGTCAAGACCTCGGCGGTCATCGGCTTCCTCCTGCTCACCGGGCTGATCTGTCAGCAGTCGCTCGCCCTGGCCCGGCGCCGCCTGCGCGTTCACTACGACGCGCCCTCCCGCCGCCGCCGTGGGGAGATCCTGAGGGGCGTGGGTCAAATCGGCGGCGGTCTTGTCGTCACCCTCGTCGCGGCGACCACCGGCCTCGCGCTGCTGCCTCCCGAATCCTCGATCGGCGGCAGCCTCGCGATCGCGCTGATTTCACTCGTCGCCGTTGCCGCTGTATTCGGGACCGCCGAGCTCGCCTACTTCTGGAGGGCATGGCTCCCGCGCGGAGCCTGGCGGGCGGTTTGCCGCGGCGACATCGACCCCGATGCAGCGGGCGAATGGCTGGCCGCAACCGGCTTCGGACCGGCGTCGCCTACTGAGCGC
>JBPCRS010000213.1:0-9219 GCA_050996575.1 Solirubrobacterales bacterium
CTGGTCGAGGGCGCGAGCGCGATGGGGATTCCCGTCGTCATTACCGAGCAGTACCCGAAGGGGCTGAGGGAGACCGTTTCCGAGGTCTCCGAGCATCTCCCCGGGGGCACCGAGCCGGTCGAGAAGCTCTCCTTCTCCGCCGCCGAAGCCGACGGCTTCGATCTCGCCGGGCGCGACCAGGTACTGGTATGCGGGATCGAGACCCACGTCTGCGTCAACCAGACCGTGCTCGACCTGCTCGGCGAGGGCGTCGAGGCGCACGTCGTCGCCGACGCGGTCGGCTCACGCACTGCGGAGAATCGCGAGCTCGGCCTGCAGAAGATGGAGCGCGCGGGTGCGATCGTCTCGAGTGTCGAGATCGCGTTGTTCGAGTTGCTCGGCCGATCGGATGCGGAGGAGTTCAGGCTCGTGCAGGGATTGGTCAAGTGAGCGACGCCGGCTACCTGCTGCTCGAGGACGGGACCCGGTTGGACGGCGAGCTCTGCGGCGCACGCGGCGCTGGCGTCGCCGGTGAGGTCGTCTTCAACACCTCGATGACCGGCTACCAGGAGTCGGTCACCGACCCGTCCTACGCCGGCCAGATCATCACCTTCACCTATCCGCTGGTCGGCAATTACGGCGTCTCGGCGCAGGCGATGGAGTCCGAGAGCGTTCAGGCCCGGGCAGTGGTCATGCGCGAGGGAAAGAATGGCGAGGACGCCGGCGATGCCGAGGGCGGCTGGCTCCACTGGCTCCGCGATTGCGGAGTTCCGGCGATCACCGGCGTCGACACACGTGCGCTCGTTCGCCACATCCGCGACCTCGGCGCCATGCGTGGCGGCATCTTCCCCGCGGAGCTGGCCGAGGACGAGGCGCGGCGGCGGGTCGCCGAGGAGCCCTCGATGGTCGGCGCCGACTTCGCCCGCACCGTGACCCCCGCCGAGGCGGTGCGGATTCCCGGCGACGGCGCTCACATCGTCGGCCTCGACACCGGGATCAAGCACAGCATCATCCGCCAGTTCCGCGAGCGGGGATGCCGGCTGACCCTGCTTCCCTGCGATAGCTCGGCCGAACAGGTCCTCGCCGAGGAGCCCGACCTCGTCTTCCTCGCCAACGGACCGGGCGACCCGGCGGCGCTCGAATACGTCGTCGAGAGCGTCCGCGGCGTAATCGGCAAGAAGCCGGTCGTCGGCATCTGCCTCGGCCACCAGCTGCTCAGCCGCGCGGTCGGCCTCGAGACGTTCAAGCTGCCCTTCGGCCACCGCGGCGCCAACCACCCGGTCAAGGAGCTCTCGAGCGGGAGGATTGAGATCACCTCGCAAAACCACGGCTTCGCAGTCCGTCCTCCCGACGGCGGCGAGCGGATCGAGGCCGATGAGCCGGTCCGCTGGACGACGGACTTCGGCGAGGCCGAGCTCTCGCACCTGAACCTCTACGACCGCACGGTTGAGGGCCTCGTGCTCAAGGACGTCGCCGCCCGGACGGTCCAGTACCACCCCGAGGCCGGCCCGGGGCCCCACGACGCTCGCCACCTCTTCGACGAGTTCCTCGAGCTGGCGGCCGCCTGATGCCCAAGCGCACCGACATCTCAAAAATCCTCCTGATCGGCTCGGGCCCGATCGTGATCGGCCAGGCCGCCGAGTTCGACTACTCCGGCGTTCAGGCGTGCAAGGTGCTGCGCGAGGAGGGCTACGAGGTCATCCTCGTCAACTCGAATCCGGCGACGATCATGACCGACCCCGAGTTCGCCGACCGCACCTACGTCGAGCCGCTGCGCGCCGACTCGCTGACGAAGATCATCGAACGCGACCGCCCCGACGCTCTGCTGCCGACCCTCGGCGGGCAGACCGCGCTCAACCTCGCCAAGGAGCTCCACGACGACGGCACGCTCGAGCGCTTCGGCGTCGAGCTGATCGGCGCCGACTACGAGGCGATCCATCGCGCCGAGGACCGCGAGGCCTTCCGCGACACGATGGAGGGCGCCGGACTGCGCGTCCCGTGGTCGCGGATCGTCACCTCGGTCGCCGAGGTCGAGCGCGGCGTCGGCGCCGGGGAGATCGCGCTGCCGGCGATCGTTCGCCCGGCGTTCACCCTCGGTGGCCAGGGGGGAGGCGTCGGCAGGACCCAGACCGAGCTCGCCCAGGTCGTCTCCGAGGGCCTCGCCGCGAGCCCGATAAACCAGGTCCTGGTCGAGGAATCGGTGATCGGCTGGGGCGAGTTCGAGCTCGAGGTGATGCGCGACCGAAACGACAACGTCGTCATCGTCTGCTCGATCGAGAACATCGATCCGATGGGTGTCCACACCGGCGACTCGGGCACGGTCGCGCCGGCGCAGACGCTCACCGACCGCCTCTACCAGGAGCTCCGCGACCAGGCGATCCGGGTGATTCGCGCGGTCGGCGTCGAAACCGGCGGCTCGAATGTGCAGTTCGCAGTCAACCCGGCGACGGGCGAGATCGTCGTGATCGAGATGAACCCGCGCGTATCGCGCTCTTCGGCACTGGCCTCGAAGGCCACCGGGTTCCCGATCGCCAAGATCGCCGCACGGCTCGCCGTCGGCTACGCGCTCGAGGAGATCGACAACGACATCACCCGGGCAACGCCAGCCGCTTTCGAGCCGACGATCGACTACGTCGTCACCAAGATCCCGCGTTTCGCCTTCGAGAAGTTCCCCGGCTCGGAGGGAAATCTGACAACCCACATGAAGTCGGTCGGCGAGGTGATGGCGATCGGGCGCACTTTCCGCGAGTCCTTCGCCAAGGCGATGCGCTCGCGCGAGCTCGACGAGCCGGCCGCTCCGCCGGCCTCGACCGGCGACCTGCTCGAGCGGGTCGAGACGCCGCACGCGGAGCGCTTCGACCTGATCCTCGAGGCGTTCGAGCGTGGCGTCGAGGTCGAGGAGCTCAATCAGCGGACTTCGATCGACCCCTGGTTCCTGCGCGAGCTGCGCGACCTGGCACGCGACGGAGACGGCACCGCCGGGCTCGCCCGCACCTTTCGCTCGGTCGATACCTGCGCCGCCGAGTTCGAGGCCCGGACGCCCTACTTCTACTCGACCCATGAGCGCGGCAGCCCGGTCTCCGAGGTGCGCCGCGGCGACCGCGCCTCGGTCGTGATCCTGGGCGCCGGCCCCAACCGGATCGGGCAGGGGATCGAGTTCGACTACTGCTGCGTGCACGCCGCGATGACCGTCCGCGACTCTGGCCGCGACGCGGTCATGGTCAACTGCAACCCGGAGACCGTCTCGACCGACTACGACACCTCCGACCGGCTCTACTTCGAGCCGCTGACGATCGACGACGTGCTCGCCGTCGTCGCCCAGGAGCGCCCGGAGGGAGTGATCGTCCAGTTTGGTGGCCAGACCCCGCTGAAGCTGGCGAAGCCGCTCGAGGAGGCGGGCGTCCGCCTGCTCGGCACCCCGGTCGACGCGATCGACCTCGCCGAGGACCGCGGCCGCTTCGGCGCGCTCCTGCGCAGGCTCGGGATCAAGCACCCCCCTTACGGCACCGCGCTCTCGGCCGAGGAGGCGCAGGTGATCGCCGAGGACGTCGGCTTCCCGCTGCTCGTCCGGCCCTCATACGTGCTCGGCGGCCGAGCGATGGAGATCTGTTATTCCGTCGAAGGCCTCGGCACCTATCTCGACGCTCACGTCAAGGCCGACCAGGAGCATCCGCTCTTGCTCGACCGCTTCCTCGAGGATGCGATCGAGGTCGACGTCGACGCGCTCGCCGACGGCGAGGCCTGCCAGGTTGCCGGCGTCATGCAGCATGTCGAAGAGGCCGGCGTGCACTCCGGCGAATCGGACTGTGTCCTGCCGCAGATGAGCCTCGGCGAGGAGATGATGGCCGAGATCCGCGAGACAACCTCGCGGATCGCGCTCGAGCTCGGAGTTATCGGGCCGATCAACATCCAGTACGCCGTCGCCGCCGGCGAGCTCTACGTGATCGAGGCCAACCCCCGCGCTTCGCGCACGGTCCCATTCGTCTCGAAGGCCGTCGGCGCGCCGCTGGCGAAGATCGCATGCCGGCTGATGCTCGGCGAGCGTCTCGCCGACCAGGATCTGCCGTCAATGCCCGAGGGCCATGTTTCGGTCAAGGAAGCGGTGTTGCCGTTCTCGCGCTTCGTCGGGGCCGATTCGGTGCTCGGCCCGGAGATGAAGTCGACAGGAGAAGTGATGGGCATCGCATCCGATTTCCCGACCGCCTTCGGCAAGGCGCAGGCCGCCGCCGGCGTTGCGCTGCCGACCGAGGGCACGCTGTTCATCACCGTCACCGACCAGGACAAGGCGGCGGCGACACAGATCGCCGCGCGCTTCCACGACCTCGGCTTTCGGGTCATCGCCACCGCCGGCACCGCCCAGGCGGTCTCGCGAATGGGCGTGCCGGTCGACTCGATCAACAAGATCGGCGAGGGCTCGCCGCACGTCGTCGACTTCATCACCCGCGGCGAGGTCGACATGGTGATCAACACGCCGACCGGCAGCGGAGCCCGCTCCGACGGCTACGAGATCCGCACCGCCGCGGTCCGCCACGGCATCCCCTGCATCACGACGATGACCGGCGCCTCGGCGGCGGCGCGAGCGATCTTCGCGCAGCGCGAAGGAGGGGCGGAGGTGCGCAGCCTGCAGGAGTTGCATCAGGCCGAGGTCGTCAGTCGTCAGTCCTCAGAGGCTGGGGCGCGGGCGTGAGCGAGGGCAACGGCGCCGGCGCGGTGGACGACCGCGCCCTGGCGCCGTTCGGGCGGCGCGCCTGTGAGGTGACGGCGGTGCGGGAGACGGGCGGCTACCGGGTGTTCACCGCGCTGGACAAGGGCACCGATCCACCGGCCCCCGAGCCGGCCGCGGGGCAGTTCTACATGCTCAGCGCCGCGAGCTGGGGGGAGGCGGTGGGGCGTCCGTTCCTGCCTCGCGCCTTCTCGTTCGCTCGTTCGACCGCACGAGGGACCGGAATCGCGCTCGAGTTCCTGCTCGAGGCGGTCGGACCCGGGACCGAAACGCTCGCCGCGCTCGAGCCCGGCGATCGGGTCGAGCTGACTGGGCCGCTCGGCAGTCCGTTCTCGCCCCCGCGCAAGCTCAACCCGAATACAACCGGTGCGATCCTCGTCGGCGGCGGGATCGGTATCGCTCCGCTCGCCGTTTGGCGGGCGGAGCTCGCCGGGCTCGGTGTGCCGGCGCGGGCACTGCTCGGTTTCCGCGACAAAACGCATTCGGGCGGGATCGAGCTCTTCGATTGCTCCGAGGTCCGGCTCGCGAGCGAGGACGGCCACGTCGGCCATCGCGGCTACGTCACCGACCTGCTCGGCGTCCTGCTCGAGGGCGAGGACGCGAGCGAGACGGCGGCGGTCTACGCCTGCGGCCCGCCGGCGATGCTCGAGGCAGTGCGCGAGATGTGCGCCGCCCGCGATGTCGTCTGCGAGCTGGCGATGGAATCGCCGATGGCCTGCGGGTTCTGCGCCTGCTTCTGCTGCGCGGTCCCGCTCGCAGATGGCGGCTACATGCGGTTGTGCGTCGACGGTCCGGTCGTCCGCGGGAACGAGATCGCGACGGCGCTCGTCGCGGGGGCGGGGCATTGAGCCTCGCGGTCGAGATTGCCGGGCTCCAGCTCGAGCACCCGGTGCTCAACGGCAGCGGTACCTTCGACGCGATCGCGGCGCGGCGGGCGTTCGGCGAAGCCGTCAACGAGAGCTTCCCCTTCTCCGCCTACGTCTCGAAGACGATCACCCCGGAGCCGCGAGCCGGCAACCCGCCGCCGCGCCTCTACGAGACGCCTTCGGGAATGATCAACTCGATCGGCCTGCCTAACAAGGGTCTCGCCGGCTTCCTCGAGCACGACCTGCCGCAGCTTGCGAAGCTGACGGTGCCGCTGATCGTCTCGGTGATGGGAACCAGCGTCGAGGAGTTCAAGCGGCTCGTTGACGCCGTCGGCGGTCGCAGCGAGGTCGCGGCGCTCGAGCTCAACATCTCATGTCCGAACGTCAAGTCGGGGCTGATCGTCGGCGAGCAGCCCGAGGAGGCGCTGGCGCTGATCGCGGCGCTTCGCGACCTGACGACGATGCCGCTGATCTGCAAGCTGACGCCGAACGTCGTCGACCCGGCCGCGGTCGCGCTTGCCGCCGAGGCGGGCGGCGCCGACGCGCTCTCGCTGATCAACACGGTCAAGGCAACCGCGATCGACCCCCGCTCGCTCGAGCGCTGGCTGGGGGCGGGCAGCGGCGGGCTCTCGGGCCCGGCAATCCGCGCGATAGCACTCGGTCAGGTCGCAGCGGTCGCCGCCGCGGTCTCGATCCCGGTAATCGGGATGGGCGGAATCGAGAGCGGCGATGATGCGCTCGCCTTCGTCGCCGCGGGCGCATCCGCGATCGCCGTCGGGACTGCGAATTTCCGCGACCCGATGGCGGGCGAGCGGGTGCGCCGCGAACTCGCCGAGATGCTCTCCGCTCGGGGTCTCGGGGGTCTCGAATCCGTCCGCGGCGCCGCGATGCCGTCTGCGGCCATCTCGACCTCGACCTGAGGTTCATACGAATTACCGCGGAAACAGCGTCCACCCCCTTGCAGGGCTCGTGACCGCGGATATACTCGCCGCCGCCAGTGGCCCCCACCGTCGAGACGCAGATCGCAGCCTCCGTTCCCGAGCGGACCATGGACCAGCGGATGAAGGCGCTGCGCAAGGCGAACGACATTCGTTCGCAGCGAGCACAGCTGAAGCGCGATCTGAAGGCCGGCAAGAAGAAGATCGAGACCCTGCTTCTCGACCCCCCCGAGTACGTGCTTTCGGCGAAGACCTTCGACATGTTGCTCGCGGTGCCCAAGCTCGGCCGCGTCAAGGCCAACCGGATCCTCGGCCAATGCCGAATCTCGCCGTCGAAGACGATCGGCGGGCTCTCCGAGCGCCAGCGCGGCGAGCTCGTCACCCAGCTCCGGCGCTAAGTGACCATCCGATAACTCCCACGCACCTGGATGCGGCCGAACGAGCGTCGCGGATGCGGCACCGTCGGAACCCCCACATGGCTCTGCCATGCGGGGAACCCGCCGCCACCGCCCCGCTTGCTCCTCGACCGCCCCAGGCACGCGCGAGTTATCGGATAGGCACTAAGCGCCGCCAAGGGGGAGAGTTTCCCGCTGTGCGGTCGTAGAAGATCGCACCGATGAGCAAGGTCTTCGTCATCACCGGCCCCTCGGGCGTCGGCAAGGGAACGCTGATCGCGCGCTTGCGCGAGCGGATTCCCGAGCTCGAGCTCTCCGTCTCGGCGACGACCCGAGCGCCGCGCGAGGGCGAGCAGGATGGCCGCGACTATCACTTCCTCGGGGCCGACGAATTCGATCGGCTTGCCCGCACCGACGCGTTCCTCGAGTTCGCGACCTTCATCGACAATCGCTACGGCACACTGCGCCGCGAGGTTGAGCGGCGGCTCGCCGAGGGCGCACCGGTGGTGCTCGAGATCGAGGTCCAGGGAGCGCGACAGGTTCGCGCGGCGATGGCTGGTCAATCGGAGGACGACGCGGTCCTGATCTTCATCGCTCCGCCTGAACCGGCCGTGCTTCGGCGGCGGCTGGCAAAGCGCGGGACCGACACCGAAGAGGAAATCGAGCGCAGGCTCGAAACGGCGATGCGGGAGCTCGAGGCGAGCGTCGAGTTCCCGCACGTCGTCGAGAACGACGACCTCGAAGCCGCTACCGACGCGCTCGAGCGGATCGTCCGCTCCGAGTTGGGGTGACGTCGCCACTACACTCCTTCTCGATGGTCAAGCCCCGCGTCGACAAGCTGCTCGAACGGACCGACTCCGCTTATGCGGCCGTCGTCGTCGCCGCGAAGCGCGCCCGTCAGCTCAACAGCTACTACCGCGCGCTCGGCGAGGGCACCTACGAGGAGTTCACGCCGCCGATGGTGGAAACGAAGAGCGGCAACTATCTGACGATCTCGCTCGAGGAAATCGCCCAGGGCAAGATCAACTACCGGTACCGCTCCTAGCGGACCGTCCAGAAACGTTCCACCCGAAACGGCGGTCGCAGATCACCGCCATGGCTGCGTCCTCACTCGCCCGGGTAGCGCCGCTACCCGGGCTCCCTGCGTCCTTGCCAGCCGCCGCCTGCGCCTCGCCGTTTCAGGCACAACGTTTCTGGACGCCCCGCTAGCGCGGCAGCGCCGGCGCGCGACAGCGGCCGCCCAGCGCCACGGTCGGCGCGGCGTAACCTTGCCTTAGTGGATCTCCTCACAACCAACTAATGGCACGAATTCTGCTCGGGGTCAGTGGAGGAATCGCCGCCTACAAAGCACTCGAACTGGCGCGTCTGGCGACGCGGGCCGGCCATGGCGTTCGCGTGCTGATGACGCCGACGGCGAAGCGCTTCGTCGGCGCCGCCTCGTTCGAGGCGATCGTCGGCGCGCCGGTGCTCGGCGACGAGTTCGAGCGCGATCCGATGCGCGGTGCCTTTCCGGGTGACCCCGCGCCCGAGTACGACCCGATCGGCCACCTCGAGATCGTCGCCAACGCCGACGCATATCTAGTCGTCCCGGCTTCGGCGAATACCGTCGCGAAGCTCGCCGCCGGCATCGCCGACGGCATGGTGACCACGGCCTTTCTCGCCTGCGCAGCTCCGCGAGCGATCGCCCCGGCGATGAACGACCGCATGTATCGCGACCTGGCTACCCAGGCCAACCTCGAGACCTTGCGTGAGCGCGGCATCGATGTGATCGATCCCGAGGAGGGCGCGCTCGCATCGCGCGGCGAGCTCGGCATCGGCCGGCTGCCCGAACCAGAGCGGCTGCTCGCCGAGCTCGAGCGGATGGTCGGCGCAGGCAGCGGGCCCTGGGACGGGCTGCACGTGCTCGTCACCGCCGGCGGCACCCGCGAACCGATCGACCCTGTTCGATTCGTCGGTAACCGCTCGAGCGGGCGCATGGGCCTTGCTCTAGCCGCCCGCGCCGCGGCCCGCGGCGCCGAGGTGACGCTGATCGTCGCGAACGTCGCGCTCGAGACGCCCGCCGGCGTTCGCCGAATCGACGTCGAGACCGCGGCGGAGCTCCAGGCCGCCGTCGGCGGCGAGTTCTCCGGCTGCCACGTTCTGCTGATGGCTGCGGCGGTTGCCGACTTCCGCCCGGCGAGCGCCGAGCCCGGAAAGCTCGTCCGCGAGAGCTCGGGCGATCTCGAGCTGCTGCTCGAGCCGACCAATGACATTCTCGCCGGGATCGCCGGCAAGCGCACCGAGGGTCAGACAATCGTCGGCTTCGCCGCCGAGCACGG
>JBPCRS010000012.1:0-14783 GCA_050996575.1 Solirubrobacterales bacterium
GCGCTCAAGGTCGTAGATGGTCGCTGATTGCGCTCAGCGACGAGATCACGGCGGTTCCGCCGCCGGCGACCGTCCCGGCGCCGCTGCGGTCGATCAGCAGCGCCGGGACACCCGCCGCATCGGCTCCGGCGAGGTCCTCGGCGGGCGTGTCGCCGACGGCGAGCGCCTCCGCCGGGCCGCAACCAGCGAGCTCGAGCGCCGCCTCATAGATCGCCGGGTCGGGCTTACGGACCCCGGCGCTCGCCGAGGCGACGACCCCGTCGAGCGCGCCGGCGAGCCCGACCCGCTCCAGCACCTCGGGCAGCGAGCAATCCCAGTTCGAGACGCAGACGAGCCCCAGTCCGCGTCCGCGCAGCTCGCTCAGCGCCGGGAGCGCGTCGGGGAAGGCGCGGAAACGGATCGCCGACATCATCGTTTCCACCGACACCTCGACGCCGAGTCCGTCCGAGAGCAGGCGCGCGCAGCGACGGCGAAGACCGGCGAGCGAGGCCGGATCGCGGGCCTCGTGGCTGTGGGCGCGGTAGAAGGCCATCTCGACCCGCAGCGCCCGCTCGACCGTCCTGATCGGGATTTCGCCGCCGAGCGCCTCTGTCAGCGGCTCGAACGGTGGCTCGAGCTCGACGAGCGTGCCGAGGGCATCGAGCAAAACGGCGTGGGTGGCGACTGGCATCGGCGAAGATTCTGTATGAACAGAGCATGGAGCAAACTTTCTGGGAGCAATACGGCGACTGGATCTCGGCCGCGATAACGATCGTCGGCGCGCTCGTGATCGCCTACGGCGTCGACCGCTTCGTGATCGGCCGCGGGACCGAGGTCGCGACCCGGTTCACCGACAGCAGCGTCTCGCGGGTCACGGTGACCCGGCTGCGCGTCGTTCGCCGGCTCGTCTTTCTGCTGATCGTCTTCATCGGGATCGCTTTGGCGCTGACCCAGATCGACGGGGTCAAGCGGCTTGCGACGGGGCTGCTTGCCTCGAGCGCGCTGCTCGGCCTGATCGTCGGCCTCGCCGCCCGCCAGTCGGTCGCCAACTTCGTCGCCGGGATCATGATCGCGACGACCCAGCCGATCCGGATCGGCGACCGGATCACCTTCGACGAGACCACCGGCAGGGTCGAGAACATCACCCTCGCCTACACCTTCCTCGACCCCGGCGACGGCCGCCTGATGGTGATCCCGAACGAGCACATCGTCGGCTCGGAGATCTTCAATCACTCGACCGGCAACCTCGGCGCGCCGATACTGGTCTGGATCTGGTTGCCGCCGGGCGCCGACGTCGGCGCCGCCCGGCGAGCGCTCGACGGGATCGCCGAGTCGGTCCAGGTCTCAGAGCTCACCCACGAGGGCGTAAAGCTCGAGCTGCGCCAGAACATCGAAGGCGACCGCACCCGGGTGGGCGGCGAGGAGGCGGCATTGCGCGAAAAGTCACATTCGGCGCTGCGCGAGGCCGGCCTGCTCGATTTCACCTGATCCATCGCGGCTCGCGGGTCGCAGAGGAAGTTGCGAGCCGTGTAACGAAGACCCACGTCACTACTCTTTTCTCAGGTCATGACTCCCCGCGAGCGCAAGAAACTACGGCGCACACGGCGAAAGTCGAGCAAGGTGTTGCTCGGGGTCGGGGTCGTCTTCGCGGTCGTCGCGATCAGCGCCCTCAGCTTCGGCATCTGGGTGCTCAACGTCGCCGCCTCCGCCCCTTCGATCGATGAGCTCCGCCCGATCGACAAGGGCGCGAACACGGTCGTCTTCGCCGCCGACGGCACCCGGCTCGGCTACATCCAGAACGACGAGCTGCGCACGCCGATTCCGCTGAAGGCGATTCCGAAGGAGTTCCAGCAGGCCTCGATCGCGATCGAGGACGAGCGCTTCTACGAGCATGACGGTGTCGACCTCGAGGCGGTCGCCCGCGCCGCAGTCGAGAACGTCGAGGCCGGCGAGACCCTCCAGGGTGGCTCGACGATCACCCAGCAGCTCGTTCGCAACCTCTATATCTCCGACCCCGAGGACACGCTCGAGCGCAAGATCCGCGAGGCTGCGCTCGCCGAGGACCTCGAGCAGGAGCGGACGAAGAAGTGGATCCTCGAGCAGTACCTGAACACCGCCTCCTACGGAACCGTCAACGGCCGCACTGCGATCGGTGTCGAGGCCGCCTCGCAGACCTTCTTCAACAAGCCGGCGACGGAGATGAAGCTGACCGAGTCGGCGCTGCTCGCCGGGCTGCCGCAGGCGCCCTCGCAATACAACCCGTTCACCGACCCGGAGTCGGCGATCCGGCGCCGCAACAACGTCCTCGACAACATGGCCAAGCAGGGCGACATCACGCCCAAGAAGGCACAGGCGGCGAAGGGTGCAGGCCTCGGGCTCGAGTCCGGCAGCAAGTACTCGGAGATCCTCGAGCCGTTCTTCTTCGACTACGTCGAGCAGCAGTTGATTTCGCGGTACGGCGTCAACACCGTTCGACAGGGAGGGCTCCAGGTCCGCACGACGATCGATCCGGAGCTTCAGAATGCCGCCGAGGAGGCGATCGTCGCCAATCCAGTCAGCGGGGCCGCCAACTCGCTCGTCTCGACCGAAGTCGACACCGGCGAGATCATCGCGATGGCATCGTCGTCGGCGTATGACTCGAGCCAGTTCAACCTCGCCGCCCAGGGCAGCCGCCAGCCGGGGTCGGCATTCAAGCCCTTCGTCCTGACCACCGCGGTTTCGCAGGGAATCGACCCCGATACGACCTATTACTCGGCGCCGTCGACGATCACGCTCGATACCGGTGGCACGCCGTGGACCGTCAGCGGCGGCGGCGGCGGCTCGATGAGCCTTCGCGACGCCACCGCGCAGTCGGTCAACACCGTCTACGCCCAGGTCGGCCTCGATGTCGGCGCCGACAACTTCACCGAGATGGCGAAGGAGATGGGGATCACCTCGCCGCTCGAGCCGTTCCCGGCCTACGCGCTTGGCGGCACGGCCGAATGCTGCACCGTGCTCGAGATGTCGAACGCCTACGGCACGATCGCCAGCGGCGGCGTCCACCACGATCCGACCGGAATCCGCGAGGTCGAGTTCCCCGACGGCGAGGTCGACCGCTTCGAGGACCCCGAGGGCAAGCGCGTGATCAGCGAGGGAGTCGCCTATGAAGTCGCCGACGTGATGAAGGGCACGCTGATCTCGGGAACCGCGGCGGGCTACGGGATCAACTGCCCCGCATCGGGTAAGACCGGCACCACCGAGGAGCAGTCGGATGCCTGGTTCGTCGGCTATACGCCGCATGTATCGACCGCCGTCTGGACCGGAAACCCCGATGCTCGCGTCCCACTTCCCGGCTACGGAGCCGACCTCTCGGCGCCGATCTGGCAGGACTACATGAGCACTGCGGCGGCCCAGCCCTGCGACGACTTTCCCGAGCCCGACACCCCGGCCAGCCTCTCGCCCTACTACTCCGACAACGCGACGACCGGCGAGGGGCCGGAGAACTCGAGCTATGACGACGGCACCGGCGTTGCGCCGGCCCCGGTGACGCCGGCGCCCGACACCGGCACCGGCGGCACCTACGACCCCGACCTCTACGCGCCCGGGGTCGGCCAGGACCCGGTCGCGCCTCCACCCGCCGACACCGGCGGCGACGACGACGGCTGAGCGCTCCGATCACGTAACACTTGCCCGGATGGGGGAATTCGAGCTGATCGAGCGTGTGCGCAGGCGCCTGGCCGAGGCCGGCGTGGCAACGGGCGAAGGGGTGCTGCTCGGTAGCGGCGATGACGCAGCTCTGATCGCCTCCGACGGCACCCGCGCGGTCTCCGTTGACGTCGCCGTCGACGGCGTCCATTTTCGCCGCGAGCGGTCCTCGCTCGCCGCGATCGGCCGCAAGGCCCTGGCGTCGGCGCTCTCCGATCTGGCGGCAATCGGCGCCGGCCCGGGCGAGGCCCTCGTCGCGCTCGGCGTCCCCGCCGACCTCGACGAAGACGGCTGCGCTGAACTCACCGAGGGCCTCGTCGCCGGTGCTGCGGACTGGGGGGTGGCGCTGATCGGCGGCGACGTCAGCTCCTCACCCGTCTTCTTCGTCTCGGTCACGGTCCTCGGGCCCGTCGGCTCAGGCGGTGCTGTCCGCCGCGACGGTGCGCGGGAGGGCGATCTCATCGTCGTCACCGGTGAGCTCGGAGGCGCGGCCGCCGGGCTGATCGTGATCGATCGCCCCGAGCTCGTCGAGCAGCTGCCGGCTGGAACTGCGGAGCGACTTCGCCGCCGCCAGCTCGAGCCCGAGCCCCGGCTCGCTGCCGGCGTCGCGCTCGCCGAGGCCGGCGCGAGCGCGATGATCGACCTCTCCGACGGGCTCGCCGGCGACGCCGGCCACGTTGCCGCGGCGAGCGGCGTCAGGCTCGCGGTCGAGCTCGAGCGGCTACCGATCGCCGCCGGTGTCGCCGAGGTCGCCGCCGCGGCCGGTCGTGACCTGGCCGAGCTCACCGTCGCCGGTGGCGAGGACTATGAGCTGCTCGCGGCCGCTCCGGAGGATGCGCTGAGGAATCTCGTCGCGCTCGACATCCCGGTGAGCGTGATCGGTGAGGTGGTCGACGGCCGACCGGGCGTCGACCTCATCGATGCCCAAGGCGAGCGCCTGATCACTTCCGGCTTCGATCAGTTGATGAGTGGCTAGGCGCGGTCTCGGCGCTCGTGCCGCTGTTGCGGCGCGCCGAGGCGCTGCCGGGCGAGCCTGATCAGCCGCATCTTGGCGACCAGGGATCCGGCGACGCGATCCGAGTCGACCGAATAGTCGCCTCGAGCCACACGCTGTCGCAGCTCATCCACTGCGTTTCTCGTCAGCGTTTGTTCGATGATCTGCGTTTCCCTCCATTGGAATCCCCGTTCAAAAGGACTCAACCCCCTATCGGACCGAATCGCCGAAACCGTTAGCGCGAGACCCCCGATCCGTTATCGGCGACGGCATCACCGCCGAGCCTCGTGCTCGGCGATCGGATCGCCTCGGCACGGCCAAGGCGAGCAGGCCGAGCACCGAGCCCGCGATTAGACAGCCGAGAAAGGCCTCAAGAAAGCCGATCTGACCGCCGGTGACCATCAGGACGACGGTCCACGGGGCCTCGACACCGAGGTCGAGCCTGCCGGCCAGGTGGACCAGTGCCCCAGCCAGCGGGATCAGCGCGACGGCGATCCCGGCGAGCGTTCCGGCGATGCTCGCTGCCGTCGCCGGGCGGGCGCCGAGGATCCAGACGTGGGCCAGCGGCACGCAGAGCAGCGCCAGATAGGGGTTGATCAGCCAGATTCCGAGGACGGCAAGCGAGGCGACAACGCCGAGCGCCGTCGCCAGCGTCTCGCGCGCCGGCCGCGGCGGCACGGTGAGAGGGCGAAGGAGCACGGCCAGTAGGGCGAAGACGCCGAGTGTGGCTGCGAACACTCCTGCCCCTCGCCAGCCGAAGCCGTAGTAGCCGGGGTCGAACGGGAAGCTCGGGTCCGGAGCGATACCGACGAGCGCAAGCGCGTAGAGCAGCAGCAGCGCGGCGACGAAGGGAACCGCCCGGGAGACCGCCCACAGCAGCGAGCCGAGGGCGGGCTCGCGCCGCCGCGACGCGCGGGCGATCCCGTCGATCGAGACCACGACCCCCGGCAGCAGCAGGGTCAGCGCGAGCAGGCCGAGCGCCCAGCCCGGGATCAGGTTTCCGGCGAGCTCGAGGTAGGTGTCGGGACCGTGGACGAGCTCGGCGTCGGCGGCGTCGAGCGCGAGCACCAGCGCCAGGGCGGCGTTGCCGAACTCCCCCATCGAGTCGTCTGAGAGCGAGGCGACATTGTCGTCGTCGGGCTCCAGAGCCCCCTCGCCCGCCCCCGATATCGCGATCGCGTCGAGGTTCTCGGAGATCGCGACGGCTTCGGCTCCGGCGCCCGCCGGGATTGCGAGCCGGAAGACGCCGCCGAGGAAACCGCCGAGGCCGGGCTGAAGCTCGGTCTCCTCGCTGAGCGCAAGCGAGGCCGACTCGACGAGTTGGGCCGAGGTGCTCTGCGCGCCCACAGACCAGGCGGGGAGGTGCGGCGGCTTCGGCTTCGCGGCGCCGGGACGGCTGACGACGACGACCCCGTCGACCTGATCGAGGGTTGGATAGCTGTCGATGAACTCGCGAACGCCGCTTGCACCCTCCGAGCCGCCGTCGGCGGAGACGAGCACGATCGTCTTCTCGTGCCGGGTCTGGCCGAGTTTCGCTGCCATCTCGAGCAGCAGGCCGTTCGCGGCCGCGCTCGAAGCGGCCCCCGACCCGCGTGCCGTGTCGCGCTCGGCGATCACGATCACGGTTCGAGCGGAGTTGCCCGGCAGCGTCAGCACGACGTTTCGGAGATCCACCGCCTCGCCGTCGAAGTCCGCCTCGAACTCCTGCTCGGAGACCTTGCCCGCGCTGATTTCGCCGAAGCGCTCGGCGAGAAGGTCGGCAACCGCCTCGTCGTCCGTGGATCCAGGCGTCCGCTCGGGTGCGAGCTGAACGATCCGGCGCGCGTTCGCCGCCGCCCGCCTGCCGTCGAAGTCGGCGGCGAAGGTCTCGGGTGCCTGGACCGGCGCCGGGATCGACTCGACCGAGAACATCAGCACGATCAAGGCGATAAGCGCGGGGGCGAAGGCGAGCCGGTAGATGCGCGGATCGATCACGGCGGCCAATGTATCTACGCTTCTGGGAATGAAATCGTCGAATCCTCCGCTTCGCGTTCGGTTCGGCTCGATCTGATCTGGATGAGATGACGGAAGCGGGCGCGCGGATACTCCTGGTCGACGACGAGCACGCCGTCCAGACTCTGCTTGCGTACCCGCTGCGCAAAGACGGCTACGACGTCGTCGCCGCGCGCGACGGCCGCGAGGCGCTCGACCGCTTCTCCGAGCAGCGCTTCGATCTCGTCGTCCTCGACATCATGCTGCCGAAGCTCGACGGGATCGAGGTCTGCCGCCGGCTGCGCAGCCGCAGCCAGGTGCCGATCATCATGCTCACGGCGAAGGACGACGAGATCGACAAGGTGCTCGGCCTCGAGATGGGCGCCGACGACTACATCACCAAGCCGTTCTCGGTTCGCGAGTTCCGCAGCCGGGTGCGGGCGGCTCTGCGCCGAGCCGAGATGGCCCAGCTTCCGACCGGAGGCGAGCCGATCGTCGCCGGCGAGCTGAGGATCGATTTCGACCGCCGGGTGGTCGAGGTGCGCGAGGGGACGGCGCCGCTGACATACGTCGAGTTCGAGATCCTCGCCGTGCTCGCCTCCAGCCCGGGCCGGGTGATGACCCGGGAGGCGCTGCTCGAGCACGTCTGGGGGGACTCGGCCTACCGCGACCCGCGCACGATCGACGTCCATATTCGCCATCTACGCGAGAAGATCGAGTCAGACGCGAAGCGGCCCGAGTATCTGTTCACGGTTCGCGGCGTCGGCTACCGGTTCCGGGAAGGGACGTGAGGGCTTGACCGCTGCGCCGCCGCTCGGCGGGCGCGGGGGAAGCCGGCCGCCGCGCTCGCCCCGCGGATTGCGGGCGCTGCCGCTGAACAGCGTCCGCAACCGGCTGGCGCTGCTCTTCTTCCTGATCACCACCGCCGCCGTCGGCTTCGTCTACCTTTACGTCGTCCCCCAGCTCAACTCGAGCTTGACCGCCGAGAAGCTGCGCCGGCTCGAGGCGGTCGGGGTCGAGAAGGCGCAGCGCCTGTCCGCGGCGATGGAGCGTGGCACCGGGCAGACCGAGCTCCGCCGGCTAGTCCGCCGGCTCGCCCAGGAATCGAACGCGCGGATGACCGTGCTCGGAGTTCGGCCCGGGCCGAGCGGGCCCGAGCCCGAGTTCGTCATCGCCGACTCCGAGTTCGAGCGCACCGCCGTCCTGCCCAGCTACCTGCCGGCGGCGACGGCGGCGGCCGCGGGTCGAGTCGCCTCGGGCGTCGAGCGGGTCGCCGGTCAGCGCGTCGGCGAGACCGCGATCGCGCTCTCCACCGATGGCGAGCCGCGCTGGGTCGCGGTGCTCTCGAGCCCGCTCGGCGACGTCGACGCCAATGTCGACCTGATCCGACGCCAGATCCTGATCGCCGGCGCGATCGCGATCGTCGCCGCGTCGCTCGCCGGCTACCTCGCCGCCGGCGCCCACTCGCGCCGGCTGCGCCGGCTCGAGACCGCAGCCGAGGCGGTCGCCGAGGGCAACTTCGCGGTCCCGATCCCGATCGACTCGCACGACGAGGTCGGCCAGCTCGCGATCAGCTTCGACGAGATGCAGCAGCGACTCGCCAGCCTCGATTCGGCGCGCAAGGAATTCATCGCCAATGCCTCGCACGAGCTGCGTACGCCGATCTTCTCGCTTGGAGGATTCGTCGAGTTACTCGAGGAGGAGGACCCCGATCCCGACGCGCGCCGGGAGTTCGTTCGCAACATGCGCGAGCAGGTCGATCGGCTCGGCAAGCTGGCGACCGACCTGCTCGAGCTCTCGAAGATCGATGCCGGCGCGATCGCGATGCGGGCGACGCCGGTCGACCTCGGCCGGCTCGTCGCCCAGGTGGCCGAGGAGTTCCGACCTGCGGCCGAGCGGCGCGACTCGCCGGTCACGGTCGAGGCCACCGCCGGAGCGCTCGCTCGCGGCGACCCGGACAGGATCGGACAGCTCATCCGTATCCTGATTGACAACGCCCTCACCCACACCCCCGAGGGCACCCCGATCTCGATGACCACCACCAGTGACAGAGAAACCGTGACCGTCGTCGTCTCCGACGAGGGTCCGGGCATCGATGCGCGCGCCTCCGAGCGCGTCTTCGAGCGCTTTTACACCGGCGACTCCCACGTCGGCACCGGGCTCGGCCTGGCGATTGCCCGCGAGCTCGCGCTGAGGATGAACGGCTCGCTTGCGCTCGTCTCGGCGCCGGGCCGCACGACGTTCACGCTCGAGCTTCCAGCGGCAACGGCAGGGGCACCGGCGTGACCCGCACACTCGCGTCGTTCACGGCGATCCTCGCCGCACTCGTCCTTGTCGCCTGTGGCTCCGACAGCGAGGGCGGCTCGACGTCGACGACGACCCAATCGGCCGCGGACGGCGGCGGCCGCGAGCGCGTCATCGCCGAATCCTCGAGCGGAGCCTTCGACGCGCAGGCAATCTTCGAATCCGCCTCCCCCGGAGTGGTCACAGTGACCTCGATCTTCGGCGGCCAATCGTCCGCCGGATTGTTTGGCGGCGGCGGCGGTCCCGCTGCCGGCCAGGGCACCGGCTTCGTGATCTCCGACGAGGGCGAGATCGTCACCAACGCGCACGTCGTCACCGACGCCCAGACCTCGGGCCCGAGCGAGGACCTCAACCCGGCCAAGGATGTCTACGTCCAGTTCCCCGATCGCAACAACGTCCCCGCCGAGATCCTCGGCTTCGATGCCTTCGCCGACGTCGCCCTGATCAAGGTCGACCCCGATGGCCTCGACCTCGAGCCGCTCGAGCTCGGCGATTCCGATGCGGTCGCGGTCGGCGAAGGAGTCGCCGCGATCGGCAGCCCGTTCGGTCAGGTGCAGTCGCTCTCGGTTGGGATCGTCTCGGCGACCGATCGCTCGATCGAGTCGCTTACGGAGTTCCAGATCGACGGCGCGATCCAGACCGACGCCTCGATCAACCCCGGCAACTCGGGCGGTCCGCTGCTCGACGCCGAGGGCAAGGTGATCGGCATCAACCAACAGATCAACACCCGCTCGGGTGGCAACGAGGGTGTCGGCTTCGCCGTTCCCTCGAACCTGGTCACGCGCTCGGTCGAGGGGCTGCGCGAGGACGGCGAGCCCGACTACGCGTACATCGGTGTTTCCGCCCAGCCGCTCTACCCGCAGCTTGCCGACGAGCTCGGAATCGACGCCGACGCCGGCTCGCTGCTCGCCGAGGTCGTTCCCGGCAGTCCGGCCGACGAGGCCGGGCTCGAGGGTTCGAGCCGTCGCTTCCGCTTCCAGGGCCAGCAGATCGACGCCGGCGGCGACGTGATCGTCGCCGTCAACGGCGAGCGCCTGCTTCAGGAGGCCGACTTGCCGCGGCTGATCGCCCAGCACGAGCCCGGCGAGAAGATCGAGGTCGAGGTGATCCACTCCGACGGCGAGTCGGAGACGATCTCGGTCACGCTCGAGGCGCGCCCGGAAGCCGTTCCCTCGAACGGCTGAGCCGGACGGTTCAACAGCGATGCGCGAGACGGTCGTCGAGCTGGCCCTCGCCCTGCGCGAGCGCGTCCTTCCTGAGCTCGGCAGCTACGCCGGGCGCGAGCACGCCGCCACCGGCGAGGGCGGTGACGTCACCTTCGCGATTGACGAGATCGCCGAATCGTTCATGGAGGAGCACCTCGCCCGTGAGGCGCCCGGCGTCGCCTTCTACTCCGAGGACCGCGGCATGGTCACCCCCTCGGGCGAGCCCGAGTGGGTGCTGGTCGTCGACCCGATCGACGGCACGCGGCCGGCAATGGCCGGCTTCGAGGCGGCCTGCGTCTCGGTCGCCGCCGCCAGGCTCGACTCCGAGCCGACGATGGCCGATGTCGAGGTCGGCTGTGTCGTCGAGATCAAGTCGGGCGCGCTCTTCGTCGCCGAGCGCGGCCACGGCATGGAACCGGCGCCGCGGCTTTCCTCGAATGACTCGCTCAATCGGATGTTCTGGGCCTATGGGCTGCGCGGCCGGCCGATCCGCGTGATCGCCGAGGTGATCGCCGAGCTGATCGATTCCTCCTCGGTTGGCGGCGGCACCTTCGACCTCGGCTCGGCGACCTTTGACATGACCCGGGTCCTCACCGGTCAGCTCGACGCCTACATCGAGCCCGGCCCGCGAATTGTCGCCGACGTTCCGGGAATGCGCGAGGCGTTCGAGCGGATCGGCGGCGGCGCCGTGCTCAACAACTCGCCCTACGATCTCGCCGCCGTCGCCCTGATCTGCAGCGAGGGCGGCGCCGTCGTCACCGATGCCTACGGTGCCCCGCTCGACGAGAAACGACTGCTCGGCTCGGGCGCCGATTTCCAGATCTCCTGCGTGACGGCTTCGAACCAGGAGCTCCACCGGACGATTTGCGAGGCGCTCGATCGGGGCATGGAGCGGCTGATCTCAACACGTCTGTAGGTTCCCGGACTTGCTTCAGGAAGTCCCGCTCGGCCACAAGACCCTCGCCGACTACACCCACCTCGTCGGGCGCGAGCTCGTCGAGTCGATCCGCGAGCTCGCCGAGCCGCTCAAGGGCAAGCGCATCCTCCACGTCTCGGCGACCGCCTTCGGCGGCGGAGTCTCCGAGATCCTCTACACGCTGGTGCCGCTGCAGCGCGACATCGGCCTCGACGCCCACTGGCAGGTGATCCTCGGCAAGGAGGAGTTCTTCAACGTCACCAAGCTGATGCACAACTCGCTCCAGGGCGATCCCGAGGCGATCTCCGACGAGCAGTGGGAGTTGTTCGAGCGCTACAACTGGATGAACGCCCAGAGCCTCGTCGAGGGCGCCTGGGACGTGATCATCATCCACGACCCGCAGCCGATCGGCATGCGCCACAACGCGCCCGAGGCGGCGAACAAGTGGATCTGGCGCTGCCACATCGACCTCTCGACCCCGAACGAGTCGACGGTCGGCCGGATCAACCCGCTGATCGAGGAATACGACGCGTCGGTCTGGCATATGCAGCAATACGTCCCCGACGGCCTCTCCGAGAAGGCTCACGCCGCGGTCAACCTGATCCCGCCCGCGATCGACCCGCTCTCACCGAAGAACATGGCGCTCTCGCCCGACGACGCCTCGTTTGTCTGCGACCAGTTCGGCATCGACGTCGAACGCCCGCTGATCACCCAGGTCTCGCGTTTCGACCCGTGGAAGGACCCGATCGGCGTGATCGACGCCTACCGGATCGTCCACGAGCAGGTGCCCGAGGTCCAGCTCGCGCTCGTCGGCTCGATGGCGACCGACGACCCCGAGGGCTGGGAGTTCTTCCACAGGACCTTCGAGCACGCCGACGGCGACCCCGACATCAAGATCCTCAACAACCTCAACAACGTCGGCGCGATCGAGGTCAACGCGTTCCAGTCGCAGTCCGACGTCCTGATCCAGAAGTCGATTCGTGAGGGCTTCGGGCTGACCGTTACCGAGGGGATCTGGAAGGGCCGTCCGACGATCGGCGGCGACGTCGGCGGAATTCCGCTGCAGATCGAGGATGGGGTCTCTGGGTTTCTCGTCTCTTCTCCGGAGGAGACCGCCCAACGCTCACTCGAGATCCTCGCCGACCCCGCGCTCGGTAGGGCGCTCGGCAAGGCCGGAAAGGAACATGCGCGGCGCCACTTCTTGACGCCCCGGCTGTTGCGCGACTGGCTCAGCCTGTTCCATGACCTCGACGCTTAGCGCGTAACCTGAATCGGCGATGGCCGCCGACGAACAGCCGCTGATAATCGTCTCCAACCGGGGGCCGGCGCAGTTCGATCGGAACGAGCGCGGCGAGCGGGTCGTCGATCGCGGCGGCGGCGGGTTGGTGACAGCGCTCTCGGGGCTGGTCTCGCACCGCAAGGCGCTCTGGGTCGCCTCGGCGATGACCGACGAGGACGTCGAGATCGCCCGCGAGTCGGACGGTCCGGTCGACGTCTCGCTCGGCGGCATCGACTACCACGTGTGCTTCGTCGAGTCCGACGCCGACGCCTACGACCGCTTCTACAACACGATCGCCAACCCGATCCTCTGGTTCATCCAGCACTACCTCTGGGACCTCTCCAACGCTCCCGACATCCGCCGCGAGGAAAGCGAGGCCTGGGAGCACGGTTACAAGACGGTCAACGAGGACATCGCCCGCGCTGTCGTCCAGTTGATCGACGGCGAGTCGGAGCCATTGGTGATGCTTCACGACTACCACCTCTACACGGCGCCCGCGGCGATCCGGGCCGTGCGCCCGGACGTCTTCCTGCACCAGTTCGTCCACATCCCCTGGTCGCAGCCGGACTCCTGGCGGATCCTGCCGCGGCGCTGGCGCGAGGAGATCTACCGCGGGCTGCTCGCCAACGACATCATCGGCTTCCACACAACCGCCTACGTGAGCAACTTCATCCAGTGCTGCCGCGAGCTGATGGACGTCGAGATCGACTGGGAGCGCAAGGCCGTGATCCACGAGGGCGGCGAAACCTGGGTCCGCGCCTATCCGCTCGGGATCGATGCCGCCCGGCTGCGCGAGGCGGCCGCCTCCGAGCAGGTCGCGGGCTACGGCGAGGAGCTCGCCCGCCGCCGCCGCGACTACCTGATCATCCGCGTCGACCGCGCCGACCTCTCGAAGAACGTGCTCCGTGGGTTCACCGCCTTCGACGTCTTCCTCTCACAGCACCCCGAGTTTCGCGAGCGCGTCACCTTCATCGCCCACCTCCAGCCCTCGCGCCAGGACGTCGCCGAGTACGCCGAGTACCTCGAGCGGATCGAGGCCCTCGTCGCGGTCGTCAACCACCGCCACGGGACGACCGACTGGATGCCGATCGACCTACGGATCTACGAGAACTTCTACGAGGCGGTCGCGCGCTACAAGCAGTACGACCTGCTGATCGTCAACTCGATCTTCGACGGCATGAACCTCGTCGCGAAGGAGGCGCCCGCGGTGAACGAGCGCGACGGGGTCGTGATGCTGTCCGAGAACACCGGCTCACACGAGGAGATCGGCGAGGTCTGCCTCAGCGTCAACCCGTTCGACATCCAGGAGCAGGCCGACGTGATCCACCGAGCGCTGACGATGGACCCCGGCGAGCGCAAGCAGCGTGCCGACCGCCTGCGCGAGATCGTCGATTCGCGCGATCCCGGCGTCTGGATCGACGACCAGCTCGCCGACATCCGCTCGAAGCAGGCAGAGGCCGCCGCTGTAGGTGGCTGAAGGCCGGGGTTCGCGGTGGCGCTGGGGGTCAGACCCCGTGCGGCGGCCCTCAGGGCCCGAACTCGCCGGGCGGGGGAGCGGCAGCGGGCGGCGGGGCCGGCGCGGGTGCCGGCGCGGGGGCGACGTAGACCGGTGCGGCCGGGGCCGCGGGCTGGGGCGGCGGGGCCGAGGTGGGAGCTGCAGGCTTGGGCGGCTTCGCCGGCGGCTTGTCCAGATCGGCTCGCTTGGGCCGGCGCGGACGCTCGATCTCACGCTCCCCACGTGCCCGCTCCGAGATGCCATTCGCTTCCGTGTCCCTTCGGGCCCGGAGGCGACCCGCCCCACCCTCCCGCGGCTCGCGCTCGGCGATCAACCCGCTCAAGCCGTTCGCCCCTGTTGCGCCGAGGCCGATGTCGGCGGCGAGCGGCGGCGGATCGGGGGGCGAGAGCAGGCCCGGCGCGAAGGCGACGGCGGCGAGCGCGACCAGGGCGATCGCTCCAATTCGCAGTGCCGCGTCGCGGCTGATCCGCTTTCCTCGCATGTCGGATACAAGCCCGAGGCGGCGGGCCGCGCCCCCGGCCCCGGCTATAGTCCGCGCCGCTTTGGCCGCTGAGTACGAGCTCATATTGATGCTGGATCCGGAGACTTCGGAGGAGCGCCGCGAGGAGATCGCCGGCGATGCCAAGCAACGGATCGAGTCCGCCGGCACGATCCGCCACTCCGACAATTGGGGCACGCGCAAGCTCGCCTACGAGATCGAGCGTCGTAACGAGGCCGACTATCGCTTTTACCGCTTCGAGTCCGAGCCGGCGTTGCTCAACGACCTCGACCACACGCTGAAGATCACCGACGGCATACTCCGCTTCCGGATGTTCAAGGTTGACCCGCGCTCGCCGATCATCGAGCCGCCTCCCGCCGCCCCGCTCGCAGCCGCAGCGCCACGCGGCGGCGGCCGTCGCGACGATCGCGGCCCTCGCCGCGACGAGGCCCCGGCC
>JBPCRS010000026.1:0-10616 GCA_050996575.1 Solirubrobacterales bacterium
GCAGCTTGCGGATGATCTGCTCGGGGGTGTGCCTTCGTCCCTTCACCTTGGTCGGTCCTCCTTTGCCCATTCTCTCGGGCGGGTAGGACTCTCATAAGGGTCGGACCGATCTCAGGGGGTCAGGCCAGATGGCGCAGGAGATGGACGGCGAGGCGAGTTGTCCGCGATGCGCCCGGCTCGGGCGCCTGGTCTCGATGTACTCGACCCAGATGGCGCTGCGTCCCGAGCGCGAGGCGCCGATCGGGGACGTCGCCGAGCTAGCCGGCTCCGACTTCCGCGCGCACGCGTCGCGCTGACCGCCGACCGGTAGGATCCCCTGCGGACCGTGCTAGGCGGGGACTTAGCGGAGCCCTGTACCCGCAATCCGCTCTAGCGGGGCCGAATTCTCGTCCGAGGGACCCGGTTCTCGGGGCCAGTACGTCAAGGGCGGCGTTGAAGGTCAGGTCCCGCGCGATGCGCGCCCGTGAACCAGGTCAGGTCCGGAAGGAAGCAGCCTTAAGCGGTAGCGAGTAGGCGCCGCGGCAAACCTGACCCGAGCAAGCCATGACGGGAACGCCCGGGAACTGATTTCGAAGACGGGAGCGCACGGTCCATTTCTTGATCTATCGTCCGCGGCATGACTAGCGGCCCCGCTCCTAGGCGGATCGACGGCGGCTCGGTGCTCGCGGCGCTCGGAGCGCTGCTTGTTCTCGTGAGTCTCTTCCTCGACTGGTTCGCCCCCGGGCTCAGTGCCTGGACGGTGTTCGAGTCGCTCGACATGGTTCTCGCCGCGATCGCGATCGCCACGCTCGCCGGCGTCGTGCCGCGATTGCTTGCCCGAGGTGCGTCCGCCAGAGCCCTCGTGCCGGAGGGCCTGCTGCCGGTGCTCGGCGTCGCCGCCTTCGTCGTCGTCGGCATCCAGCTTCTCAACCATCCTCCGGCCGCGATCGGGCGCGACGAGGAGGTCGGCGCCTGGCTCGCCCTCGCCGGGGCGACGCTGCTTTTGATCGGGACGACGCTGGTCCGCACCCGGGTGACGATCTCGATGAGCCGGCGCGAGCCGAGCGCCGGCACGACTTCCGAAACCACTTTCGACTCCGCCACCGACCGCCCAGACGGGTAGTCCGCCTTGTCAGCCGAGGCAAGCGGCGAGCGGGCCGCGCCCGGCGTTCTGCTCGGCGAGAGATTTCGGCTCGAGCGGGTGATCGGTGCGGGTGGGATGGCGTCGGTCTGGCTCGGGCGCGACGAGCAGCTCGGTAGACCGGTCGCGGTGAAAATGATCTCCGACGCGCTCGCCGACGACGAGATGTTCGTCGAGCGGTTCGCCCGCGAGGCGCGCACCGCGGCCGGTGTCACCCACCCCAACCTCGTCAGCATCTTCGACTTCGACGCCTCCGGCACGCGGCCCTATCTGGTCATGGAGTACGTCGACGGCCCGACCCTTGCGGTTGTGATCGAGACCGAGCTTGAGCGGCTCGATCCCGAGCGCGTCGCCCGCGAGTTGCTCGGCGCCCTGCGCCGGATCCATGAGGCCGGGATCATCCATCGCGACGTCAAGCCGCACAACATCCTCGTCGGCGAGGACGGGCGGCTGCGGCTGACCGACTTCGGCATCGCGCGGCCCGAGGACGCGACCAGCCTGACCACGACCGGTCAGGTGCTCGGCACGTTGCGCTATCTCGCCCCCGAGGTCCAGGTCGGGGAGCCGGCGAGCGAGCGCTCTGACCTCTACTCGGCGGGGATCGTGTTGCGCGAGTGCCTGCCTGCGGGCGAGATCGCCGCCCTCGCCGGGCTCGCCGCGAGGATGTCCGACCCCGACCCCGAGAAGCGGCCGTCCTCGGCCGAGGTGGCGCTGTCGGAGATCGACGACACCGGGAGGCTGGCGGGGACGCCGCCGCCGCCGCCGATCTCGCTGCCGCCGGCCGAGGAGTCGCGGACGCGGATCTTGCCCGAGGAGCCCATTTATCAGCCACCACCACCCTTGCCGTCGCCTCCTCCGGCCCCCGCCTCGCCGCCGACGCCCTGGAGGCCACACGTCACGACCCGGGCTCGGCTCGCGAGGTTGCGGCCCGTCCACGTCCTGGTCGCGGCGATCGTCGTCATTGCCGGCTTGCTCGCGGCGGTTGTCAGCCTCGACGACGACCGCGGCCGACCGCTGATCGCGCCGCGCGAGGTCGGGCGGATCGCCGGCGACGATGCAAATGAGCGTCCGCTGATACCGATCAGCTGAGCCGCCACCTCAGCAGCGTGCGTAGAGCACCCAGCTCTCGTTCTCCTCGACCCGCTCGAAGCCCGCCGGGACCGGAGCCGTGAGCTCGCCCGGGTCGTTGGGGTCGAGCGTGAAGTTCTCTTCGACGACCGCGCTCGCGGGGTCGAAGTAGTAGCCGCTCTCGGGCTCGATCCGGACGAGCTCACCGCCGGACTCCTCGACCGCCGTGACGATCTGCGACGGCCGGCGCTCGAGCCAGAGCGCGAGCAACGGCACGGGGCGGTGGTTGGGGACGGTGACCGGCTCGCAGCCGGCCTCGATCGCGTCGGAGTCGGCGATCTCCTCGAGGTCGTCGCGAATCTCCTCCTGGGTCGCTATCGAGTCCTGGAGGCGCTCGAGCCGGTCGTGCTGGCCGGGGGCGAAGACGACGAACGTAACCGCGACGAGCGCGCCGAAGGCCATCCACCAGCGCCGCCGCGGATGGTCCTCGGGCAACTTGACCCAGCCGAATACACCGGCGCCGCAGAAGATCGCCAGGATCACCGCGGCGAGCATCGCGTAGCGGGTGATCACGGCGAGGCCGGCGAAGGCGAGTAGGGCGAAAGCGCCGGCGGCGAGGAACCCGGCCGCCGCGCCGAGCTTCGCTCGGTCGCGCAGCAGCCAGAGCGTCAGCACGCCGCCGCCGGCCGCGCCGAGCAGAACCGGCTCACGCAGGATCTCGCCGAGGCGGCGGGGGAAGAAGCGGACCCAGTCGACGATGCCGGTGTCGCGGCCGAGCGTCTGCACGGTGTCCTGGGTTCCGGTCAGCGAGTAGAGCGCGTTGCCGGCGAAGACGACGTCGTAGAGCACCCAGATCACAGGGCCGGCGGCTGCGAGGGCGGCGAGGGCGAGAAATGGTGGCTGGCGGACGGCGTGCGCGATCGAAAGCAGCACCCGGTTGACCCGGTCGCGACGGGTGGGCGCGACGACCTGAACGAGGCCGCTGCGCGAGCGGTGGGCGGCGCGAAGCGCCGCGATCGTCGAGGGTGCGAAGCGGGTGTAGGCGAGGTAGGCGAGGTAGGCGAAGGAGAACAGCCACGCCTCCGGGCGAAGCAGGCCGGCGAGTGCGAGCAGGGCGAGCACCGGCCAGCCCGCCTTCGGGCGCTTCGTCTCGACGACGAGAGCGGCGAGGACGAGAGCGATGTAGGGGAGGTCGACGTAGGCGCGGACGCCGTTCGAGAGGATCGGCTCGCGGGTGAGCACGACGGCCGCTGCGACGAGGCCGGCGGGGACGCCGAACCAGAGCTGGCCGAGCCGGTAGGCGAAGTAGGCGACCGCGGCGAGTGAGAGGAAGGCGATCGCGACGGTGATCGGTTCGGCGCCGTCGCCGAAGGGGGCCAGCAAGACGCCCTGCAAAGTCTGCAGCGGGTGCGGCGTCGGTGGGATCGGCGCGCCGTAGTCGGGCTTCAGCCCGTTGAAGATCTCGTTACCCCAGACGAGCGAGTAGAATGTGTCGTAGTTGGCGAAGCCGTGGCCGAAGAGGAGCCAGATCAGCGCCGCGCCGGCGACGACGATCGCGACCGGCACGAATCGGCGGATCGGGGAGGGGAGCTCGCGAGCGGCCATCGGCCGCCGCACGCTAGATCATCTAGCCGACCGTCAGCCGCTTGTGGCACGCTCGGCCTGGCCCGCGACCTCGGCGAGGGCGGCGATCTCCTGCGTCATCTGGAGGGCACCCCTTCCCGAGTTGCGGAGAGTCTCTCACCTCAGCCCGAGCCCGTGCGATCGACCCCTCTGGATCGGAGCTAGAGTGGTTCTCCCGTGGCCGAAGCCTCCCTCTATCGCCGCCATCGCCCGCAATCGTTCGACGCGGTGGTCGGCCAGGAGCACGTCGTTCGCACCCTGCGAAACGCGGTCGAGCGCGACCGCGTCCACCACGCTTATCTCTTCGTCGGCTCGCGCGGGACCGGCAAGACGTCGATGGCAAAGATCCTCGCCCGCTCGCTCAACTGCGTCAACGGCCCGACCGTAACGCCGTGCGGCGAGTGCGATCCCTGCCGGACGATCGCCGCCGGTACCTCGCTCGACGTGATCGAGATGGACGCCGCCTCGAACCGCTCGGTTGACGACATCCGCGACCTGCGCGAGCGGGTCGGCTACGTCGCCGCCGCCGGGCGCTGGAAGGTCTACATCCTCGACGAGGCCCACATGCTCACCCGCGAAGCCTGGAACGCCTTCCTGAAGACGCTCGAGGAGCCGCCGCCGTCGACTGTCTTCGTGCTCGCGACGACCGAGCCCCACAAGGTGATGCCGACGATCGTCGACCGCTGCCAGCGCTTCGATTTCCAGCGCCCCGCGGCCGAGCAGATCGCCGAGGTCGTCAGCCGTGTCGCCGTGGCCGAGAGCCTGACGATCGAGCCCGGCGCTGTAGCCGCGATCTCGCGCGGCGCCAACGGCAGCTTCCGAGACGCGCTCGGCACGCTCGACCAGCTCTGCGCCTACTGTGGCGAGCAGATCTCGACCGACGATGCGCTCGCCGTGCTCGGCGTCGCCGACGCGACGCTGATCGCCGCCGCCGCCGACGCGATCGCCGCCGGCGACGGGCGCGCCGCGCTCACCGTCTCCGAGCAGCTCGCCGCCTCGGGCCGCGACGTCGCCCAGTTCGCCCGCGACCTCGTCGACCACCTGCGCCGGCTGCTCGTCGTCCGCACCGTCGGCGACGTGCCCGAGGGCATGGCGATCTCCGAGGCGGAGGCGACTCGGCTCGCCGAGCAGTCCGAGCGCGTTCCCGAGATCGCGCTCGTGCGCTCGCTCGACGTGCTTTCCGATGCACTCGCCGCGGTCCGCGAGGGCGACGAGCCGCGGATGACGATCGAGGTCGCGTTGCTGCGCTGCGCGCGGCCGCAGGTCGACCCGTCGCGGCAGGCGTTGGCGGAGCGGTTGGAGCGGTTGGAGGGAAGGCTCGGAGCCGGCGAGTCGCCGGTCGCCGGTCGCCAGTCGCCAAAGCCTGAGGCGCCGGCTGCACCAGCTGCGTCGCCTGCACCAGAGAGCGCGCCGATGACCGATACAACCGAGGTTCCGACGACCGGTTCCGACGATCCGGCGCCCGAGGCCTCGAGCGGGCCGGCGGCGGTGGTTGCGGCCGCGGTCGAGACGATCGACCTCGAGCGGATCACCAGGCTGTGGCCGGGAATCGTTGACCACATCCGCCAGTCGGGCTCTGAGTTGCTCTCCGCCGTCTACGAGGCGGCGCGCCCGCTCGAGGTCAACGCCGAGGAGGCGGTGCTGAAGATCGGCTTCCCGCCGAGCGCTGCCTTCAACAAGCGAAAGGCCGAAGCAAAGGGCAACCGCGAGAGCTTCGCCAACGCGATCAAGACGATCGTCGGCGAGAAGCTGCAGCCGGTCTATGTGCTGCTCGACGAGGAGGCGATCACCGGCGGCGGCGGGGGCGGGATCGAACTGACCGACGAGGAGCTGATCGAGCAGATCAAGTCGACCTTCGACGCCGAGGAGATCGACTCCGACGACGACTTGAAGGAGAGCGCATGAGTAGGCAAGGCCCGGGTGGCGGAATGGGCGGCATGGACCTGAACAAGATGATGAAGCAGGTTCAGGAGATGCAGTCGCAGATGGTCGAGGCTCAGGAGAAGCTCAAGGACGAGGTCGTCGAGTCGAGCGCCGGCGGCGGCATGGTCAAGGTGAAGATGACCGGCGACCTGCAGCTTCGCGAGCTGAAGATCGACCCCGAGGCGATCGACCCCGCGGACGCCGAAGTGCTCGAGGACATGGTCGCGGCGGCGGTCAACGAGGCACTTCGCGCCGCCCAGGCGCTGGCCGAATCGAAGCTCGGCGGGATGACCGGCGGGCTCGGATTGCCGGGGCTCTAGGGGCGTCCGTGCCCTCCTCATCCGCACCCACGTTAGACGAGCCGACCGCTCCGATACCGTGGAATGAGTGTACGCCGGGCCAATCAACCGTCTGATAGCGGAGCTGGCGAAGCTGCCCGGGATCGGGCAGCGAAGCGCCCAGCGACTGGCATTCCATTTGTTACGGGAGGACACCGACGAGGCGATCGCGCTCGCCGACGCAATTCGCGAGGTGAAGGAGAAGGTCGGGCTCTGCGAGGTCTGCTCGAACCTCGCCGAGGGTCCGCGCTGCCGGATCTGCGAGGACGAGCGTCGCGACCGAAGCCTGATCTGCGTCGTCGAGGAGCCCGGCGACGTGATCCCGATCGAGCGAACCCACGAGTTCCGCGGCCTCTACCACGTGCTCGGCGGGGCGCTCTCGCCGATCGACGGGATCGACCCCGAGGACCTGAAGATCGCCGAGCTGGTCGAGCGCGCCGGCGATAGCGAAGTCACCGAGGTCGTGCTCGCGACCAATCCGACGACGACCGGCGAGGCGACGGCGCTGCACATCGCCGAGCTGCTGCGCGACCGAGTGACGATCACCAGGCTCGCCTCCGGCTTGCCCGTCGGCGCCGACCTCGAGCACGCCGACGAGGTCACCCTCGGCCGCGCGTTCTCCGGCCGCCAGACCGTCGGCGGCTGAGTCGGAGGTCTCGGGTTACGTATTAGAGCGTCCGCCGTGGGGCAGCGCGACGATCCTCGATCACGGTCTCCTGCCGGCGCCCGCCGAAGTGGCGGAACGGCGCCGAGATCAGGGCGAGGACGAGGACGACTACGCCGGCGACGATCAGAATCAGGCCGATCGTCCCCTCCTCGACACCACCCAGCTTGAGATCGAGCGCGTAACGAATGATCGCTCCGACGACGATCAGGAAAATTCCGGTTCCGACGGTCATTTCTCCTCCTCCAGTGACATCCGTGCCCCCGGTCGCGCCGGGCTGCCGAACAGATACCCGCAGGGCCGGCGGATTACACGCGAACGCTTCTGCGCGGTGATCGCTTTCCGGCTTCACCTCGTGGGCATCGCCTCGGCGGTCCCCTCGCTCAAACCGATCCGCTCGTGCAGCCGGCGCAGCGGTCGCGGCGCCCACCAGTTCCAGCGCCCGAGCATCTCCATCAGCGCCGGTACGAGCAGCGCTCGGATGATCGTCGCATCGATCAGCACGGCGAGCGCCGTCCCGAGCCCGACCTGCTTGATGAAGATGAGCTCCGAGGTGACGAAAGAGCCGATCGCGATGCAGAACAGGAGCGCGGCCGCGGTGACGATCCGGCCGGTCCGCTCGAGCCCGATCGCGACCGCCTCCGAGTCCGAGGCACCGCCGTCGCGCGCCTCCTTGATCCGCGAGAGCAGGAAGACGCCGTAGTCGGTCGAGAGCCCGAAGGCGACGGCGAACAACAGCAGCGGCTGGGTCGACTCGAGCCCGCCCTGGCTGGTGTAGCCGAGCAGGCCCTCGAAGCGGCCGTCCTGGAAGATCAGGACGAGGATCCCGAACACCGCCGAGAGCCCGAGCACGTTCATCAAGAGCTGCTTGATCGGAAGCACGACCGATCCGGTCATCAGGAAGAGGACGACGAAGGTGGCGAGGGCGACGATCGCGAGGACCAGCGGCAGATGGTCGACGAGGCTCTGCTGGAGGTCGACGTAGCGGGCGGTCGAACCGGCGACGAGGGCGTCGGCGTCGATCGCTCGCACCTCTTCGACGAGTATCTTGCTGCGCTCGGAGAGCGGCGCCGAGCGCGAGACGACGTCGATCGCAAAGACCCCGTCCTCGAGCTTGCGCGGCTCGCCGACATCGGCGACTCCGTCGAGTCGCCGCGCCTGCGCCGCCGCCTTCCCGGCCTCGTCGGCGCCGCCGTCGACGGCGAGCAGGACGGGCGTGTCGCGAAACGGCGGGAAGTCGGCCCGAAGCGTGTCGTCGACCTGCTTCGCGCTCGCCCCCTCGGGCAGAACCTGGGCGTCTACCGAGGTGAAGTTGATCGAGAAGAAGGGGATGCCGAGGACGATCAGGAAGGTCGCGCTGGCGAGCACGATCCGGCCGGGCATCCGCATCACCAGGCGCGAGAGGCGATACCAGAAGCCCTCGTCGGTCGAGCGAGCGTCGCGCTCGGCGCGGCGTTGGAGGAAGGCGGGGGAGAGCGCGTTGACGCGCTCGCCGAGCGCGGCGAGGATCGCCGGCAGGACGATCAGCGCGATCGCCGCGGCGATCAGGGCGACGAGCGAGCCGCCGATCCCCATCGAGTAGAGGAAGCGCTGGGGAAAGACGAGCAGCGCGGCGAGGGCGGCGGCAACGGTCAGCGAGGAGAAGAGAACAGTGCGACCGGCGGTCGCCATCGTCCGCCGCATCGCCTCGATCCCAGGGCCGGTCTTGGCGATCTCCTCGCGATAGCGCGAGACGACGAACAGGCTGTAATCGATTGCCAAGCCGAGGCCGAGGCCGGTGACCAGGTTGAGCGCGAAGATCGAGACCGAGGCAAGCTCGGAGACGGCGGTCAGCATCAGGAAGGTGCTGACGATCGCCAGGCCACCGACGAGCAGCGGCAGCAGCGCGGCGACCAGGCTGCGGAAGAAGAGCAACGAGAGCCCGAAGAGGATCGGGAACGCGTAGAGCTCGGCCCGGCGCAGGTCGCTTACGACCTTCTCGTTGACCTGGGCGTTGGCGACGGCGTTGCCGCCGACGCTGACGCCGCGCTCGTCGGCGAGTGATCTGGTGACCCGATCGGCGGCGTCCTGAACCGCGCCGTCCTCGGTCGGCTTCAGGCTGACCGCGAGATAGGTGGCGTCGCCGTCACGCGAGAGGAAGGCCGGTGAGCGGGTCTCGGCGTAGCCGGTGACGGCATCGACCTGCTTCTCACCGCTGACCTTCTTCGCGATTGCGGCGACCCGGCGCTCGCCGGCGGGCGTCGTCGCGTCGACGCCCTCGATCAGGACGACGACGCTGGTCTCGCGGAAGCCGGCGGCCTCGAGCCGCTCCTCGGCCTTGACGCTCTCGGTCTCGGGATCGGAGGCGCCGTAGGGATCGAGCCGATCGGCCACGCCGCTTCCGAGCACGCCGGCGACGGCGAAGAAGAGTGCCGCGGCGACGAGCACGATCCGGCGTCGGCGCTGGGCGAGGTCGGCGAGGCGAGTGAACATCAGGCGCTTCTGCGGCCGGTGCGCCGCATCTCGTTTGCCGCTTCCTCGCAGTGGCGGCGCCCCCAGGCGTTGAGCTCGATCCCGTAGCGGAGCACGGCGAGCTTGGCCGAGTCGCCCTTGGCGAGCACCATTGGCTCGAGCTCTCGCAGCCGCTGCTCGATCTCGGTGTGCTCGGCGGCACGCGCCTCGAGCGCCTCGACGCCGGCCTCGCGACCCTCGTCGGCACCGCCGGCTGAAGTGCTGAAGAAGAGCTTGAGCAGCTTCTCGTCGCGGAGCTCGGTTGCCAGGGCGGGTTCGGCCAGCCATTCGCGCAACGCTCTGCGCCCGGCCTCGGTGATCCGGTGGACCTTGCGCTTTCGCCCGCCGGTGTCGTCGCGCTCGGACTCGACCAGGCCCTCGTCACGAAGCCGGCGAAGCTCGGGGTAAATCTGGCCGTAGCTCGCGGCCCAGAAGAAGCGGGTCGTGTTGTCGACCGCCTGCTTGATCTCGTAGCCCGAGCGCGGTTCGGCGTCGAGGAAACCGAGGATGACGTATGCGGTGTTGGAGAGAGCGCGCTCGGACACGTTGCGCAATATATATCGTGTGGATATATCAGTGCGTGACGTCGGTCACAGAATCTGCGCGTCGAGGAAGCCCGCGAAGAGGACCGCGAAACCGCCGATCTCGGCGAGGATCAGCGCGTACATATAGGGGTGGGTGCCCGGAATCGGGTCGGCGAACTGGTTCGTCGTCTCGGCCTTCCAGCCCTGGTAGCAGTAGCCGGCGATCGCCGCTGCAAAGAAAAAGATCAGGGCGAAGGCGGCGAGCAGGTTGACCGTCGTCGAGAAGGCGCTGAGCTCGACGAAGGCGGCGATCAGCAGTGCGGCGAAGCTGTAGAGAAGCGCGGCGCGATGGGCGACGTCGACGTAAGGGTGGGCGAGGTGATCCTCGGAGGTTGCCATCTGGCGGTACTTCCAGACGCCGAGCGCCAGTGCCCAGAGAAAGATAAGCCCGGTCGCGACGAGCACGGCCTTCGTGTCGGTTCCCAGCTCCACGTCGGTCAGGGTATTCGTCGGCGTGCGGCTACTCGACCAGGCCGAGAGAGCGTTTCAATGCGAGCACGCGGCCGACGGCCTGGTCGAGGCGCTGCGGTTCGAGCGTGCCCGAATCGAGCGCGGCGAGCAGGGCCTCACGGACGGCGGCGGCGTCGGCCGGCGACTCGACCAGGAGCATGTCGGCGCCTGCCCCGATTGCGGCGACGCCGGCCGGGGCGACCCCGGTCGTCGCGCGGATCGCGCCGGTGCCGAGGTCGTCGGTGATCGCGACGCCGGTGAAGCCGAGCTCGTCGCGGAGGAGGTCGTTGGCGATCCGAGTGGAGAGTGATCCGGGCGTGACCGGGTCATAGGCGGCGTAGAAGGCGTGCGAGAGC
>JBPCRS010000066.1:0-24855 GCA_050996575.1 Solirubrobacterales bacterium
CCCACACCCCAGCCCCGGCACCCGGTCGCACCTGTACGTAACGCCGTACTCGTCGGTGTGCAGGGCACCGGCCCGGTCCGGGTCGCATCCCGGGAACAGGTCATCGTCGCAATCAATGAAAGCGGGCTCGTCCACGGCAGGCTCCTGAGCTCGCGCCGCGGGATGCGGCGGTTCAGAAACCGGGACAGACCGGGTGAGGGTGGACGCTCAAGGCTCGGCGCAGCCGACCGCGCAGCGGCGCGCAGCGGCCTTGACCGGTCGGGGTCCCCGCCCTATCAAGCTGGGACGACCCGCCGCCCCACCCCACCCGACCACCGCGGCGACGCCGCCGCGGGCGAGGTCGGCGGTGTACTCGTTGCCGGTGAAGTCGACGATCTGGCCCGAGTCGATCGCCTCGCCGAGCTTGTCGATCGCGGCCAGCCAGTCCTCGGTGGTCGCACTCTCGACGTCGACGCCCTCCGACTTCATCACCAGCGGCACGGTGTCGCGAAGCTCGGTCAGGACCTCGATCTCGCCCTTGTACTTCGGATCGAAGATGTCCTCGATCGAGGTGATGTCGGGGGCTAGGTCCTTGTTCACGATCAGCCCGGTCATGCCGCTTTGCCAGGGGGCCGAGAAGTTGCGCTCGGGATCGAACGAGGGGCTCTCGAGGTTCGGCACGAGGTTGGCTTCGACGTTCGGAATTGCGCTCTTGTCGAAGTTCTGCAGGTAGTTGAGGTCGTACATCTTCTCCGCCATCCAGTCGGTGACGACGAAGATGTCCGTGCCCCCGGACCCTCCGTTCTGAAGCTCGGGCTGGACCTTTGCGAAGAACTCGTTGTTGTCGTTGACGTCCTCGGTGTAATCGACCTTGAGGCCGCTCTCCTCCTCGAAGTTGGGGATCGTCTCCTTGTCGATGTAGAAAGGCCAGTTGGAGATCACCAGCTCGCCGGAGGCCTCGCCCTCGGCCGCGGCCGTGGTCACGTCGCCCTCGCGACCGCCGCCGCCGAGGTCCGAGCCGCAAGCGGCTGTCCCCAGCGTCAATCCGAGCAGCGCGAACGCCGCTACGAGCTTGGTCAGGTGTCCGTTCACTGAGACGTCTCCTCTCGCGGGCCGCCACTGGCAGCGGCCGGTTCATGTACGACGTGCATGTGCTCGGGCGCCCAGGCCAACCGGACGCGCGAGCCCACGGCCGGCAGCCTCTGCCGGGCGGCCTCGTTCGCGTTCGGCACGAGCACGGTCATCGGCACCCCGTCGCCGACCTTGACGATCAACTGGGTCGCGGTGCCGACGTAAAGCGTCGACTCGATCACTCCCTCGACGTTCGGATCGGCGGCACTCGCCGGCGTTGCCGGGTCCTCGACCCGGAGCTTCTCCGGGCGCACGCAGGTGTAGGAGCCTGGGCCGCCGCCGTTGACCGAGACCACATCGGCGGGAAGCAGGTTGGAAACGCCGATGAAGCCGGCGACGAACGGTGTCTCGGGGCGCTCGTAGACGTCCTCGGGGGAGCCGATCTGCTCGATCACTCCGCCGTTCATGATCGCGATCCGGTCCGACATCGTCAACGCCTCCTCCTGATCGTGGGTGACGTAGACGAAGGTGATCCCGACCTCGCGCTGGATCCGCTTGAGCTCGATCTGGAGGCCCTTGCGGAGCTTCAGGTCGAGGGCACCGAGCGGCTCGTCGAGCAAGAGCACCTTGGGCAGGTTGACCAGCGCCCGGGCAAGCGCGACCCGCTGCTGCTGTCCGCCCGAGAGCTGGTTCGGCCGGCGCCCGGCCACCTCGGCGAGGCCGACGCGGTCGAGCTCGTTGCGGACTCGATCGTCGATCTCGGCCTTCTCGACCTTCTTCCGCTTCAGGCCGAAACCGACGTTGTCGCGGACGCTGAGATGGGGAAAGAGCGCGTAGCTCTGAAAAACGGTGTTGGTCGGCCGTTTGTAGGCGGGCAGCCCGGCGACGTCCTCGCCGTCGATCAGCACTCGCCCGCCGGTCGGCTGCTCGAAGCCGGCAATCACCCGCAGCGTCGTCGTCTTGCCGCAGCCGCTCGGGCCGAGAAGGGTGAAGAACTCGCCACGGGCGAGCGCCAGGTCGAGCGTGCGAACCGCGACGACATCGTCGAAGTGCTTGCTCACCTGCTCTAGCTGGACGCTCGGATTCAACGGGACGGTCTGCATCATGGCCGAAAGTTGGACGTTGCGGCAACCGGCGAATCTCCCAAAAGCGGGAGCGGCCGTTATACGAACTGTATAACTGGGTAGGTTCCGATTTGACCGCATTCACGTTGCCGAGCGGCAGCAACCGGAGATACGGTTGTCCGCAGCGTCTTAGACATTATGTTGGACCGGGGACAGGATTAATCCTGTCCCCGGAGGACGAATCTCACAAAGGAGAGGTGATGGCGACGACGAGCGCGACACCCGCGGCAGCCGCGCAGGGGACCCTTCAGCAGCAGGCTCTGCGCCACCTCTGGCTCCACTTCACCCGGATGGGCGGCTACGACGCCGAGCACGAGGTGCCGATCATCGTTCGCGGCGAGGGGCCCTATGTCTGGGACGATCACGGCGATCGCAAGATCGACGGCCTCTCCGGCCTGTTCTGCGTCAACGCCGGTCACGGCCGGGCCGAGATCGGCGACGCGATGGCGGCGCAGGTCCAGCAGCTCGATTTCACGACCAACTGGAGCTACGCGCACCCCGGGGCGATCGAGTTGGCGACCCGGATCGCCGCTCTGGCGCCGGGCGACCTCAACCGGGTCTTCTTCACCTCGGGCGGCTCGGAGGCGGTCGAGTCGGCGCTGAAGCTGGCGCGCAACTACCACCGGGTCGAGGGCAAGGGCCAGAAGCACAAGCTGATCGCTCGCGAGGTGGCCTACCACGGGACCTCGATGGGGGCGCTCTCGGCGACCGGGCTGACCGCGCTGAAGACGGCGTTCGAGCCGCACACGCCGGGCGGCTGCCACGTCCCGAACACGAACAGCTATCACTGGCCCGAGGGTCGCGAGACGCTCTGGGCCGCGGAGGAGATCGAACGCCGGATCGTCTTCGAGGGACCGGAGACGGTTTCCGCCGTGATCCTCGAGCCCGTACAGAATGCCGGCGGCTGCATTCCCCCGCAGGAGGGTTACTTCCAGCGGGTCCGCGAGATCTGCGACCGCCACGACGTGCTGCTGATCTCCGACGAGGTGATCTGCGCCTGGGGCCGGCTCGGCCACTACTTCGGCTGCGAGCGCTACGACTACCAGCCCGACATCATCACCTCGGCGAAGGCGCTGACCTCGGCCTACATCCCGATGGGGGCGATGATCGTCTCCGATCGCGTCGCCGAGCCGTTCATGGACGGGACGGCGATGTTCGCTCACGGCTTCACGTTCGCCGGCCACCCGGTCGCGGCGGCGGCGGCGATGGCCAACATCGACATCTTCGAGCGCGAGGACCTCTGCGCGCACGTCTTGCGCAAGGAGGAGGAGTTCCGCGGCCTGCTCGAGGGTCTGCGCGACCTGCCGATCGTCGGCGACGTCCGCGGAGCCGGCTTCTTCCAGGCGGTCGAGATCGTCAAGGACAAGGAGACCAAGGATGGCTTTACCGAGGATGAGTCGGAGCGGATCCTGCGTGGCTTCCTCTCCGGCGAGCTCTACAAGCGTGGTCTGATCTGCCGCGCCGACGATCGCGGCGACCCCGTCGTCCAGCTCGCGCCGCCGCTGATCTGCGATACCGAGCAGTTCGAGGAGATCGAGGCGATTCTACGCAGCGTGCTGACCGAGGCCTGGGACCGGTTGTAGGCCTTGCTCACCGTCGCCGGCCTGACAAGTGACCTCGGCCTCGAGCTCGCGGCCGGACATGAGGGTGCCGGCAAGCCGATCCGCTGGGTACACATCTCCGAGGTCGACGACCCGACGCGCTGGCTGACCGGCGGCGAGCTGCTGCTGACCACGGGCATCGGCCTGAAGTCGGCGACGAAGCAGAGGCGGTTCGTCGCGATGCTCGCCGACCACGGCCTCGCCGGCATCGGCCTCGGCACCGGCTTCGAGCACAAGCGGCTGCCGAAGGCGATGGTCGACGAGGCAGCCAAGCGCGAGCTGCCGCTGTTCGAGGTGCCGTTCGAGATGCCGTTCATCGCGCTCACCGAGCGCGCCTTCACCGAGCTCGTAAACGAGGGCTACGGAGTGCTTGAACGCGGCCTCGCCCTGCAGGAGCGGCTCGAGCGGCTGGTAATCGACGGGCGCGGGCTCGACGCGATCCTCGCCGCAATCGGCTCCGCCGTCGGCGGGTCGGCGCTGCTGCTCGATGCCAACGGCGTCGCCCTCAGCGTTGCTTCGCCGCCGGGGCTCGGCGCGCGGCCGCTCGACGTGATCTCGGCCGAGGTCGAGGCGAGAACCGGGGCGGGGCGGATCGCCCCGTTCTCCCCGGAGGACCCGTCGCTGCCAAGCATGGTCCTCGCACCGCTCCCCGACGGTGACCGGCCGGCGGCGAGGACATGGCTCGCCGTTGCGAAGACGAGCGGCGAGCTGACCGACCTCGACCGGCTGATCGCGCGCCAGGCGGCGATCGCGGTTGCGCTCGAGATCATGCGCGACCGCGCCGTCAGGGAGACCGAGCGCCGGCTCGCCGGCGACGTTCTCTCAGAGGCGCTCTCGGGCCGGCTCGATGACGCCGAGGTCCGCGGGCGCCTGCGCCCGTTCGGGATCGGTGCCGAGGCCGCGGTCCTCGTCTTCGAGCTGGAGCAGCCGAGCCGCGCCGCCGACGAGCTCGAGGCGGCGCTCGACGGCGAGGGCGTGGCCGCACTCGTCGCGACGAGTAGCGCGGCCCGTAAGGAGCTGCTCTGCGCCGTCGTCGACGCCGGTGCCGGCGATCCGGTCGGTCTCGCGCGCACGGCGCGTGCGGCGATTGCCCGCGACGGTGCGACCGTTCGCGCCGCCGCCAGCCGTCCCGGCAGCGCCGGCGCCGTCCGCCACGCCTTCCACGAGGCCCGCTGCGCACTCGAGGCGACCTCGCTCGCCAATGGCGACGCGCCCGAGGTCGCATCGCACCGAGACCTCGGCGCTTTCACCCTGTTGCTCGCGCTTCAAGACGACGAGGCGCTGAGGCACTATTCCGAGAGCCTGCTGGCTCCGATCGAGGCCACCGACGGCGAGTACGGCGGCGAGCTGCTGCGCTCACTCGAGGCCTTTATCGAGCAGAACGGCCAATGGGAGCGAGCGGCGCGCGAGCTCTACTGCCATCGTCACACGCTGCGCTACCGGATCAGGCGGGTCGAGGAGCTGACCGGCCGTGACCTGAGCCGCGCGCACGACCGGATCGAACTATGGCTCGCCCTGCGAGCGAGGGAGCTGGTGGGATGAAGTGCTCATGAACTCGGAATTGAAGGTCGCGGTTCTGGGCGCCGGCGGGACGATCGCGCCGGCGATCGTCCGCGATCTCGCCGAGTCCGACGAAGTCTCGGCATTGCTGCTGCTCGACATCGACGAGGGGCGTGCGGCGCAGGTGGCGGAGAAGCACGGCGGAGGCAAGGCGAAGGCGAAGCGAGCGAACGCGCGCGGCACCGCCTCCGATCACGATTCGGTGACCCGCGCTATCAGCCGCTGCGACGTCCTCGTCAACTCGGCGAGCTACCGGGTCAACCTCGACACGATGCGGGCCTGCATTGCGACCGACACCCACTACATCGACCTCGGCGGCCTCTACTGGATGACCTCGCGCCAGCGCGAGCTCTCGGCCGAGTTCGAGCGCGCGAACCTGATCGGCATCCTCGGGATCGGCTCGAGCCCGGGCAAGACGAACCTGATGGCGGCGAGGGCGGTGGGTGAGCTCGACGAGGTCGAGTCGATTCACGTATCCGCATCGGGTCGCGACCTCGAGCCCCCGGAGGGCTTCTCGATCCCTTACGCGCTGCAGACTTTGATCGACGAGCTGACGCTCGAGCCGGTCGTCTTGCGCGGTGGCAAGCCCTGTGAGATCGAGCCGCTCTCGCCGGGCGGCGTCGTCGACTTCGGCTCGCCGATCGGCGAGGCGGAGACGATCCACACACTGCACTCCGAGCTGAGCACGTTCGGCGAGAGCTTCGGCGCCCGAAATGTCAGCTTCCGCCTCGCGCTCGAGCCGTACCTGCTCGAGAAGCTGAGCAAACTCGCGAAGTGCTCGGCGGAGCGGATCGCCCGCGAGTCGAAAAAGGTCGTGCCGTCGTCGCCGAAGACGGTCTCGGTGCATGTGATCGAGGCCGCCGGCGGTGGCAGGGAGGTCAGGGTGCGCTGTTTGACCAAGCCGTCGAAGAAGTGGCGCCTCGGTGGGGGCATCGTCTCGACCGCGGCACCCGCCGCTGCCGCCGTGAGACTGCTGGCGAGGGGCGAGCTGACCGCACGCGGCGCCTTGCCGCCCGAGAAATGCATCGATGCCGGGTCGATGTTCGCCGAGCTCGAGCAGCGTGGCTGCGAGTTCGAGGTCGAGGTCTCGGAGGGGGTTGTCGCAGGTTGAAGGTTGGGGTACCGACCGAGGTCAAGGCTGATGAGTACCGCGTCTCGCTGACCCCGGCCGGCGTCCGCGAGCTCTGCGAGCGTGACCACGAAATCCTGATTCAGGCCGGTGCCGGCGAGGGCAGCGCGATCTCCGACGCGGATTACGAGGCCCAGGGGGCGAAGATCCTCCCCGACGCGGAGGCGGTCTTCGGCGAGGCCGAGCTCGTCCTCGGGGTGAAGGAGCCGCAACCGCGGGAGGTCGAGCTGCTTCGACCCGAGACCGCGCTGTTCACCTATCTCCACCTTGCGCCGAACCCCGACTTGACCAAGGGGCTCTGCGACTCGGGAGCGACGTGCATCGCCTACGAGACCGTCGAGGACCCGAGCGGACGGCTGCCGCTGCTCGCCCCGATGAGCGAGATCGCCGGCAAGATCGCGACCCAGGCCGGCGCCTACATGCTCGAGAAGCCGTTCGGCGGCCGCGGCATCCTGCTCGCCGGCGTGCCCGGCGTTGCGGCCGCCAACGTGCTCGTCATCGGCGGCGGCGCCGTCGGCCTCAACGCCGCATTCATCGCGATCGGGATGGAGGCCGATGTCTTCGTCTTCGACCGGTCGATCGACCGCCTGCGAGAGCTCGACCTCGCCTTCGCCGGCCGCGCGTCGACCGTCTATTCCTCGGTGCTCTCGATCGAGGAGATGCTGCCGCGCGCCGACCTCGTGATCGGCGCGGTGCTCGTCCACGGCGCCAAGGCCCCGCACGTGATCCGCCGCGAGCAGCTTTCGCTGATCAATCCGGGCGCCGTCCTCGTCGATGTCTCGATCGACCAGGGCGGCTGCTTCGAGACGTCGAAGCCGACGACCCACCGTGATCCGACCTTCGCCCTCGACGGCGTAACCCACTACTGCGTCAGCAACATGCCCGGCGCGGTTCCGATCACGGCGACCTATGCGCTCACCAACGCGACCCTGCCCTACGTCGTCGCGCTCGCCGAGCATGGTGTCGCCGGCGCGATCGAGGCCGATCCCGGCCTCGGTCTCGGCGTCAACGTCGCCAATGGCAAGGTCACGCACCCCGCCGTCGCCGAGGGCGTCGGCAGCGAATCCGTCTCGGTCGAACAGGCCCTTAGTGCCTAACCAACCAAGGAGCGAAATGGCTACCTCTCAAGCAATCCGATCGCAGAACTTCATCGACGGCGACTGGGCCGACCCTGCCAACGGCAAGACGGAGAAAGTCGTCAACCCGGCGACCGGCGAGAAGCTCGCCGAGGCGCCGCTGTCGAGCGCAGAGGACGTCGATCGCGCCGTCGCCGCCGCAAGGCGGGCGTTCGCGGGCTTCTCGACGACGACGCCCGGCGACCGCGCCACCGCGCTGGTCAGGCTCGCCGACGCAATCGAGGAGTCAGCCGACGAGCTTGCCGACATCGAGTCGGCCGACGCCGGCAAGCCGCGCAAGGCGTTCATCGAGGACGAGATTCCGTTCATGGCCGACAACCTGCGCTATTTCGCCGGCGCCGGGCGAAACCTCGAGGGTCGCGCCTCGGGCGAGTACGCCGAGGGCCGGACCTCGATCATCCGCCGCGAGCCAATCGGCGTGATCGGCCAGATCACGCCCTGGAACTACCCCCTGATGATGGCGATCTGGAAGATCGGCCCGGCGCTCGCGACCGGCAACACGATCGTCCTCAAGCCCGCCGAGACGACGCCGTTCTCGACCTTGAAGCTGGCCGAGCTCGCCGCCGAGATCTTCCCCAAAGGCGTGCTCAACGTGATCGGCGGCCACGGCGACCCCGCCGGGGCGGCGCTGGTCACCCACTCAGACGTCGACATGGTTTCGCTGACCGGCTCGCCGGAAACCGGCAAGTGGATCGCCAAGGCAGCGGCCGATACGCTGAAAAAGGTCCACCTCGAGCTCGGCGGCAAGGCCCCGGTGATCATCTTCGACGACGCCGAGACGGAGACGGCGATGGAGACGATCGCCGGCGCCGGCTACTACAACGCCGGCCAGGACTGCACGGCGGCGACCCGTGTTCTCGCCGGCGCAGGCGTTTACGACGACGTCGTCAACGGGCTCTCCGCTCAGGCGAAGGACCTCGTCATCGGCGACACGACCGACGAGGCAACGACGCTCGGCCCGCTCAACTCCGCTCGTCAGCGCGAGCGCGTCGAGGGTTTCATCGAGCGCAAGCCCGACCACGCCGAGATCGCCACCGGAGGCGCCGACGCCGACCGCCCGGGGTTCTTCTACGAGCCGACCGTCGTCGCCGGCCTCGAGCAGGACGACGAAATGATCCAGTCCGAGATCTTCGGCCCGGTGATCACCGTCCAGCGCTTCGACGACGAGGCGAAGGCGATCGAGTGGGGCAACGGCACCCGCTACGGGCTCGCCTCCGGCGTCTGGACCTCCGATGTCGGCCGCGCTCACCGAGTCGCCAACGCGCTGCGTTTCGGCGCGGTCTGGATCAACGACCACCTGACGATCGCCTCGGAGATGCCGCACGGCGGCTACAAGCAGTCCGGCTACGGCAAGGACCTCTCGATGTACGCGCTCGAGGACTACACCGAGGTAAAGCACGTGATGGTCAACCTCGAAGTCTGAAACGTAGGAGTTAAGTTTCCTGAGATGAGGGTCGGGTTGCTTGCAAGACTCCCAACTTGAGACAAGTCCATAGTTTGAATCGTTCAGATGAACACCGACGAGACAACTCGGGTCCGCGAAATCCAAGACAAGCACGCTGGTGGCTATGACCGGCAGATGGGCTTCTTCGAGAAGCTCCTTTTCGCCGACGGACGCGAATGGGCCTGCGGGCAGGTCGAGGGCGAAGTGCTCGAGATCGCAGTTGGTACGGGTCGCAACCTTCCTCATTACGCCCGTGGCGTTCGCCTGACGGGCATCGAGCTGAGCCCGCGGATGCTCGAGCTCGGCGAGCGCCGCGCCCGGGATCTGGGTATCTCAGCTGACCTCATGCTCGGCGATGCGCAAACACTTGAGTTCGCCGACGAGAAGTTCGACACCGTCTTGATCACCTTCGCCTTGTGCACGATCCCCGACGATCGCCGTGCACTGAGCGAAGCAATCCGAGTCTTGCGACCCGGCGGCAAACTGGTGTTGCTTGAGCACGTCCGCAGCCCAGCGAAGTCAGTCAGCTTTTTTCAGCGCGCCATCGAGCCGCTCTCGGTCCGCTTCGGAGCTGATCACCTGACTCGCGAGCCACTCGACTACCTCGAAGCAGTCGGGTTCGAGGTGCAATCGGTACGTCGCTTCAAGGCCGGAATAGTCGAGCGCGTCATCGCCCGTAAGCCTGACTAGATCAGTCCTCAGACGTCTTGGAAGAAGTTGAGACCAAACTGATCAAGGAACTTCTGCGCCTCGATGTTGAGCTGAAACAGCTGGTCGGTAAAGACGAGGACGCCCATAACGATCAGCACGACTCCGCCAAAGATCATGATCGCGCCGTAGTGGCGCTTGACCGCCTCGAAGGCCGTGGTCATCCGGGAGAAGGCCAGCGCGGTGAGAAGAAACGGAATCGCGAGGCCGGCTGAGTACCAAGCCAGCAGATAGGCCCCGTGTGCCGCGGAGTCTGAGATAGAGGCCGCGGTCAGGATCGCCGCCAAGGTGGGCCCGACGCAAGGCGTCCAGGCAATCGCGAAGGCCAGACCGGCGACGATTGGCCCGCCGCTTCCGGCGCGCTCGGCCAAGGCGTCGATTCTCCACTCACGATTCATTCGCGGCACCAGGACCGAGGCAATGAACAACACGCCCATCAGAACGATCAACACACCAGCGACCTTGTTCAAGGTCTGACGGTTCTCGCGCAAGAGATCGCCGACGGCCGTCGAGGAGAGGCCGAGGAGGATGAAAACCAGCGAGAAGCTGGCGACGAACAACAGGCTCGGACCGAGGACTCGCCGCCAGCTGACGCGCTCGAGCTCTGAGGGGCTGACCCCGGAGACGGCGGAGATGTAGCCGGGGACGAGCGGCAGGACGCACGGCGAGAGAAAGGAGACAAGACCCGCCAGCAGGGCGGCGAGAACACCTACTCCCGCTGCTGGGTCAGCTGCCATCGTCAGAGGCGAGCACGAATTTCCCAGTCCCTGCCGCCGTCGGATGAAACAAAGATCGTGCCGTCGGCACCGGCAACGGTCAGTTCAGTCTCAGACGCTGTGAAGGCGACCGGCTGCCCGCCGACTTCGCCGACTCGTCCCCACTCTTTACCGCCGTCGGTGCTCATGTGCACCCCGCCCAACCCGTCAACGACATAGAGCGAATCCGCCTCCGGCCAGGCGACAAAGCCGACCTCGCCCTGAAGTGGTCGGAATCTCTCGCCCCCGATATCGCCCGCGGCCAAGCCCGTCTCTGTCGAGAGCAGGATCCGGTCGGGATTCTCTGGGTCGATGGTGAAATCGATCAGTCCTTGCGGTGCGGCTTGTCGTCGCCAGCTTGCACCATCGTCATCGCTGCTCATCAGCAGGGAGCGGTAGGCATTGAAGCCGTAAATCCGGCCTTCGGCGTAGCGCAGCACGTGGAAGTCGGCCTCGCCGGAGAGCGAGACCTCCTCCCAGCTTTCACCCGCGTCATCAGATTCAATCAAGCCGAGATGTGGCGTACCGCTCTGGCCTGGGCCCGGGTGGCCGGAACCGAGGAAGTCATTTGCTCCGCGCACTGTGAAGCCCATCGTGTCCTGGTGCGACGCGCCGACCCGCTCGGCCGTCTCGCTGTTTTCGGCCGCGCGGAACAGTCCGTCGTGTGTGGCGATGTAGAGCGACTGATCCGCTGGATTCAATCCAAGGCCATGGACGTGAGCAGCAGGCTGGACTGGAGCAACGAGGGCCGAGCCCTCCTTACCGCAGGCCGAGACGACCAAGGAGAAGACGAGCGCGACGGCCACGATCAGAGAAATCCGCACCTACGTAGCGTAGGCCGAGCACCCGTCCTACACTCTGTAAAACCTTTTGGACCCTGTTTCACCATCCATCCCGGCGGGGACGGCTCGGCCGCAGCTCGTGCGTCGTGCGACCGCTTTCGGCGCCGTCGTCCTCGTGTTGGTCCTGCTGCTGCTTGGCTTCCGCGGTTGTCTCAATGCTCGTAAGGAACGGGGTTTTGAGAACTATGTCTCGGATCTCTCGTCGATCACAGCCGAGAACGACAGCATCTCGCAGCGATTCTTCAGCCGCCTAGCCGAGTCGGGCGAATTGACACCGCTTCAGTTCGAGGCCGAGATCAAGGCCGATCGTGGCGCCATGGACACGCTGGTCAACCGCGCCGAGGATCTCGATACTCCCGACGAGCTTTCCGATGCCCAGGAGCTCGTGGAGCTTTCCTACGAGCTCCGAAGCGACGGTCTGAGCGGGGTGGCGGAATCGATCGCTCCTGCGATCGGCGACCCGGAAGCGAAGGAGACGATCGACGAGATCGTTGGCGATATTCGCGTCCTCGCGAGCGGCGACGTGATCTCTGCCAGGGCGCAGGCGCAGATCGAGGAGGAGCTGGCAAGGCAAGACATCTCCGCCGGCGGAGATCGGGGAATATCGACCCAGTTCGTTCCTGATGAGCCCAACTGGCTTGCCGCCGGTGAACTCGCGCGGGCGCTGGAAGAGTTCGCTTCAGAGGATCAGTCGGAGAAGTCCGCCCCCGCCGCGCCCTGAGTCGGTTTGGGATCATCGAGAGCTTCACCCGGCTTGATCGTTCAGGTCGCGCAATTCAGCGCTGAGCGCGTCAGTGTCGATTCCGGCGCTGCCCGAGTAGCGGCTGCGCAGGCGGTTCTGAGAGTCGACGACCCAGACGCTCGAGGCGTGGGTCTTTGGATTGATTTTCGTTTCACCTGCGGAGACCGTGAACCACCGCTCCCAGACAGGACGCAATTGCTTCTCGGTACCGGTCAGGTAGTGGAAATTCTCCGGCAGGTCTTGGTCCCGAATCCAATCTGCGACCCGTCTCGGAGTGTCGCCTCGAGGGTCGACGCTGACCGCCACGGCATTCACCTCGTCGCTATCTGATTCCAGGGCCCTGAGGCTGTCGCGGATGTCTTGGCCGATCAGCGGACAGACGTCACGGCATCTGGTGTAGAGAAAAGTGACCAGGTACGGACTGCCGAGGAGCGAGCGGCTGTCGAACCGCTGACCGGTGAAGTCGTCGAGTTCGATCCGCGGCGCCGGGCTCAGATAGAAGCCTTCCGGTAGCTCCTGCCCACCGGACTCAGGCGCATTCTCGTTGTCGGATCCGAGCCGGCCGGTGACGACGAGGGTCAGGACGATGGCGACGATGGCGGCAGCTATCGCCGCAGCCGCAGCGACCCGGGGCACCATTCTGCGGGTTCGGTCTGGCACGGGGTCACTCATTCGCCCGGAATCCTAAGAACCGCGCGTCACGACTTCGGCCAACTCCGACACCATGTCGGGGCTTGCCTATCATTGCCAGATGATCCGTCTTCGTCAGGGGATGAAGAGGCGGCGTCGGCGCCTTCTCGTGTCGAGCGCGATCGGCTTGTGTTGAGCGCAGATCCGCCGGCCGATGACCCGCGTTTCGCTTCAGTGCGCGAGTCGACGACTCGCTCCCCGTTTCAACGAAAGGAAACTTAGATGTCAAAGAAGTTGATTGCCTCGTTGGCCGTAGTACTCGGCATCTTCGCCGTGGCGCTCGGCGCCTGCGGTTCTGACGATGACTCAGCAAGCAGCAGTTCGGCCGATGCCGAAGAGGTCGACGGCACCTTCATTGCCGACATGGTGCCACACCATCAGTCGGCGATCGAGATGGCCGAGATCGCCGAGAAGCAAGCCGACCATCCTGAGATCAAGCAGCTGGCGAGCGAGATCATCGCTGCACAGGAAATGGAGATCGCCGACCTCAAGGCCGCTCACCTGCGGATCTTCGGCGAGCCGCTTGCCGAAGAAGATGGGTCGACCGAGGAGCACGGGGGTGAAGTGAGCGAGATCGATATGACTGCGCTCGAGAACGCAGACCCGTTCGATGAGGCGTTTATCGACATGATGATCCCGCACCATCAGGCGGCGATCGAAATGGCGAGAGTCGAGCTCTCCGATGGGCAGGATCCGGAGCTCATGGCCCTCGCGCAGCAGATCATCGACTCACAGTCGATCGAGATCGAGGAGATGAACTCCTGGCGCGAGGACTGGTACGGCGCGGTCTCGCCGGCCGGCGGAGTGCCACCCGAGAGCGAGACGGCGAGCGAAGACGAGTCGATGTCGTCGATGGAGCATTAGGATTAGACGAGTTCAGCTGATTCTGTCTTCCTTCTGACCAGCCCAGGTTGTTCCGCGGTTGGGGTGGCGGAGCTGACCCCAGGCGACATAAGCGCCGCCGAATGCCAGCGATTCGATCAACAGTTCGCCGGTATAGGGCTCGAGTTGCTGCCAGGGCCGGTCGAGGCCCTCGAAGGTGGTGACGAAACGGCGCGCCAGCAGGCGTACGGCAAGGTTGACCGGTAGTGCCCATAGCGCTGCGTACTTTGCCCCGACCGTGGCGACGCGCGCCTTCCCATCGAGATGCCTGACGACGTTCTCTACCGCCCTGGGGGATTGCAAGACATCGTGGGTGAATGAGAACAGCGCCGCGTCAGCACGCGAGTCGAATTGAGCCACTTCTACTGAGGTCTCGATAAGTTCGATGTTGTCCCATCCGTGCTCGGCAACTCGCTCGCGCGCGACGGTGACCATTTCCGGGCTGGCATCGATGCCGATGATCCGACCCCTGCGTCCCACCGCGGTTCTTAGTGCTGCGAAGTTCATCCCGGTGCCACAGGCAACGTCGATCACAGTCTCACCGTCTTGGAGAAACAAACGATCGACCGCGAGTCCCTGCCAGCGCTCGGCTCTGCTCATCCGTCGGTCGTAGCCGGAAACCAGCTCCGTGTATTTGCGGTTTGACTTCTGAAGGTCCGGAGATCGAGACATTGAGCTTCGGTCGGATAGAAGTTTGGGTACGCAAGCGATTATCGTCGCCTACAGATTGTAGGATCACCGTTCAATGGCTCGCGATGACTCAGGGCTATCGAGGGACCCGGATGCCGGCAATCGTGACTGAGACGAGGCGGCGGACCGCTGCCTTGGACGGCAGGCTCGCAGCCGCCGAGAGGGCGTGGAGGCAAAAGCTCGCGAGCTCTCCGGAGGGAACATCGTCGCGAAAGTCGCCGCTTGCGACACCCGCGCTCAGCAGGTCTCGGACGAAGCCATGAAGTTCCTGTTGCGCGTGCGCGACGTGTTCGCCTCGATGCAGGAGTGACGCCAAATCGCTGCTGTCGTGGCGGTGCGAGAGCATGGCGTAGGTCTCGAGGACATTTTCCAGGCGCTCGCGGGGGCCAACGGCGCGGTCTCGGGCCGCGGTTAGCTCTTCGAGGTGGCGGTTGACCTGGCGCTCATGCCACGCGACCAGGACGTCCTCGATCTCTGAGAAGTATTTGTAGAGCGTCGCCCGTCCGATTCCGGCCGTATTGGCGATCTGCGACATCGTCACTGACAGCAATCCGCGCTCGGCGACAAGTGCTGCCGTGGCATCGAGCGTTGCGTCGCGAACAGCGCGCCGATGCGAATCAATCGTCTCATCCCAGAGTTTCGGCATCGACTTAGGATACGTGACGCCGAAGTCATGACATAGTGATAAAGATCGAGACACTATGTCTGCTAAAACTTACCGTCCGCGTAAACGACAGAGAGGCGCAAAGTGATCGATGACTCGGCTGCGACAAGTGGCCAAGACGACGACAACATCGAAGCTTCCCCCGAGCGCGAGGCGTCAGGTGCACCGCGCTGGGTGAAGGTCTCCGGCTTCATCGCCCTCGGCTTGGGGGTACTCGTCGTCGCCTTGATGCTCTTTGGCGGCGGAGACCACGGGCCGGGCCGTCACACATCCTCCGGTGATGCTCCGTCGCCGGTTGCCACATCGCCGGTCGAAGGGCACACTCCGCCTGCGGGTGGCCACGCGCCGTGATCAGCACGAGGCCTGGCCTTCGCAAGTTCTTGCTTACCTCTCACCTGGTGTCTTCGGTTGGCTGGCTCGGGGCGGTTGGCGTCTTCCTGGCGCTCTCCGTCGTCGGGCTTGTGAGCAAAGAGGCCGAGGTGGTGCGCGCTGCCTACATCGCAATGGAGTCGATCGGCTGGTTCGTCCTCGTTCCGCTCAGCATCCTGTCGCTAGTGAGCGGGCTCGTCCAGTCGCTCGGCACGAAGTGGGGCCTGCTACGCCACTACTGGGTGATCTCAAAGCTCCTGATCAACCTCCTCGCCACGGTCGTCTTGCTGCTGTACATGCGCTCGCTTGGCTTTCTGGCCGACAGGGCGGAACAAGCTCCGGTTTCCGGCGGCGATCTCAGCGCGCTGAGGAGCCCGTCGCCCGTGCTTCACGCGGGCGTGGCCCTGGCGCTGTTGTCAATCGCCGCGATCCTTTCGATCTACAAGCCTAGAGGGATGACCCGCTATGGGCGGCGAAAGCAGCAAGAGCCACGAGCTGCGTGATTTGCAACCCGCTCTACCCGTAGGACTCGGGAGCGGCCGCGAAGCTGGCGGCGCACTGCAACGAGCAGAAATGAAAGACCTGGCCGGCGTGAGTCAGGCTGCCTGCGGCGAGGCGCGGCTCGACCGACATCCGACATACCGGGTCGATCGGCCAGCCTTCGTTCGAGCGCTCGCCGGCGAGGGATGCTTTGAACAGACGGACTGGCTCGCTGACGTTGCGCAGTTGCTGCCTGCCGGCGCTGGTTAACTCGATCTGTTCGTTCGAGCCCGCCGACTCCGCCGTCGCTTCGCTGAGCAGCACTTCGCCACTCGAGGCCAGCGCGGCGATGCGGGCGGCGATGTTGACCGCTGAGCCGAACCAGTCGCCCTGGCGCTCGACCGCGGCTCCCGTGTGCATCCCGATCCGCAGGCCGAGAAAGCCCGCTCTCCCTCCGATTTCCTCACTCAAGTCGACTGCGATGCGAACGGCCTCGGCGGCGTCTGGGGCGCGCAGCATCAATGCGTCGCCGATGCTCTTTACCTCCTCGACCTCAGAGCCGTCGATGTGCCGGCGTGTGCACTCGACGAAATCGGCGACGACATCAGCCGCCTGCTCATCACCGTGGGCTTCGGTCAGAGCGGTGAACCCGGCGAGGTCGGCAAAGACAAACGTCTGACTTGTCGCCTCGCCTCCCATGCGCCTCCGGCTAGAGGTATCCCATCGGGTCGACCGGTTGGCCGTTGATGCGGACCTCGAAATGAAGGTGGGCACCCATGCTGGCACCGGTGTTGCCGACGTAGCCAATCACGTCCCCCTGATCGACCGAGCCGGAGGTGATCTCGAATGCCGACTGATGCGCGTAGCAAGTCGAAAGCCCGCCACCGTGGTTGATGCAGGTGTAATTGCCATAACCGCCGTACACCTGAGCCATCGCGATCGAGCCGGCCTTGGCGGCACGGATCGGAGTGCCGTCCGGGGCGGCGATGTCGATTCCGGCATGTAGCCGCCCCCAGCGCTGGCCGAACGGTGAAGTCAGGGGACCGTTGATTGGCCAGATGAAACCCGACGAGCCACCTTGAATCGGCCCGGCCGGAATCTCGGCCGCTACGCCCCCACTCGAGGACTGCGCTTCGGCGGCGGCCTTGAGCTCGGCCTCGATGTCTGCCTGCAGCTTTTCCACCCCTGACTCGAGATGCCCGATCTCGCCCTCGACCTCTTCGAGAGTCGCGCTCTGCAAAGCGCGCGCCGTTTCGAGCTCGGCTTCGCGACTTTCGAGCTGGGCGCGGGTCCGGGCGAGCTCGCGCTTCTTCGCCGAGATCTCAGCTTTCGCCTCTTCGATCTCGGTGACCGTGTCGACGGTCTCGGTCTTCAAGTCGCGAACGCGCGAGATGATCGTTGAGTCCTGGTCCTCGATCCGGTTCAAATACTCGTAGCGCTCGAGCATGTCGTCGAAGCCGTCGGAGTTGAGAATCACGGTCAAGGCATCGGGCTCATCCTGTTTGTAGATCGCGATCAAGCGCGTTTCGAGGACACCGATGGAGCGGTGATAGCGGGCTCGGAGCGCTCCTAGCCGTTCCCGAGCCGAGCCCAGCCGCGAGCGAGTTGCCTCGAGTTCATTGAGGACCGTCGCCTCGCGGGTACGGAGGACCGAAAGCTCTCCCTCGAGCTGTGAGATCTGGTCGGAGACCGCAGCGATCTCATCGGTCAAGACGCCCTTTTGCTCGCGCCTCTCGCCGAGCTCGGCCTCTTTCTGGTCGAGCTGGCTCTCGAGATTCTGAGCCTGCGCCGCTTGCACCGCGACCACGAGGAGCGCGACGAGAAAAATACCCGTGACCGTGCGGCTACTGCGCCGGACGGGACGATTTTGGGGCTGGGAATGTGTGCTCACCAGAATCCTACGGGATGTAGGGATCGGCACTGTAGGCCGAGTGAACGCCTCGAGGTGGCGCTGCAATGGGCTCTGCAGCACCCCTTGCACCGGCGACTTGACCTCCAGCGCTACGCCTCCTACGCGCGGTAGGGGAGGGCGACTCCTACGGCCGGTGTCAACGCCGAACGGGCGGTAAATAGGGGTCACAGGCGCTGGTACGCTGGCCGCGCTGATGGCCCGCCGGGAAACCCCGCAATTCTCAGGAGCCCTGCAGCAGGGCATCATGCGAGTCCTCTGGCGGCGCGGCTCGGGGACCGTTGACGAGGTGCGTGAGGCCCTGCCGAGGAAGAATCGCAGTGCCTATACGACCGTGCAGACCGTGCTCAACCGGCTCAGCGAACGCGGCCTTCTTTCGCGCGAGCGCCGCGGCACGGCGATCGTCTATACGCCGCTTCTGAGCGAGGCGCACTATCTCGAGCGCTCGCTGGGCGACGCGCTTGCCGGAGCCACGAGCGAGGCACGACAGGCGGCGCTCGCCGGCCTGGTCGGGGATCTCGATGAGGACGAGCTCAAGGCCGTGCGGGCGCGAACAGCGGAGGTCAGGCGGAGGCGAAAGCCGTGATCGTTCTCGCGGCCGTCGCCCTGGCCGCGACTTTGGGCGCGCCACACCTGATGCGCCAGGGCCGGATCGCTCCGGCGGCAGGCATCGGACTCTGGCTCAGCGTTCTCTGCTTGAGGGCGGTGCTCGCACTCAGCGTCGCGGTATTGATCGTTCTCTATCTGCCGGCGACGCAGCTGTTCGGACTCTTGACACATTGGTGCTTTCACGCCGTGATTCCGTTCGTCACCACCCACCTTGGCTTCTCCGGCCATCGCCTCGGAGACGTCGCGATTCTGGTGCCGGCGTTGGTTGCTGCGGTCTCGCTGCTTTCGACGACGTTTGCCGCTTGGCGTGCGACTCGCGCGGTGCGTCGCTGGCTTTCTCGCAGCTCGGTCGGAAGCGGGCCCGAGGAGACTGTGCTGGTCGGCGGAGAGGGGATCCTTCTCGCCGCCGCGGGCCTGCGCGATCCCAAGGTGGTCGTTTCAGCCGGCGCACTCTGCGCGCTCGACGAACCCGAGCTACGCGCCGGACTCGAGCACGAGCGTGGCCATATCGCCCGCCGGCACCGCTTCTACGTCTTGTTCGGCAACCTCTTCTACGCCGTCTCGCGACTGCTGCCGGGGTCGGCATCGGCGTGGGAGCACCTCCAGTTTCACCTCGAGCGCGACGCCGATGAGTACGCGGTAAAGAAAACCGGTGATCCGCTCGCCCTGGCCAGCGTGATCTGTAAGGCGGCGACGAGTTCAACTCGCGGTGGAGTCGCATTCTCCGCCCTCGGCGGCGGTCACGTCTCCAAGCGCCTCGATTTGCTTCTCGAGGAAGTGCCCTCTTCAGGGTTTTCAACGGCGCTGGCCCGGGGCCTCGCCGTCGGACTCCTCGGCCTCGTACTCGCCCTCGTCGTCTCGGCTCCGGCTCTTGCTTCGGTTGGGATCGATCAGTTGCAGGATGCGAGGAGTGTCGAACACCTCTGTCGCGGCTAGTCGAGCGCGCGCGACGCACCCGGCTCAAAGTTCCTTTAGTAGAATTTCCTACACTTCGTAGGACAGCAGAGGTAGACCCTCTCTCACCCCCCTCATGGCCCTTCTAGCTGCCGAGAAAAACTGCTGCTTGCCGCTCCTCAGGTCGAGAAGGTCTGGGCCGTCGATCTGAGCGCCGGAATGAGTGATTACCTCGACACCAAGGCTCGAAGCGCCGGTCTCGAAAATGTCGAGACCCGGGTCCGGCTTGTCTCACTCGCTCGCCCTTGCCCCTCGGCCATTGCGGCGGCCGACGCCGCCCCGGGTTAATTGCCGGCCAGCGCCGTAATCACCATTCCGTTCGACCCAGTGCTGAGATTGGGTCCGATCGAAATCGCCTGGCACGGCTTGATGATCACCGTCGGGATCTTGGTCGGGACAGCGTTCGCCCTGCGCTACGCCTCCGAGCGAGGGCTGAGCCGCGACCGCATTTTCGAGCTCGTCTTGGTGGTCGTCGTTGCCGGGATCATCGGAGCACGGATCCTCTACCTGACCGAACTTGACGTCGGTGCACTCGCTCGGCCCGAGGACTGGCTCTCCACCCGCGGGTTCTCCTTCTACGGCGCATTGATCCTTGCCCCGCTCGCGGCCGGCGCTTACCTGCGACTGACGAGGTCAGGGATGGCTTACCTCGATGCGCTTGCCGTCGGCTTCGGTATGGCGATGGCCGTAGGGCGGATCGGGGACGTGATCAGCGGCGAGCACTACGGCCCCGAGTCGACTTTGCCGTGGGCGATCCAATACTCGGACCCCGATGCTGAGGTTCCGAGCGTCGATGCCGCCTATCACCCCGGCGGCCTCTACGAATCTCTCGTCGGCCTCGTCATCTTCGCCGTCATCTGGCCGCTTCGCAAACACTTCCGTACTCCGGGGGTCCTGTTCGCGACCGTAATCGGCCTGTACTCGCTCGGCCGGTTCCTGATCTTCTTCGTTCGCAGCGACAGCGATCAGCTGGCACTAGGTCTCTCCAACTCTCAGTGGATAAGCCTTGTTCTGATCGCCGCAGCCGTTGCTGCGGTCGCCGTGCTCCGCAAGCGTGCGTCGATGCCTCCGGCTGCTCCGGAGCCCGCTTGAGCGGCGAAAGCAACCCTAGAAGGGCGCGCCTGGCCGCGGCGGTGGCTCTGTTTGCCGTGCCTTCGCTGATCGGGTTGCTGGGTTTTGGGCCCTAGGGCACCCTCGCCGATGAGGGAGTAGTTCATGGTTGGCGCAGATCCAATTACTTCGACTCGCCGCTGCGAGCTGCCCAGATTCACGCGTTGTAGCGATATATCAAGCCGTGCTTCTCAGTCAATGTAGACAGGGGTCCCGACCGAGACGAGCTCATAGAGCTTCTTTACGTCGGCGACAGCCATCCGAACGCAGCCGTGTGAGGCCGCCGAGCCGAGCGAAGCCTCGTCAGCGGTCCCGTGGATCCCGGCGCCGCCGTCAAAACCCATCCATCGCGCCTTGAGTGGATTATCGGGGCCGGGCGGAACGGTCGTGCCGGCCAGATCGCCCGCCCACTTTGCTTCGGGGACATACCACGTCGGGTCGACCTGCATCGATTGGATCGCGTACAGACCGGTCGGCGTGTCGTAGCCCTCTTGACCGATCGCGACCGTGTACTCATTGCTCAGTTTCAGGTTCTCGAAGTGGCGCAGGGTGAAGTTCGCGCGATCGACGACGATGTAGTCGGGGTTCTCCGCGGCCAGGTCCGCCTCGCTGATTTCAGGCTCAACCGTCTCCACGTCGGCCCGAATTTTCCGGTCGCCCTCGCCTTCGAGCGCCTCGATGATCTCGCGGCGTAGCTCTTCGGCCCTGAGGGCCGCGCCTTCCTTGCCCGGGGACGTCTCAAGTCTGCTCGCCGTCGGGGTGATCGTGGCGTTCTCGGCCTCGCGATTCAGCTTGGCCGCCACTGCAGATACGAAGCGCTCGACCGCAGTTCGCGAGTAAGCGACGTCGGCCACAACCTGGTGTTCGATCTCGTCCTGGGTGACGTACCGAACCAAGCGTGAGGGCAGGTCGTCCTGGCGGCTGGCCGCAAGTGCCTCGGTGACCATGCCCTCGGTGTCCGCCCGGACCTCGAGATCCGCCGCGGCGAGGGTGAATTCCTCGTTTGCGTAGGTGACGGTGATCGGCCGCTCTACCGGTCGCACCAGCTCCGCCTTCAGCCGCTTGGTCGCCTCGTGCTCGCTCAGGCCGCCGACCTCGACCGAGCCGATGCGAACCCCTTCGGCGATTTGCCCGGCCTTGCTCGAGTCCCACGCGTAGGCGCCCACTGTTGCAGCCGCGAATAGGACCGCGCCGCAAAGAATCACTGTCAACGCCTTGACTCCCATCGTTCTCCCACGGACTGTAGGAGTAACTGCACACGCGACGCGGGAGCCGCGTTGCATTTTGAAGCCGCGCCACATATATGTTACTGTCATGCAACAGCTATGTTGCGGTTAGATCGAGATGGTCGTGCACCCGCCGCTCTTGTCGCGGTCGCTCTCGTCGGCTTCCTGATCGCCCTGTTCGGCACTTATTGGGACGACGCTTGGCACACCGAAAAGGGGCGCGACTCGTTCCTCGTCGCTCCTCACATCGCGCTCTACCTCGGGATCTCGCTGGCCGGCGGCGCGCTTGCCCTGTGGGCGGCGCTCGTCGTTTGGGCTCGAGGACTCGGTGCCCTTCGCAGCCACCCACCACTGCTACTGGCATTGGTCGGCATGGCCGTGGCGTTGGGTGCGGCGCCGCTTGACAACGCCTGGCATCTCGCCTTCGGGCGCGATGCGGTGGTCTGGAGTCCCCCACACATGCTCGGCGTCGCCGGCAACTTGGCGATCGCCGCCGCTCTCCTGCTCGAGCTCAGCGATCGGCCGGGCCGCTGGCAGAGCGGGGCGGCCCTGATTGCCGGCGCCGCCGTCCTGGCGGTTGGAGCCGTGCCGGTGCTCGAGTACGAAACCGACGTCCCGCAGTTCGACCTTGCCTTCTATTTGCCGGTGTTGATCGCCGGTACATCTTTCGCTCTCGGTCTTGTTCGCCGAGCCCTTCGCCGCGACTGGGCCGCGACCGAGGTCGCGCTCGTCTACACGGCGATTCTCGCTTCGATCAGCTTGGCGCTCGAGCTCGGCGGAATGCCCGGCCCGCTGGTGCCCTTGATCGTCGCTCCGGCCTTGGCGGTTGACTTCGCCGCCCGCCGCGGCAGCGGACTGCTTCTCAGCGCTTTCGTCGTCACCGCCGCCACCTACCTGGCCTATGTGCCCTATCTCAACTGGCTCCGCGGCGACATCTTCCTTGACGCTCAAGCGATCCTTGTCGGTCTTCCACTGGCCTTGCTCGGTGCCCTCTGCGGACTCGGATTGGCATGGCTTTCTCGCTCAGGCCCCAAGCCGAGATCCCCGCTTGCGGCGACGGCGGTTCTCGGGCTTTCATTACTTCTTGTCGGCTCGGCTTCGGCTCACGATCCTGGCCAGGGGGAGGAGGTAACAAGCGCCGATCTGACCGCGACGAGCGACGGAACCCGAGCGAGCTTGCGGGTCGAACCTGCAGAGCACTGCGACGATCTCAAACCGATACGGATCGTCGCTCGCCGGGCGGGAGAGACCCTGGCCGGTCCGCTTGAACAGACGGCCGGCTGCGAGTTCGCCGGCCAGCTGACCCTGGGCGATCGCGGTCGTTGGTTCGTCTACGCCGAGTTCGATCATCAGGGAAATCGCACGGAGACATGGCTTCCGATCGATTCCGGACGCGACGAGGTTCGTGAGGAAGCGGATCGGTCGCTCTACGTTCCGCCTCAGGTCGAGAGCTCGGGCGTGAAGGTCGCCGCCGGGATCGCTATGTATGGGGTCTTGCTGGCAATTGGCATTGCGATCCCGCTTCTCTTCCGCCGCCGCGAAGGCGACGGCCCGCTCCCGACGCCGGCGGAGTGAGCCCAGCAATTACAAGCGACGAAGCGGTACTGAGCGCCGCTCGTCGCACGCTTGACCGCTACGGCTGGTCGGACACGACCGCCGAGCGAATTGCCGATGAGGCTGGGGTCTCGCGGGTCACCCTGCACCGCCGAGGACTGACGCGCGAGCGGATTCTCGCGATGTTGGCCGAGCAGGCGACCAAGCGCTATCAGGAGACGATGTGGCCAGTCTTGACCGCTTCGGGATCAGGCCGGGAACGGCTCGAGCTGGCGCTCGCAGTCCTCTGCGAGCTGGCCGAGGAGAACATGGCTCTGCTCCTCGCCCTCGACGCGAGCGCCAATGCCGCCGTCTTTCACGATGGCGAAGAGGAGCAGCTGACGCGCAGCGTCTACACCGAACCGCTCGAGCGGATGCTGAGAGACGGAGCGTCCGATGGCACGCTTCGACAAGTTGAACCGATCGAAGTGGCAACTGTCCTCTTCAACCTGGTCGGCTGGACCTATATCCACCTGCGCTCCGGGCACCGCTGGAAAGCCGATCGGGCGCGAAAGTCGACGCTTGAAATTGCCCTCAACGGAGTCACGGACGCGAGCGCAATATGAGCACGCCAATTGTGATTTCAGGCACAAGTGTTAAGAGCCCGTAACATTTCGCCGATAGAAGGGTTACACTCCCCAACCTCGTAAAAGAACAGACGCCGAGTCCCCGCCCAAGAGGCGGGGAACGGGGGAACCAAGTTTTCTGGGGCGAACCCACATCAAGTGGGAGCGCGGCTCCTTTAGCGCCAGCCCGACAGCTAACCCCGTAGGCCTTCAAAGGAGCTGGTTCAACTGTCTACGCCCACATACCCCGTATGGAAGCTCGTAACCGTCGCGGCACTCACTGTTGTCGCGATGCTGACAATCGCCGTTCCGGCCATGGCCGCAAGCGGCACCGGTGGAGCCGCCATCCCCGGCCAGGGGGCCTCAGAAGGCCCGGTCGGTAAGGCCAAGCTGAACAAGGACGGCACGGCAACCCCGCCCATCGACGCACCGCCCGCGGTCGTCAAGGCGATCGAAGCCGCCAACAAGATCGAGGACAAGCCCTACAAGTGGGGCGGCGGCCACGGCAAGATCAACGACTCGGGCTATGACTGCTCGGGAGCGATCTCCTTCGCCCTGATCAAGGCCGGGCTGCTCAATTCACCGCTTACCTCGTCCGGATTCAACGGCTGGGGCAAGCGCGGGAAGGGCGAGTGGATCACGGTCTACGGCGACCCGGGCCACGGCTTCGCTGTGCTCGCCGGCCTGCGCTGGGATACCTCGATGACGCCGGGTGACGGTCCCGGCTGGAGCACACAGATGCGCCCGACCAATGGCATGGTCGCAACACACCCGAAGGGGCTGTAGCTCTTCGCAAAGTTCAGGTAGGACCGCGGCGCGGGTATCGCGTCGACTCGAACGCCTGCTAGCGTCGCGGTCCTACATAACGTAGTAACTACGCCTACCGCTCGAGAAAGAGGACATTCAGTGCAGGACCGAGGACTCGCCGCTTACATCGCAGAGCTGGTCGGCACGCTTTTCCTGACCTTCATCGTCTGCACCGTCGTCATTCTCTACGTCTCGACCGGCGCCACGGCCGCCCA
>JBPCRS010000070.1:0-15409 GCA_050996575.1 Solirubrobacterales bacterium
GTGTCAGGCCCTTGCGTCCCAGCTTCATCTCCGCACCTTCCTTCGTTCGTCAGCCTGTCGGCTGACTCTCGCGAGTGGTGCGGCGGCGGCTTGAGACCGCCGTCGCTATCCGGCGATAAGTCGCCAACGCAAGCGTCACTTCCTTGCGACGACGCTCCGAATCGCCCGCCCTACAAGCGCGCCCACGGCGTCCCTGGGTCGCGGAAGCTACGCCCCCGGCCTGCCGGCGTCACCCGGCGTTGCGCTCGCTCGCATACGCGCTCAAACCCATGCCACCGCTCCACCACGGCGCGGGTCGCCGGCGCCCTCGAGCACGCCGCCGGCGAGGTCACGGCCAACCGAATGGACACCGCCGAAGAAGACGTTGCGGTCGGCCCAGCGGGCGATCTCGAGGCCACGTTGCTCGAGCCGCTCGAGCGCGCCCGGATCGGTCCCCGGCTCAGCGTGAACCACGCCCTCCTCGAAATGGACCCGCGGCGCGTCCACGGCATCCTGCGCCCCAAGGCCGCGATCGAGCATGCCGATCAGCGCCTGCAGGATCGCCGAGCGGATCCGGTTCGAGCCTCCGCTGCCGAGGCCGACCTCAACTTCGCCGTCGCGAAGAACAACGGTCGGCGCCATCATCGACGGCATCCGCACCCCCGGCCGATGGCGGTGGAAGCCGAGCGGATTGAGATCGGATTCGCCGAGCATATTGTTGACGTGGACGCCGGTGCCGGGGACGATCAATCCCGAGCCGGTCCCGTTCGAGCAGGTGATGCTCGCGCAGCGCCCGTCGCGGTCGACGACGGTGATGTGAGTGGTCGAGCCGAGCCTGTCGCTGATGAAACGCTCGGCGAAGCCGTCCTCGTAGAGCCCGGCTAGGAACTCCTCAGTCCGAGCCGACTGCGCATCCTCCATCGCCTCGACGACCTCCTCGACGCCGATCTCGCCGACCCTGTCGAGCAGCTCGAGCGCGAGCACGATCAGGATCCCGCCCGAGGAAGGTGGCGGGTTGGTCAACACATCGCGACCACGGAAGCGGCCCCGCACCGGCTCACGGGCGATCGTCGCGTAGGCCTCGAGGTCGGCGAGCGTCAACGTGCCTCCCTGACCGCCGACCCACTCGGCCATCGCCCGGGCTACGTCGCCGGTGTAAAACGGCTCCGAACCCTCGGCGGCATAGAGCTCGAGCGCCTCGGCGAGCGCGGCGAAACGAAACAGCTCGCCCTCGGCGTGGATCCTCCCGGCAGGCGCATAGACCTCCCGGCCCTCCTCGGTGAGCGTCAGGATCGGCTCGAGGATCTCGTGGAAGTAGACCTGGCGCGCGGTCACCTCGACCCCTTCGCGGGCGGCTCGGACCGCCGGGCGAACGAGCTCGGCGAGCGGCATCGTCCCGAACAGCTCGATCGCGCGCTCGAGCCCGGCGGGGTTGCCGGGTACTCCGCAGGAGGCGGCGCCGACGTGAAAGATCTGAGGCTGGTCGGAGGTGAAGCGGACCTCGGCGGCGACGAGCTCGGCCTTTCGCTCGATTCCGCCCCGCCCCGGGACCTCGACGAAGAAGTCGAGCAGAACGTCGTCGCCGCCGGCTGGCGGGTGGACGAGCATGTACCCACCCGCGCCGAGGCCGGTCAGCGGGCTCTCGGCGACGAACGAGGCAAGCGTCGCGGCGACTGCGGCGTCGACCGCGTTGCCGCCCTCGCGAAGCGCCCATGCGCCGGCCTCGGCGGTGACCGGATGCCCGGCGGCAACGCAGCCCCTTGAACCCGTCATCGGGCGAGAGTAAGCGCTCGCCCGGAGGACGCGTCAGTTCTAGGAGAGGATGAACTCGGGAACGTCGATGTTGAGGTCGCGCGGACGGCCCTCGCGATCGCGCGAGCCCGACCCGACCTCGCGCTCGCGGCTGCGCCGGCCCGAGGGACGGACGATGTCGCGATCGAGCGCGGCCGAGGAGCCGTCCTTGCGGCGGCCCTGGCGATCGAAGCGGGTCGCGATCACGGTCACCCAGACCTGCTCGGAGAGGTCGTCGTCGACGTTCGCGCCGAAGATGATGTTGGCGTCGGGGTGTGCGGCCTCCTGGACGACCCGAGCGGCCTCGGAGACCTCGATCAGCGAGAGGTCGGGGCCGCCGGTGATCGAGAGCAGGATCGAGCGGGCGCCGTCGACCGAGGTCTCGAGCAGCGGCGAGGAGACGGCTCGTTCGGCGGCGAAGACCGCTCGGTTGTCGCCGGTCCCCATGCCGATCCCGAGCAGCGCCTGGCCGGCGTCGCGCATCGTCGTCCGCACGTCGGCGAAGTCGAGGTTGATCAAACCCGGAAGCGTGACCAGCTCGGCGATGCCTTGGACACCCTGGCGCAGGACGTCGTCGGCGACCCGGAAGGCCTCGATCATCGAGGTGTTGCGGGCGAGCACCGAGAGCAGCCGCTCGTTCGGGATCACGATCAGCGTGTCGACCTCGGCGGCGAGCGCGTCGATGCCCTCCTCGGCCTGCTTCGAGCGGCGCGTGCCCTCGAAGCCGAAAGGCTTGGTGGCGATGCCGACGGTGAGCGCGCCGACGTCGCGGGCGAGTCGGGCGATCAGCGGTGCGGCGCCGGTGCCGGTGGCGCCGCCCGCTCAGGCGGCGACGAGGAACAGGCCCGATCCCTTAAGCAACCGCTTGATCCGGTCCTGCTCCTCGAACGCCGCCTTGAAGCCGAGCGCGGGATCCGAGCCCGAGCCGAGGCCGCGCGTGAGCTGGCTGCCGATGTGGACGGTGACGTTTGCGGTCGTCTGCTGGAGCGACTGAAGGTCGGTGTTGACGGCGAGGAACTCGATCCCGGGGATGTCGGCCTCGACCATTCGGTTGATCGCATTGACGCAGGCACCGCCGACGCCGACGACACGGATCACAGGCATCGCGAGCGAGGGCGTGTTGGTCGCCGAGCGCCGCGGCTGCTCGCGGCCGAACAGCGGCCCGTCGGGCTCGTCCGACTGCGGCTGATGCGAGAAGACGGTGCGCAGCCGTTCCTTGGCCTCGGGCACCTCGCGTGCCGGCTCGGGCTCCTGGAATGACTCGCGGCGTGGCGTGGAGATCGTCTCGTCGCGGGAAGGCTGGTCGAGAGTGGCCGGCTCATCGCCCGAACCCGTCGGCTCCTCGACCCGGTAGGCGACGAAGTCGTCGGTCCCGGGCTCACGCGGGCGCGGCGGCTCGGGGGTGCTCTCATCGCGCGGCGCGATCGTCGTCGGCGGCTCGGGCGGGTCGGCGATGTCTTCCTCGTAGTCGAAGACCTCGCCCTCGGCGGTGTCGCCAGTCTCCTTCGAGGGCGTTGTCGAGCGGAAGAGGTCGGCGAGCGGCCCCTCCCTCATGCTGGCTCGCTTATCGCGCCGAGCCATGCGTCAGCACCTCTTCTGCAAGATCGCGGTAGTAGCCGGCCGCATTGCTCTTGGGATCGTACTTGAGCACGCTCGCCCCGCGGACGGGCGCCTCGGCGAACTTGACCGCCTTGCGGATCCGCGACTTGAAGACCATGTCACCGAAGTTCTCCTCGAGGATCTCGACCGCCTCCTTCGCGTGGACCGTCCGCGAGTCGAGCATCGTCGGCAGGATGCCCTCGATCTCGACCCCGGGATTGAGGTTCTCGCGGATCATCTCGAGCGTGTTCTGAAGCTGGACGAGCCCGCGCATCGAGAGGTACTCGCACTGGACCGGGACGATCACCTTGTCCGACGCGGTCAGCGCGTTGATCGTCAGCAGGCCGAGGCTGGGCGGGGTGTCGATGCAGATGAAGTCGTACTCGTCACGGACCACCGCGATCGCCTTCTCGAGCGAGCGTTCGCGGCCGATCTGCGTCGACATCGCGATCTCGGCACCGGCGAGATCGATCGCGGCGACGGCGATGTCGATCTCGCGGTGCTGGATGATCTCGCGCAGCGGAATGTGGTCGACGAGCACGTCGTACATCGACTTCTCGACCTTGTCGGGGTCGATCCCCTGGCTCATCGTCAGGTTGCCCTGCGGGTCGAGATCGATGCAGAGGACGTCGTGGCCGGACTCGGCGAAGGCGACTGCGAGGTTGAGCGTCGTCGTCGTCTTCGCGACGCCGCCCTTTTGATTGGCGAAGGAGATCACCTTGGCACGAGCCGTCTTTCGCTCCGGCTGCGGCGCGGAGATGCCGGGGACCTGCTTGCGGGTCGGCGCCATCATCTCCGAAGCGCTCATCCGCCCGGCGTCCGGATCGTCCTCCGGCTCCTCGAGCCGGGGCGGGGCCACCGGAGCTCGCTCCTCAGGAGCGCGCTCCTCGACCTTCTCGACCTTGATCTCGCCCGCACCCTCCGGCGGGAGCGGCGGTGCTGCACCGTTCCCGTTCGGGCTCGGCACCGTCTCGGCGACCGGCTCCGGGGTGGGCTCGGAAACTTCCGGCATCTGCTCGGTTTCAGCTATTTCATCCACTTGCTCGAAGCGCTCCTCCGGCGCGGCCTCAACCGGCTCGCGCTCAGGCTTGGTCGTGCGGCTGAAAAGACCCATCGTCTCGCCACTATTCGCACGAGCAAGCGGCATTCCTTCCGGCTTCGACGGCTCCGAACGCGCCCTGGGAAGATTCCTTCGCTTTGCGCGGCCTCTTCGACAAGCGTTTGGTCTTCGTCACCGGTAAGGGCGGGGTAGGTAAATCGACCGTTTCGCTTGCCCTCGGGATGGCGGCCGCCCGCCAGGGCAAGAAGACGATCGTCTGCGAGGTCTCCTCTCAGGAGCACGCCTCGCGCGTGCTCAATCGAGCCGAGATCGGCTACCACGAGGTCGAGGTCGCCGACGACCTCTGGACGATCTCGATCGACCCCGACGACGCGATGCGCGAGTACGTTCTGCTCCAGGTCAAGGTCCGGGCGATGCGCGACCTGCTATTCCGCACACCGATCTTCAGCTACCTCGCCGCGGCGACCCCGGGGCTACGCGAGCTGGTCACGATCGGCAAGATCTGGGAGCTCGCGCTCGACGACCGCAAGGTGAAGAAGGGGCGCAAGTACGACCTCGTGATCGTCGACGCGCCCGCAACCGGTCACGGCGTCGGCTTTCTCGAGACGCCGCGGACATTCGCCAAGATCGCCCGCGTCGGCCCGATGCACGCCCAGGCCGAGGCGCTCGACTCGTTCATCTGCAACCACCGCCGCACCGGAGTCGTCCTCGTCGCGCTTCCAGAGGAGATGCCGGTCAACGAGTCGGCGCTGCTCGAGCAGAAGCTGACCGATGAGGTCGGCGTCTCGGTCGACCGCGTCTACATGAACGCGCTCTACCCCGAGCGGTTCTCCGGCGACGATGTCGAGCAACTCGAGGGCGCAACCGAGAACGGCGGTCCGAAGTCGGCCTCGGGGGCAATCCGCGCCGCGCTTCGCGAGCACCGCCGCGCCGAGGCCCAGCGCCGCCAGCTCGCCCGCCTGCGCGAACTTATGACGACTGCCGTATCGACGCTGCCGTTCGTCTTCGAGCCCGAGCTCGGCATGGACCAGCTCGCCGCGCTCTCCGAGGAGATTGCCTAGTGGGTGTCCCGGAGGCGGTGTGCCTGAAACGGCGAGACGCAGGCGCCGGCTGGCAAGGACGCAGGGAGCCCGCATGGCAGCGCCATGTGGGCGACCGAGGACGTAGCCATGGCGGCGATCTGCGGCCGCCGTTTCGGGTGCAACGCTTCCGGGAGGCCCACTAAATGGCCGGCGTCGAGCGGATGCTCGCCGGCAAGAAAGTCTGCGTCTGCGCGGGCTCGGGCGGGGTCGGCAAGACGACGACCGCAGCGGCGATCGCCTGCGGGATGGCGGCGCGTGGCAAGAAGGTCGCGGTCTTGACGATCGACCCGGCGAAGCGGCTCGCCGATTCGCTTGGCCTGCCCGAGCTCGGCAACGTCGAGCGGCAAGTCGACCCGGCGCTGTTCGAGGCCGAGGGGATCGACCTGGCCGGCGGTGAGCTTTGGGCGATGCAGCTCGACGCGAAGGCGACCTTCGACGACGTCGTCGCCAAGCACGCCCCCGACGCCGAAACCCGCGACCAGATCCTCGAGAACCGGATCTACAAGCAGATCTCGAACGCGGTCGCCGGCTCGCAGGAGGGCATGGCGATGGAGAAAATATTCGAGATTCCCCCCGAGGACCGCTACGACCTGCTCGTCCTCGATACGCCGCCGTCGCGCAACGCGCTCGACTTCCTCGAGGCACCGAAGCGGCTGACGCAGTTCATCGAGGGGCGCTCGCTACAGGTTTTCCTCCGCCCGACCGGTTTCGGGATGAAGGTCTTCGGCCGCGGCAGCGCAATGGGGCTCTCGGTGCTGAAGCGAATCACAGGAGTCGACCTGCTTCAGGACATCGCCGAGTTCTTCCAGGCGTTCTCGGGGATGGTCGGCGGCTTTCGCGAGCGCGCCCGGCGAGTCAACGAGCTACTTGCCGACGAGCAGACCAGCTTCCTCGTCATCTGCGGGCCGCAGGACGTGCCGGTTGCCGAGGCCGTCTACTTCCACCGCAAGCTGGTCGAGGCGAAGCTGCCGTTCGGCGGCGTGATCGTCAACAAGGTCCATTACGCGAGCGAGGAAGCGGGCTCGAAGAGCCTCGGGCGCGACCTCGGCAAGGCCCTCGGCGACGAGGACCTGGCGGCCCGGGTCGCGGCGAACTTCGCCGACTACCAGGCGCTCGCCGCCCGCGACACCGAGAACATCGCCCGGCTGACCCGCGAGATGAACGCGCGGCGGGTAATCCGCGTCCCCTACCTCGACGAGGACGTCCACGACCTCGGCGGCCTCGCCGAGATCAACCGCTACCTATTCGCGACCGAGAACGAGCGCGAGGCGCTCGCGTCGGGGGCCGAGGGCTGAGCCGCGGGTGATCCAGATCGGCATCGAAAACGCAGGAATTGGCCGAAATGGAAACCCGAGACATCCCCGACCGCAAGAGCTGGAAGCAGGACCTCAGCCCGTATCTGGAGATCGACGGCAGACGTAGCCTCGGTCAGATCGCGAGCGTCGTCCTGCCGTACCTGGGCGTGTGGGCTATCGCCTTGATCGTCCAGCCAAGCCCGTGGCTTGCGATCGGGCTCGGCCTGGTTGCGACCGTCCTCCTCGTGCGGATGTACTCCTTCTTTCACGATCTCACCCACAACTCGATGTTCGAGTCGCGGGCGGCGAACACTCGCTGGGGTTACATGCTCGGCTTCCTCCTCTTTACGCCCTACCGCTGGTGGCAGCGTCAGCACAGCCTCCATCACGCCCACACCGGCAACCTCGACCACCGGGGACCGGGCGAGATCAACACGATGACTCGCGCCGAGTACGAGAGCGCTTCGCCGCGCCGCCGGCTCGGCTATCGCGCGTACAGAAATCCGCTGCTGATGCTGCTCGTCGGGCCGAGCCTGGTCTTCCTCTTCGAGCGCCGCTTCCCGCAGCGGGGAATGTCGAAGAGGATCCTGCTCAGGTCGTCTTGACCAATCTCGCGCTCGCGGCATGGGCGATCGGCTGGAGCGCGATGATCGGCTTCGAGACCTTCCTGCTGATCCAGGGCACCACCCTGGTGGCAGGCGGAGCCGTCGCGGCCTGGATGCTCTACATCCAGCATCAGTACGGGGAGACCTACTACGAGGCCGCGGACGAGTGGCAGTTCGAGCTCGCCGCGCTGCAGGGCAGCTCCTACCTCGAGCTCCCGCGCGCCCTCGCCTGGGCCGTCGGCAACGCCAACTTCCACCACGTTCATCACCTCAGCGCAAAGATCCCGAACTACCACCTCCGCGCAGCGCACTCAGAGCAGCCGATGTTCGCGAACACCCCCGTGGTCACGATTCGCAGCAGCGTCGATGCACTGCGCTTGAAGCTGTGGGACGAGGACCGCGGATCCCTCGTCCGCTTCTCGGCGCTGCGCGAACGCTCGGCCTCGGGCGGTCGAGCCGCCCGGGAGACGCTCGTCGCGAGCTGATCGCGGCCGGTCTACTGCTCGGCCCGGCGGCGGCGCTCGTCGGCGAGCTCGCCGATCGACCAGTCTGTCGTCTCGGGGTCCGGGAAGAGGTTGGAGACGCGCTCGCGCATCGCCTTGCGCTCCTCGGGGCGCTGGTCGAGCAGGCGCATCGCCGGCCCGCGCCTGGGGAAGTCGAGCGTGTCCCCGCCCGGCGCGGCCTCGGCCATCCAGTCTTCGTGTGCAAATGCAGGTTCCATGGGCTCGTCCTTCGGCGCCGGCGGCTGCGTTTCCTGCAAGGGCTCGTGCTCGGGCTCGTGCGCTTCGTCGACCTCGCCGCCACCCTCGAGCACGAACGGCGTCCAGCCGTCGCGTGTACGCGGCGGGACGGACTCGTTGTCGACGTCGAGCTCCTGCTGTTTGCCCTCGATCTCGGCGAGCTCGGCCTCGATCGGCTCGTCGACGGCCTCGAGCTCGATCGTCGGCGGACGCTCGGCGCGAACCTCGGTCGGCGCGGCCGGCGCGGCCGGCGCGGGCTCGTCTACCTGCTCGATCAAGATCTCGGGCACCTCGCCCATTCCCCACTCGGAGGTCTCACCGCGTTGCGAGCGCGAGCCCTCGCCGGCGGCGAGGCCGTCGGCGAGCAGGATCTCGTCGGCGGTCGCGCGCAGGTCGGTGCCGAGGTGGCCACAGGCGGCGTCGCGGAGGATCGCGCGGGTGAAGTCCTCGATCTCGGAGGCGACGTCGAGCGGGGTCAGCCCGTCGTAGCCGAGCGCCGGCTCGCCACTCCAGAGCTCGCGCTCCAGCGATTGGGCGCGGTCGATCGTCGCCCGGACGCCATCGCGCTCGCCGGGCTCGGCGCAGAGCGCCGCGACCCGCCAGGCCATATCGGTTTTCGCCGGCCCGTCGCCCTCGAGCAGGAATCGGAGGGCAAGCAGATGGTCGTTGAGCGCCTCGAGCACGGCGTCGCGGGCAAGTCCGGCCTCGAAGCGCGAGACGGCGCGGGGAAGGGCGCTCGGCGCGCCGGTGCCGCGCTCCAGTGCGCGTGAGAGGCCGGAGAGGGCGCCAAGCTCGGAGTCGGCGAGACGATAGGCGCCGGGCCGCGGCCTACCGGAACCGGTTGCGATCCGCCGCCAGCGGCCACCGCCGGTGCGAATCCAGGCGTGCGGGCCGAGGCCGACGCCGCCGGGCTTGAACAGGCGAAGTGCGGTGATCACGGTGCGGAAGCGCTCGGCGAGAGGAGTGGCGGAGGGCTCGTACTCCTCGTCGCCGTCGGGCTCGATCTCCTCGATCTTGCAGCGGGTCGTCAGCAGGAACTGCGGCTCCCAGCCGGCGCGGCCTCCGCCCTCGGGCGAGGAGGCCTCGGGCGGCGCCTCGACGACGTCGGAGCGGACGACCGTGGCTCCGGCGAGCTCGAGCCGGGAGCTGGTCATCTTCAGGCCGATAAGCGGAACGACTACCTCGACCTCGTCAAGATCGGCATCGGCCGAGTCCTCGAGCTCGTTGATCGCCTCCTCGACGCGGTTGCTATCGAAGGCGAAATCGGAGCGGCCGTCCCAGAGCCGGCAGAGGAAGGCGACGATCGTGTCCTCGGCGCGGCGACCTTCGCTCGGGACGGGGTCGAGGTTGAGCGCTTCGAGGTAGTTGCGGGTGAGGCCGGCGCCGATTATCGCGGCCTTGGCGGGACCGAAGGCGTCGAGGCGGGCGACGAGCGCGGTCCGCTCACGGATGAAGCGCTCGCTCAGCGGCGCGTAGGTCGCGAGCGGTGAGCCCTGGCCAGGCTCGAGCACCTCGTATGGAACCTCCTCGCCGGAGCGGACGAGCTCGCGGAAGCGATCGGACGCCTCCTGGGCGAGGTTTCGAAGCGACTCCCTGACGACGAGATCACGCACGGAAGGCGGTTTCCCCGGTCGGGGGCGCTGTCCTTCAAAACTACGGCCCGCAGGCACGCCTGCACGGGCGCTTGCAGGATCAGGCGCTGAGCGCGGCGGCGGACTGCTGAGAGACCGGCAGCCACTGGTCGCCGTAGCTGCGCATGTCGTCGATCAGCGGCACGAGCGCGTCGCCCTTCTCGGTCAGCGCGTACTCGACCCGGGGCGGGACCTCGGGATAGGTGTTGCGGGCGAGGATGCCGTGCTCCTCGAGCGCGCGCAGGCGCAGCGAGAGAGTCCGCGGGCTGATTCCGGCGAGCGAGCGCTCGAGCTCGCAGAAGCGGCGGTTGCCGTCGGCGAGGTCGCGGATGACCAGCAGAGTCCACTTGCCGGAGATGATCTCGGCGGTTCTGCAGACCGGACACGTCGGATCCATACGCAACCGATCTTAGCGCAATGCTTTACGAACTGAAGTGCCTCTCCGGGGCGCTTACGACGGGCGCGTCGGCGTCTCGACCGGGGCATCGTCGCCGCTCGCGAGCCCGCCGGTGCCGTCGTTTTGTACGACCTGCTCGATCCCGCTCGCGCTCTGGCCCTGGGCCGAGAGCATCAGCTTGAAGTCGTGCGGGCTCGTCGCCGCCTCATAGGCGACCTCCTCGGTGATCCGGCCCTCCATCACGTGCCCGAGCAGCGCCTGGTCGAAGGTCTGCATTCCGTAGTAGGAGCCCTCGGCGATCACCTCGGTGATCTTGCCGGTCTCCTTCGGATTGAGGATCAGGTCCTGAACGCGGCCGGTGACGACGAGGATCTCGGCAACCGCGACGCGGCCGCCGCCGGTCGCCGTCGGCACGAGCCGCTGCGAGACCGCGGCCCTGAGCGTCGATGCGAGCATCACCCGGGCCTGCTGCTGAAGGTGCGGCGGGAAGAAGTCGATGATCCGGTTGATCGTCTCGGTCGCGTCGAGGGTGTGGAGAGTCGAAAGCACGAGGTGCCCGGTCTCGGCCGCCGAGAGCGCGGTCCGCACCGTCTCCTCGTCGCGCATCTCGCCGATCAGGATCACGTCGGGGTCCTGGCGCAGGATGCGGCGCATCGCGCGGGCGAAGCTCTCGGTGTCGGCGCCGACCTCACGTTGATTGACGATCGAGCGCTTGTCGCGGTGCAGGTACTCGATCGGGTCCTCGAGCGTGACGATGTGCCGCGCCCGCGACGCGTTGATGTGGTCGATCATTGCCGCCAGCGTCGTCGACTTGCCCGACCCCGTCGTCCCGGTGAGGAGGATGATCCCGCGCTGCTCCTCGGCGAGCTTGGTGATCACCTCGGGCAGGCCGAGATCGGCGACCGTTCGCACCTGGTAGGGGATCGCGCGACAGACGATCGAGACGTCGCCGCGTTGGCGGAAGGCGTTGACGCGAAAGCGCGAGACCCCCTTGAGCTCGTAGGAGAAGTCGGCCTCGCCCTGCTCGGCGAAGTCCTGGGCGAGCTTCTGGTCGCGCTCGCGGGTCAGGTGCTCGAGCGCGGCCTCGGTGTCGGCGCCGGTGAGCGGCTCGGCGCCCTCGATCGGGATCAGCTCGCCATGCACCCGCGCAACCGGCGGCGAGGGCACCTTGATGTGCAGGTCCGACCCCTCGCGCTCGACGACGTAGCGCAGGGCGGAGTCGATGTCGAAGGCCATCGGTTGATTATCGGGCGTGATGGCCGCGGGCTTGAACGGTTTCGCCCTCATACGACGTGACCAACCTCGGCCGCAAGCCACGCGCAACCAAGCGGGGGGAGAAAACGCCCGCCGTCCTGCTTTGACCACCGTATGGGTGGTCAGAACAGGACGGCGGAGATGATCCTCGCCCGAATCGCATCAGGACAGCGAGGAAGCGCGACCCGAAAGCAGCTCCTCGCCGCCGGGGTGAGCGCGCGAGAGCTCGAGCGCCGGATCAGAAAGGGCCTTCTGATCTCCCGCTACCCCGGCGTCTACCAGGTGGGCCACGTGGCCCAAGGGGAGGAGGCGGAGTTGATGGCGGCGGTCCTCGCCTGCGGCGCGGGGTCGCGCGCTCGCGGCTACTCAGCCTCCTTCCTGCACCGCCTGATCAAGCGGGCCCCGCGGATCCCCGAGGTCCTGACGCCGACTGAGAGGAGGATCGCCGGCATTCGCACCGTCCGCGCCAGGGTCGGGATCGATCCCGTCGACGTCACCGTCGTCCGCGCGATCTCGACCACGACCGTTCCCAGGACGATCGTCGACCTCGCCGCAGATCTCGAGCCCGACGAGCTCGCCCTTCTCTGCCACGAGGCCCGGGTGATTCACCCCACCGCACCGCGCCACTTTGAGGCGGTGCTGGCGCGAAGGCCGAACTCGCCGGGGGCCGCGAAGCTCCGCGAGATCGCCGCCGGCAAGACCAAAGTCGCGCTCTCGGGGCTGGAGCGGCGCTTTCTCGAGCTGCTCGAGGCGGAGGGGCTGCCGCTCCCGGCAACCAACACGCGCGCCGGCTCTCACCTGGTCGATTGCCGCTGGCCCGAGCTCAAGGTCACGATCGAGCTCGACTCCTACACGTACCACTCCTCGCGCCACGCCTGGGAGGCGGATCGAAGGAGAGAGCGCGAGGCCTATGCACGAGGAGATCAGTTTCGCCGCTACACGCGCGACGATGTCTTCGAGCGGCCGGAGGTGGCGCTGGGGGAGGTGCGGCGGCTAGTGGGGCGCGACTAGCGCACGCGGACGCGCAACGGCGCGTCCAGCTCCCTACTCCAACGCAACGCCTCGGCCGCGCGCAGCCCGCGCTCGTAGCAGAGTGCGACGACCCGGTCCGGGCCGACGCCCTCAAGGTCCTCGAGCTTCGCGCCACTGAGAACGTCGGGCTCACCCGGTCTGTTCGGCACGGCTGCCTGGCGGCGCTGGTCCATGCACCCAGCACCAAGGCCGTGTGATTTCCGGGCCCGCCACTCGAGGTCTTGCATCCATGCTCGGACACCGTAGGGTTCGGGCGACAGCGACGAAGGGGTGAGCAGGTGCCGGGGGGTAACGACGAGCCAGGCGTGAGCGCGAGGAAGAGGGCGGCGCTCGCCTTTGACGTAATCCTCGTCCCGCTCCTCTGCTTGACGGCGATCGTGCTGCTCTGGGAGCACGCTGTCGGCTGGCTCGACCTGGCGATCATGGGCGCGATGTACGTCCTCGTCGGCCTCGGGATCACGCTCGGCTTCCACCGTCTCCACACCCACCGCGCCTACCGCACCCACCGGCCGATCTCGATCGCGCTCGCCGCGCTGGGCCAGATGGCGTTGCAGGGCTCGGTGATCGAGTGGGTCGCCGACCACCGAAAGCACCACGCCCACGCCGACGTCGAGGGAGACCCGCACTCCCCCCACGGCGAGGACGGCGTGCTCGCCGGACTCTGGCACGCGCACGTCGGCTGGCTGTTCCTCGCTCAGGGCCAGGCCGAGAAGGAGCGCTACGCCCCCGATCTGATCGAGGACCGCGGCCTAGTCGCGGTCGAGCGTGCCTTTCTCGCCTGTGTCGCGCTCAGCTTCGCGATCCCGTTCGCGCTCGGGCTCGGACTCGGCGGCTCGCTCGAGGCCGGCCTGAGCGCTCTGCTCTGGGGCGGTCTCGTCAGGATCTTCCTCTTCCAGCATGCGATCTTCGCGATCAACTCCGTCGGCCACTTCTTCGGCCACAGGCGTTTCGAGACCGACGACTGCTCGACCAATGTCTTCTGGCTGGCCCCGGTGACGCTCGGCGAGAGTTGGCACAACAACCACCACGCGTTCCCTCGCTCCGCGAGTCCGACGTTGCGCTGGTGGGAGTTCGACCCGACCGGCTCGGTGATCCGGGCGATGGAGCGCCTCGGCCTGGCCTGGGACGTCCGCGGAATCGCATGAGCGTGCCCGGCCCGACCCACGACATGGCGGTCGGCCCGGGGCTCGAGTTGCGCTGCTCCTTCCCCTCGCTCGACTCGATCAGGGTCGCGCTGGCGGTACGCGGCCGCGAGTTCTTCGATCGCGTCTTCACCCCGACCGACGGCCAGTCCGACTTCGACGTCGAATGGCCGTTCGTGCGAGCCCGCGGAGAGATCGAGATGGACATGTTCAGCGGCGAGCTCTGGTGCTCGGGGCACTTCTCGATCAACCCCCCGGGCGGCGGCGACGACTGGCGCGAGGTCTTCGAGTTCGACCGCAAGGTGCTGATGCGCTCCTCGCCTGCGATCGGCTCGATCGGGGGAAGCACGATCGTCGACGAGCCGGTCCTCTCGGAGACGGGCTTCGGCCGGACTCAGCTCTGCACGCCCTCGGTCCTCCGGGTCTACGTCGACGAGCGCGAAACCTCCCTTGCCGATGTCGGTTCGATCGTCAAGCGTGAGATGTTCCCCGACCACCCCGATTTCGTCTTCAATACCGTTGCCTGCGTCGGCCGTCCCGAGAACGGAGGGCCGGGCCTCTACACCGACCCCGAGTCGCACTGGTTCAACGTGTTTCTCGGCTACTACCAGCTCGATGCGCCGAAGCATTCGTGGTCGCGGCCCTTCGGCTACGTCACCGCCGGTGGCGCCGGCTCGGAGGTCGCGTTCGACGACCTGATCCGCCTCGGCGAGTCCGACTGGAACTGGTTCTCGAACTGGATGTACGGCGTCCCCTACGAGGTGGCGAAGCCGTACTCGGCGTTCGAGCTCGACGAGATCCCGACGCGGGTCGGCGGGCCGGAGAGAATCGGCGCGAGCGAGTGGCACGCGGTCGAGATGAGGAACGTCGAAGTCGCCAGCACCTACGAGTCCGGCGCCAAGGGCGCGGCGCGCCTCGCCGACAACTCAGTCGTCGACCCGATCTGGCGACGATCTTTCGGCCGCCCGTGTCCGCGCCCGGAATGGCCCGTGAGCTTCATCCCGACCGTGCTTGACGCGAAGCTGCTGATCGCCTACTGGGAGGACGACGACGCCTTCCATACCGTGATGTTCGGTGGCACGAGCCACGCCGGCGGCGATCAGGACTTCCTGGCGGCGCAGATGGAGGCCGTCCGCGGAGTGATCGGGCGCAGCTACCCCCGGCTCGGCTTCAGCGCCGCCGGCGACGCGGCTCGAATGTGAGCAGCGTGTAGCGGACGATTCCGGTCGTGCTCATCCGCTCGATCGCGTCGATCGCGCGGTTCGCGGAATCCGGCCAGCCCTGCTCGTCGATGACCGCGCGCAGAGCCTCGTAGGTGGGCAGGGTTGAGGCAGTGATGTCTTCGGCGCCGACCAGTACGAGGCCGGCGAAGCGAGCGAGCGCGCGGTAAGCGCCGACCGTGATCGGAACGTGGCTTCGGCCGATGAAGCCGAGGTGCCGCGATTCGGTGAGGAGGACGGGCAGGCGGCGTGGGACCGACGGGCCGGCGAGCAGGAACTCGGCCGCGACCAGGCGGCCGGCCTCGTCGAGCAGTCTCGCCGCCTCGCGCAAGAACCGCAGACGCGACATGTAGAGCAGGCTCTCGGTGGCGAGCACGCGGTCGAAGCCGGCGGAGGGAAACCTCGTCCGCGTAGCGTCTCCCTCGACGAACTCGATCGAGTTCTCGCCCGTCCCGGCGACGCGCCGGCGGGCGAGCGCGAGTGGACCGGGAGCGACGTCGATCCCAGTAAGCGAGGCCCCGCGCAGCTCCCGCCCGAACGTCTCGCCCGTGCCGCCGAGACCAAAACCCACATCGAGCACGC
>JBPCRS010000172.1:0-4828 GCA_050996575.1 Solirubrobacterales bacterium
CCTCGAGCAGGCGCTGGACGTCGGCGAAATGGAGGCCGGTGGTCGGCTCGTCGAGGATGTAGAGGGTGTCGCCGGTAGCGACCTTGGAGAGCTCGCTGGCGAGCTTGACCCGCTGCGCCTCTCCGCCCGAGAGCGTCGTCGCCGGCTGACCGAGGCGGACGTAGTCGAGGCCGACGTCGTGCAGGGTTCGCAGCCGCCGGCCGATCTTCGGGATGTGCTCGAAGAACTCGACCGCCTCGCCGACCGACATCTCGAGCACGTCGGCGATGTTCCTGCCCTTGAACCGGACCTCGAGCGTCTCGCGGTTGTAGCGGCGGCCGTGGCACTGCTCGCAGGGGACGTAGACGTCGGGCAGGAAGTGCATCTCGATCTTGATCTGGCCGTCGCCCTTGCAGACCTCGCAGCGGCCGCCCTTGACGTTGAAGCTGAACCGGCCGGGCTTGTAGCCGCGCGCCCGCGACTCCTTCGTCTTCGTGAACAGCTCGCGGATGTGGTCGAAGATCCCGGTATAGGTCGCCGGGTTCGAGCGCGGCGTGCGGCCGATCGGCGACTGGTCGATATTGATGATCTTGTCGACCTGCTCGACGCCGTCGATCCCCTTGTGGGCGCCGGGGCGCTGGCGGGCGCGATGGAGGCGATTGCCGACGGCGCGGAAGAGGATCTCGTTGACCAGGGTCGACTTGCCCGAGCCCGAGACCCCGGTGACGCAGGTGAAGACGCCGAGCGGGAAGGCGACGTCCGTGCCCTTGAGGTTGTGCTGGCGCGGGCCGCGGACGACGATCTCGCCGCGCTTCGTCCGCCGTGCTTCCGGGGTCGGAATCGAGCGCTTGCCCGCGAGGTACTGCCCGGTCAGCGACTCCGCCATCCTCGTCACCTGCTTCGGCGTTCCCTCGGCGACGATGTGGCCGCCGTGCTCGCCGGCGCCCGGGCCGAGGTCGATGACGTGATCGGCGGCGCGGATCGTGCCCTCGTCGTGCTCGACGACGATCACCGTGTTGCCGAGGTCGCGGAGGCGCTCGAGCGTTCCGATCAGCTTCTCGTTGTCGCGCTGGTGCAGCCCGATCGAGGGCTCGTCGAGGATGTAGAGGACGCCGACCAGGCTCGAGCCGATCTGCGTCGCCAGCCGGATCCGCTGCGCCTCGCCGCCGGAGAGCGTCGTCGCCGCGCGGTCGAGCGAGAGGTAGCCGATCCCGACCGCGTCGAGGAAGGAGAGCCGCTCCTCGATCTCGCGGACGACGAGCTTCGCGATCGCGCGCTCGGTCTCGGTCATCTCGAGCTCGCGGACCCAGACCAGCGCCGCCCTCGCCGAGAGCGCCGAGTACTCGTGGACGCCGAGCCCGCCGACCGTGACCGCGCGGCTCTCAGGCCGTAGCCGGGCACCACCGCAGTCGGGGCACGGCCTCAGCGCCATGCACTCCTCGATTCGCTCGCGGGTGTTGTCGGAGTCGGTGTTCTCGTAGCGACGCTCGAGCCCATGCAGGATGCCGTCGAAGCGGACCCGGTAGCTGCGCCTGCGGCCGTAGCGGTTGCGGTAGCTGACCGTGTGGCGCTCGTCGCCGGTGCCCTCGAGCAGCAGCTCGCGATCGTCATCGGGCAGGTCCTGCCACGGCGTCTCGGTGTCGATGTCGTAGGCCTCGGAGACCGTCTCCATCAGCCGCCGGTGATACATCGAGGCCGAACGCGTGAACGGTTGCAGCGCGCCGTCGGTGATCGAGAGTGTCGGGTCGGGGACGATCAGGTCGGGATCGATGACGCGCTGGAAGCCGAGCCCGTGGCAGCGCTCACAGGCGCCGTGCGGTGAGTTGAACGAGAAGATCCGCGGCTCGAGCTCGGGCATCGAGGAGCCGCAGTTGAGGCAGGCGAACTTTTCCGAGAACAGCAGCGTCTCGCCGCGCTTGCCGGCAGAGGGCCCGCTCAGCACTTGGACGCCGGGCGTTCCGTTCGATGGCGCCGCGCCGCCACCCTCGAGGATCTCGACCTCGATCAGGCCGTCGGCGAGCTGCGAGGCGGCTTCGATCGACTCCGAGAGCCGCTTGCGCACGCCCTCTTTCATCACCAGCCGGTCGACGACGATCGAGATGTCGTGCTTGAACTTCTTGTCGAGGACGATGTCCTCGTCGAGCCGGCGCAGCTCGCCGTCGACGACGGCGCGGGCGTAGCCCTGGCCGCGCATCTCCTCGAGCATCTTCCCGTACTCGCCCTTGCGCTCGCGGACGACCGGGGCCAGAACCATGAACCGCGTCCCCTCCTCGAGCGTGAGCACGCGGTCGGTGATCTGCTCCAGCGATTGGCCGGCGATCGGCTCGCCGCAGTTGAAGCAGTGCGGCTTGCCGATCCGCGCCCAGAGCAGGCGCAGGTAGTCGTAGATCTCGGTGACCGTGCCGACGGTCGAGCGCGGGTTGCGCGAGGTCGTCTTCTGGTCGATCGAGATCGCCGGCGAGAGGCCTTCGATCGAGTCGACGTCGGGTTTGTCCATCTGGCCGAGGAACTGGCGCGCGTAGGCGGAGAGCGACTCGACGTAGCGGCGCTGGCCCTCGGCGTAGATCGTGTCGAAGGCGAGGCTCGACTTGCCCGACCCGGAGAGACCGGTGACGACGACGAGCGCGTCCCTGGGCAGGACGACGTCGACGCCCTTGAGGTTGTGCTCACGGGCGCCGGATACGACGATTCTGTCTGACGCCGGCACTGCGAACAAGTGTACGGGCGGGATCGGGCGTTTCAACCGGGCCTTCGAGCGTCGATTAGGGAAAAACAGCGCACCGAAGGGAGGCGGGACCGAGCGCATTCCCAATTTCGCCGGCAACACGTCATCGAGGGGGCGAGAAGGATCGCTTGACGACTTAACCGTGGCATGCGCGGCAAGCGCGACACCGAGAACGGCCTGGACCCTTCGCGTCGAGTTTCCGACAGTTCGGCCTCTCGGCAGCGTCTGATATCGGTAATCGCCGGGCGGCAGAAAGGGAACATCGCTCGCCGCCAGCTACGGGCTTGTGGGCTGGGTCCGGATGCAATCGACAGCTGGCTCAAGTCCGGCCGTCTAATCGCAAAGCACAGAGGCGTCTACCGGCTAGGCCACGAGGCGCTTCCCGAGTTCTCGGATGAGCTGGCGGCGGTTCTTGCCTGCGGTGACTCCGCGTTTGTCAGCTACGCCGACGGCTGCCGGATATGGCGAATCTTGAAAGCGGGTCGGGCGGGCCCGGTCTCGATCCTCGTGGCCGGTCGCAATCCCGGTCCCAAGCCGGGAATTCGGATCCACCGAACACAATCTCTGCCCGACGACGAAGTGACGAGGCGCCTCGGGATCCCCGTCACGACCCCCGCACGCGCCCTCCTCGACTTCGCTTCGGAGGAGGATGCGCCGAGGGTGGAACGGGCGATCAACGAGGCGCATGTCCTCGGCTTAGCGCGACCCGAACAGCTGCGATCCCTTATCGCCCGTCACCCTCGGCACCGAGGAGTGAGCAGGCTCCGCCCCCTCGTCGACCCCGCAAGCGAGGCCGCGCTCACGCGCTCCGATGCTGAGCGCCGCTTTCTCGCCCTGATCCGCGCTGCGAAGCTCCCCCTGCCTCGAGTCAATACCCGCCTCGGCGCTCATGAGGTCGACTTCGTCTGGACACAACAGAGGCTCGCGGTCGAGGTCGACGGCTTCCGCTACCACTCATCGCGCCACGCCTTCGAGCGGGATCGCGCCCGCGACGTCGATATTGCCGCACTTGGTTACACGGTGATCCGGGCCACCTGGCACCAGATCGTCGACGAGCCGTTTGCGCTCGTGGCCCGCTTCGCCCAGGCTCTAGCCTCGGCCGGATGAGTGAGGCCCCTAGCGCCAGCGGCATCTCCGAGCTCGTACTCGAGGTCTCGGACCTGGAGGCGTCGCGGGCCTTCTACCGAGAGCTGCTCGGCTTCGAGGAGACACTTTACGGCGAGGGCCGCGAGGGCCGCTACTGGTATCTGATCGGCGAGACGGCCAGGCTCGGGCTGTGGACGCCGCAGGTCGGGCTCGCGGGTGGCCGCGGCGGCGCTCACGTCCACTTCGCCTTTCACGTCGCCGACGCCGAGGTTGACAGGCTGCTCGCCCGGCTCGAGCAGCTCGGTGCCGATGTCGAGGGTCCGATCCAGCTCGGGCCCGGGAAGGCGATCTACGTCACCGACCCCGACGGCAACGTCGTCGAGTTCTGGTCACAGGACATGACGGCATACACGTCAGAAGCGCGTGCGGGACGGCCGCCGGGGACGTTCGCCTCCGACGAGCGCCGCTAACTGCCGACGCGCTCGAAGACCTCGTCGATCAGCGCCTCGCGGTTGCTGACCTCGAAGCCTTCGGCGATGTGGCGGTCGACCTCGTCTCGCGAGGCGCCGTCAAGCGCCATATTCATCGCGACGAGGCGGGCTGCAGCGTCACCGCCGGTGTCGGCGACGGCCTCGCCGACGCCGCTCCTGAGTTGTGCGATCAGATCCTCGGTGCTCGGGCTGGTCTCGGGCGCAGGCGCCTCCTCCTCTTCGAGCGGCTCCGGATCGGGCTCCACCTTGGCCGCGCCCTCCGCGATCTCGGCCTTCACTTCGAGCGCCTCCCCGTCCTCGGCGGCCTGGCGCGATTCGGCTTCCTCGACCGCGACCACGGGCTCCGTCTCCACGGCGGCGGGCTCGACGTCCTCGGTCCCCGACACGCGGCCGTAGTCATCGCTGCCCAGCGCGACGCCGAGGTCCTCGAGTGCCTTGCGGGCCCGTTCGACCCGCTCGCGGGCCTGCAGCTCGGCCAGCTCGACGGTGCGTGCAGCCTTTGCCTCGGCTTCGGCGATCAGCTTCGCCGAGCGCCGCTCGGCCTCGG
>JBPCRS010000176.1:0-6026 GCA_050996575.1 Solirubrobacterales bacterium
CCCCGAGCGGACCTGGACCGCGACCGGCAGGCCGGAGCCTTCGCGCGCCGCGCGGGCGACGGCGACGGCGCGCTCGGGCTCGGCGATCAGCGCTGCGCCGGCGCCCGTCTTCAGCACCTTCGGAACCGGGCAGCCCATGTTCAGGTCGACGATGTCGGCGCCCGCCTCGGCGACGGTCGCCGCGGCGCCGCGCATCACGTCGGGGTCGGGGCCGAAGAGCTGGACCGCGACCGGATGCTCGGCGGGGTCGATCCGCAGCATCTCCTCGAGCGTGCGCCGGTTTCCGTGGCGGATCGCAAAGCTCGAGACCATCTCCGAGACCGCCATCCCGGCGCCGTGGCGGCGGGCCTGAAGCCGGACGAACCAATTGCCGATGCCGGCCAACGGAGCGAGCAGCACGCGATTCTCGATCCGGACATCGCCGATCGAGAACGGCTCCGTGAGCGCCGGGCGCGTTGTGTTGTGGCTACTCGTTTCGCTCATGGATCAACCGTAGGCCCTTCAACGTGAGCAGGTCGTCGACCTGCTCGATCGTCTCGCAATAGGGCACGATCGACTGCGCGAGCCCACCGGTGGCGATGAACTCGACGCCCTCCCCCATCTCATCCTCGAGCCGGCGGGCGATGCCGTCGATCAGACCGGCGAAGCCGTAAACGACCCCCGACTGGATCGCGGCGCGACTCGAGCGGCCGATCGCCGCCTCGGGCTTGCCGAGCTCGATCCGGGGAATCCGAGCGGCACGCTCGGCGAGGGCGGTCAGCGAGATCTCGACCCCCGGCGCGATCGCCCCGCCGAGGTACTCGCCGGCGTCGGAGACGACGTCGAAGTTGATCCCGGTGCCGAAGTCGACGACGACACAGGCCTGGCCGAAGCGCTCGTAGGCGGCGACCGCGTTGACGAGCCGGTCGGCGCCGACCTCGTGCGGGTTCTCGATCTTGATCGGCATCCCGGTCTTGATCCCGGGCCCGACGACCAGGGCATCGGCCTCGAGGTAGCGCTTGCAGATCTGGGCGTACTCGATCCCGAGTGGCGGCACGACCGAGGAGACGACCAGCGCCGTCACCTCCGAGAACGGGATCTCGCGCAGCGAGAGCAGCCCGGCGAGACGGTCGGCGAGCTCATCGGCGGTCGCTCCGGCGCGGGTCTGGAAGCGCCAGTGCTCGACGAGTTCACCTTCGGTGAAGGCGCCGAGGTGCGTCTGCGTGTTGCCGACATCGACTCCGAGAAGCATCGGTGGATTATGGTTGCCTTGGAATGAATACGCCGAATCCTCCGCTTCGCGTCCGGTTCGGCTGGATCTCATCTGCATGAGAATGGACGCGCGTCTTTACGTCATCCCCGGATCGCATCCTGCGCTGACCGCGCGGCTGATGCTCGAGCACAAGGGCATTGCCTACGAGCGAACCGACCTGATGCCGGTCGTCTCGAAGGGCGCTTTGAAGTTGCTCGGCTTCCCAGGCGTCACCGTGCCGGCTCTGAAGATCGACGGCCGCAAGATCCAGGGCAGCAAGGAGATCGCCCGCGAGCTCGACCGGATCCAGCCCGAGCCGCCACTCTTCCCCGCCGACCCGAGCGAGCGCGCGGCGGTCGAGGAGGCCGAGCGCTTCGGCGACGAGGACCTGCAGCCGGCTGCGCGGCGAATGCTCTGGTGGGCGCTGAAACGAGACCGGGCGCCGCTCGAGAGCTTCTCCGAGGGCGCCAAGCTCGGGATCCCGATCGGCCTCGCGGTGAAGACGGCGGCTCCGATCGTCGCGCTGGCCAACCGCTTCAACGAGGGAACCGATGAAAACGTGCGCGCGGACCTCGCCGCGCTTCCCGGAATACTCGCCCGCGTCGACGACTACATCGCCGCGGGCACGCTCGGCGGCGAGCAGGTCAACGCCGGCGACCTCCAGGTCGGCACCAGCCTGCGGCTGATGATGTCGCTCGACGATCTCCGTCCGCTGATCTCGGCCCGCCCCTCGGGCGCGATGGCGCTGCGCGTCGTTCCCGAGTACCCGGGAAGGGTCCCGCCGATCCTGCCCGATGCCTGGCTCGCGCCGCTGCGCGAGGCGGACGCGGCCCGCACGGCTGCCTAGACCCAACCCACGAACGTGGAATCGCCCACCTCCCGTGTGGGTAAATCGCCACGGCGATCTGCGGCCGGCGTTTCGGGTGCAACGTTGCTGGGAGGCTTGCTAGACGAGCGACCCGACCCGCTCGGCCCGCTGGCCCGACCCGAGCCGCTCGAGCGCGTCGGCGAGCCGCCTCCCGTCGGGCAGCTCCAGCTTCGGGTCGAGCTCGAGCAACGGCGCGAGCACGAACCGCCGGGTGGTGAGCTCCCGATGGGGGATGGCAAGGCGCTCCGTCTCGAGCTCGATCTCGCCGAGCAGGAGCAGGTCGACGTCGAGCGGGCGCGGGCCGGGGCGGGGGCCGGCGAGCCCGCGGCCGCGCTCGGCCTCGATTGCCTTACACGCATCGAGCAGCTGCTCGGGCTCGAGCGCCGTCTTCACCCGCACAACCGCGTTGAGGAACTCGGGCTGGTCGGTGACCTCGCCGACCGGCTCGGTCTCGTAGGCGCTCGACACGGCCTCGACCGTGACGCCATGCTCGGGCAACAGCGCGATCGCGCCCCGCAGATGCTGCTCGCGCTCGCCGACGTTCGAGCCGAGCCCGAGGTAGCCGACGCGAGCGGTCAGCCTGTCTCCTCGCCATCGGCCTCGCCGGGCTCCTCCTCGGCAGCGGCGACCCGAGTCACCTCGACCGCGACCTCCTCGATCGCCAGCGGCAGCGGCGGCTCCGGCTTTGCCGCTCGCACGGTCACCGACTCGCAGCCGAAGCGCTCGCCGAGCCGCTCGCAGATCACATGACCGAGCCGCTCGAGCGTTTTGTAGCTGCGCTCGGTCGCCGCCAGCGAGACGATGTCTGCAACGTCGCCGTAGTCGACCGTGTCGTCGATCCGATCGGTGAGCAGAGCGTCGCAGTCGGGGACGTCGAACGAGATATCGATCACGAGCCGCTGGCCGATCTCGCGCTCGGCCTCGGTGACCCCGTGATGGGTGAAGATCGAGAGCCCGCGAAGCTCCACTTCGACCCTGTGCTCGGGCTCGTCGGGGTGCGTCTCCACGGCCGGGAGCGTATGGCAGACTCGCCCCGTGGGAGATCTAGCGACCGTCGAGGCGGGGCGGCAACCGACCAGCGGTGCGGCGGCCGGGTTCGCCGACGGCTACCTCGAGCGCGGCGGGGTCCGGCTCCATTACGTCGAGCACGGCGAGGGGCCGCTGATCCTGATGCTGCACGGCTTCCCCCAGTTCTGGTGGCTCTGGCGCGCGCAGATCACCGACCTCGGCCGCGACCATCGCGTCGTCGCCCCCGACATGCGCGGTTACAACCTATCCTCGGCCCCGCAGGATCCCGAGGCCTACCGGATGCGCCACCTGCTCGCCGACGTCCGCGGTCTCGTCGAGCACCTCGGCGAGAAGCGATTCACCCTCGCCGGCCACGACTGGGGCGGGATCGTCTCCTGGGCGTTCGCGATCAAGTACCCGGAGCTGCTCGAGCGGCTCGTGATCTGCGACGCGCCGCCGCCGTTCACCTGGGGCCGCGAGCTCGAGCGCACACCGCGCCAGCGCGAGGCAGTCCGCTACATGGAGGACTTCTCGAAGCCAGCGCCGCTCGGCGAGAACCTGCTGGGGGGCAGCGACTTCTCGGCGATGGAGATGTTGTCGATCGGTCGTGGAATCGAGCAGGGCTACCTCGACGAGGCAGATCGGGCGCTCTACCGCGAGGCGTGGGCGAAGCCCGGCGCCCTGACCGGTGGCCTCAACTACTACCGCGCCGCGCGGATGGGCGAGCAGGTCCAGTTCGGACAGCCCGCCGAAGCCCAGGCGGCGATGAGATCGATGAGTGTCGACGTCCCCACCCTGGTTATCTGGGGCGGCGACGACAAGTTCCTCCTCCCCGGGCTGACGGACGGGCTCGAGCAATGGGTTCCCGACGTTTGCGTCGAGATCCTCCCCGGAGCCGGGCATTGGGTACCCCAGGAGCGTGCCGAGGACGTCAACCGCCTGATCCGCGAATTCGTCGACTGACGACGAGTGGCAAGCCGCAGGCCTCAGGCGCGTGGCTCGAAAATCGCCTCGACTGTTCGCAGCGTGTCACGCGTCGCCGCGACGTCGTGAACGCGCAAAGCGTCGGCCCCGTTGGCGACCGCGAGCACGTCCGCGGCCACCGTCCCTCCGACCCGCTGGTCGACCTCGCGGCCGGTGATCGCACCGATGAACCGCTTGCGCGAGGTGTCGACGAGGATCGGGCGGCCAAGCCCCTGCAACTGGCCGAGGCGGCGCAGCAGCTCGATGTTGTGCTCGAGCGTCTTGCCGAAGCCGATTCCGGGGTCGATCCAGATCCGCTTCTCCTCGATTCCGGCAGCGATCGCGGCCTCGATCCGCTCGGCGAGGAAGGCGCGGACGTCCTCGACGACGTCGTCGTAGCGCGGATCTTCCTGCATCGTCCGCGGGTCGCCGAGCATGTGCATCAGCACGACCTCGCAGCGGCGCTCGGCGCAGAGCCCTGCAAGCTCGGGGTCGGCGCGCAGCGCGGTGACGTCGTTGACCCAGTCGGCGCCGGCGTCGAGCGCGGCCTCGGCGACCGTCGCCTTGGAGGTGTCGATAGAGATCGGAACGCCGGCGCCGACGAGACCCTCGAGGACGGGGACGACCCGCTCACACTCCTCCGCGGCCGCGACCGCGTTCGCGCCTGGCCTGGTCGACTCGCCGCCGATGTCGAGCACGTCGGCGCCGTCGCGGACGAGTTCGGCGGCGTGCTCGATCGCCTGGCCGGGATCGAGAAACTCACCCCCGTCTGAAAACGAGTCGGGGGTGACGTTGACGATCCCGACTATCAGCGGCGAGCTCAATCCGCCGCGCGATTGACGCTAGTGGGCCTCCCAGGAACGTTGCACCCGAAACGGCGGCCGCAGATCGCCGCCGTGGCTACGTCCTCAGTCGCCCACATGGCGCTGCCGTGCGGGCTCCCTGCGTCCTTGCCAGCCGGCGCCTGCGTCTCGCCGTTTCAGGCACAACGTTTCTGGAAGACCCACTAGTTCTCGTCGGCGCGCATCTCGGCGCTGCCGCCGGCGAATCCGGGGCGCGGCGGTCGGGCGACTCGCGGCGTCTCTCGAGCGGGCTTCTCGGCCTCCGCCTCGGGCTCGGGCGGCACGGGCTCGCCCTCCTCCTCCTCGTCGCCGAAGACCTCGTCCTCGGGCTTGCCGGCGAGAAGCTCGACGAATTGCTCGGCGTCGATCGTCTCACGGTCGAGCAGGATCTTCGAGATCCGCTCGAGCGACTCGTGATACTCGGTGAGGATGTCCTTCGCGGTCTGGTGTGCCTCCTCGACGACGCGGCGGATCTCGTCGTCGATCTCGCGGGCGATCTCGTCCGAGTAGTCGGGCTCGGAGGAGAACTCACGGCCGAGGAAGGGCTGTGTACGATCATGGCCGAAGACCCGCGGGCCGAGCCGCTCCGACATCCCGTAGCGCATCACCATCTGCTTTGCGGTCGCGGTCACCTTCTCGAGGTCGTTCGAGGCGCCGGTGGTGATCTCGGAGAAGATGATCTCCTCGGCGGCGCGACCACCGAGGGTCATCGCCAGCGTGTCGGTCAGCTCCGCTCTGGTCGTCAGGAACTTGTCCTCGGTCGGCAGCGAGATCGTGTAGCCGAGCGCCTGGCCGCGGCTGATGATCGAGATCTTGTGGACCGGGTCGCAGTTCGGCAGCATGTGGCCGACGATCGCGTGGCCGAGCTCGTGGTAGGCGGTGATCAGGCGCTCCTTCTCACTCATCACCCGCGTCTTCTTCTCGGGGCCGGCGATCACGCGCATGATCCCCTCCCCCAGCTCATCCTGCTCGATCGTCTTCTTGCCGCGCCGGGCGGCGAGGAGGGATGCCTCGTTGACGAGATTGGCGAGGTCGGCGCCGGTGAAGCCGGGCGTGCCGGCGGCGAGCGTGTCGAGGTCGATCGCAGGCGCGAGCGGCTTGCCCTTCGAGTGCA